>CAUZOL010000018.1:0-42867 GCA_963581435.1 Planctomycetota bacterium
CTCCGCAAAAACGACCTGAAAATCCTGGACGGCATCCAATCCGCCTTCCACCAGTCCCCCAACCTGCCAGCGCACATCTTCGTCACTGGGTAGTTACGCTGAAATAAACAGCAGGCACGCGTAAACCACGCGGATGATATAAGTGCGCCGACGCGCCGACTGCTCGACCAATTCTTTGGCCAGCAGCGGCAGACCAACGGAGAGTCTGGAACGTTTCATCATTCGGATGCTTCGCTTCGGTTCAATCGATGAATAGGTGTTGCCTGCGGATGCCCGGTACTCATGCCAGTCCTGTTTTTACCTCGCGGCAGCAGCTTCCTGCCCCATCCCCACGGGTTGAGGCACATTTTCTGTTTCGACAAACGGCTGTTGTTCGTTCTCACCAAGCCGGCCCAACAATCTATCGGCCCGCGACAAGACGTAACGGCGAATCGCCACCAACAGGAACGCGTAAATGCACGCATGAACTGCGATGGTCAATAATCCCAACGCGTTTCCCGCCGGAGGATAGCGAAAGATGGATGCCGGACTGAATCGCAGCCAGCTGAATTGCTGCGCGAGATTTGAATGGTAGAACCCGGGATGCTCCGGCAACATCATCGGCAGCAAAGTCCAGCCACCAATCAAAGAACTCGTCAACAATATGGCCCGGGCCTGCGAGCGAACCCGCAGGCCCATCCACAGCGATAACCAGGAAATTAAGGGCACGTACAGCAGCACAGCGGTGACTGAACTCAGAATACGAATTCCTGCAGCAGCCGCAAATCCGCCGTTGCCCCATAACAATATCCGAAACAATACCAACGTACCGAACGGGATCCACAACAGAAGTTCCAGTCTCCTAACCGGTTTCAGTTTTTGCGTGAGAAGCTCTCGGCCGGACAACGGCGTCGCCATCAACACATCCATTGTCTGCCGACCGCGTTCGCGGGAAAATGCGCCAGTCGCGGTGACTACCACGAATACCACGGCGATAACCCACAGCAGCATCTCAATCACTTCGAAGACGCCGCTATTCACCCCCACTGCGACTCCCGCGGCCAGCACAAACAGCAGCGGGACTTCAATCGTCAGCACGAGCCGGAACAGGGAACCGGCCGATGACTTTGCCAATTCACGCCACGCGACGGGTTCATCGACGGGCAACGACTGCGTGTGCCGGACCAATGTAACACCACCGGTCGAGGCATCGGTCTGAACATAGAACCGGTCCAGCCGTTTTAGCGAATGGTACAATGCGCCGTGTTGCTCGACGAACGCGCGACCGATCAGCCAACTCCTCGCAAGCAGGAGAAAGACAACCGTCGATGATCCCAGTAAAAACGTTCGCATTGCAAGTTCGCCGATGTTATCGACCGACAACACACCCGGCCCCGAGGCAAAGGACAGGCCGCAGCAGGAGCAGAAGAACAGGCTGGCAAACGATATCGCATAGGATGCGACAAACGCCGAGATTGTCGTCGAGCAATAGGCCGAACACATCAACGTTAACGCGGCGACCTGTAATGCAGTTAGAGCCATCACGAAGATACTGGCCCACAGCCGAAACTCCGTGACGCCGCCCAGCGTGTAGGTAAACGCCAACAACGGCATCGCCAACAGCAGGAACACAAACATCGGCACAAGGCGACTGAGCAATTTTTCCAGCAGAATCGTCGTTGGACCAAGCCGCGTCAACAACAGCAGAGACAGCGAGTTTCGCTCCTTTTCGTGCGTGATCGCACTGCAGCCGACGATGGGCATAAACAGGTAGATGCCGACAAACTGTAGTCCAAACAACGTCTCGAACATCCGACTGCCGTGTCCCAACACGGCGAAGGGACCACTGCCGGATCGCAAGATGTCGTAGAACGAAAAAAACGCCAACAGGTACAGCAGCAGGGCATACACGATGCGGAGCCAGTACGTTCGCCGACGGTTGGCGATTTCCGTCAGCTCGCGCGCAAGCAGCGGTAGTCCAAAACGTGACCGCTCGACCGTCATGCCGTCTTGCCTTCGGTCAGTTTCATGAAGGCGGTTTCCATGTCCATCGCTTCGGGCTGGAACATGTGAATCCCGGCCCCCATGGCGTGGATGCTGTCGTGCAGATTTTCGATCGACATTTGATCCTCGCGAAGACGAATCGCCATCCGATCGGCCAACTGGTCGACGCCATCGACACCCTGCAGGGCGCGAATGTTGTCGATCGCGCCATTGTTCGGACGCACCAGTTGCACGTGAATGATGCGTTGCAGTTTGAGTTGGCGAAAGATGTCGTCGAGCGAACCTTCGGCCACCATCTGTCCGGCTTCAATGATGCCGATACGCGTACACAACTGCGACAGTTCGTGCAGAATGTGGCTCGAAATGAGAATCGTTTTCCCCATTTCCTTCAAGGCTTTCAGCAGTTCGCGCACTTCAATTCGCGCCCGCGGATCGAGTCCGCTGGCCGGCTCGTCGAGCAGCAGCAGATCGGGATCGTGTACCAGCACCCGCGCCAATGCCAGACGCTGTTTCATCCCACGGGAGAGCGCATCGACGGGGGCGTCGATCTTGTTTTCCAGATCGGTCAGTTGCAGCACATCGGTGACGATCGCGCGACGATCGTTCCGCTTAATCCGGTAGGCGGCGGCGAAGAAGTGCAGGTACTCGCGGACGGTCAGGTCTTCGTACACGCCGAAAAAATCGGGCATGTAACCTATTTGCTCGCGGACGGCCGACGGATTCCTGGCGACGTCGATGCCGTTGACCTTGACCCGTCCGCCAAATCCCCGCAGCAACGTCGCCAGCACTTTGATGGTCGAAGATTTTCCTGCACCGTTAGGGCCGATAAAGCCGAACACTTCGCCCTTGGGAATCTCCAACGAGATTCCACGGACAGCCCGGACCTTGCCGTAACGCACCCACAGGTTATCGATACTCACTACGTTCATTCGTGTCTCACATTTTTTAATCTTAATCCTAATCCTATTCGTAATCTCTCAGCATCCAGACGTTGATCGTCTCACCTCGTATCGGACACGGAAACGCGTGGAAAAAAGAGATTTAGATTACGAATAAGATTAGGATTAAGAAACAAAGTGGAATTCATGCTGATTACGGATTCGTCTATTCACTCAAAATGTAGAGCTTACGGTAAACCTGCAGGTTGCCCTCTTGTTCGACTGCAACCACCAGCAGGCACTGGCGGGGGTCGGTCGGATCGAGGACGGCTAAATCCTCAAAGGTATCGCCGCCAGTTGGTGCGATGCGTGACACAAGTCCATAGAGCCCAGTTCGCGGACGCTTGCAGGTCTGTGTGAGGAACGTGTTATTGCGACTGTCCCCTGATGGCTGTTGTTCTTCGTCGTAGGTGGGAACTGCCCCCTGATATCCGTAGGCGTTTTGGTATTGAGTGTATTGGCGGAGAAACAGCCCGTGGCTGCCAGCGAGTTGATCGACGTTCGTCTCCGTCATCACCCAGATGGATGCCGCGCTGCCGAAGTGTTTCTGCACCCGTTGGCGAACCGTGTTTTTCCATCCCTGGTCGTGTGTTGAATCCGGCCCATTCCCCGATCCGGAAGGCTTCAGCAACCGCCAATCGAATTTCTTTTGTCCGGCGCCATTTGCATCGTCATTGGCGGCGGGGATGGAAAAGAAGCGATTGATCTGCGGAACCCATTGTCCAATCTGCTGACTGACCGTGTAGTCTGCTGGGAAGCGACCTTCGTAGTCGGCCGGTCCCACAAACTGCTCGATGAGTTCTTGCCCGCCGTAACTGTTTCCGTACTGCTGGTACATTTGCTGGGCGCGCGAGCTGAACTGCTGTTGATTGAGCTGCGCAAATATCTCGCCGTTCACTTTGGTCTTCACCAGTCGCGGCGTGCTGTTAAACAACAACTCGAACCGGCTGCGACGGGCGATGTTGCCGTCATCGCCGACGTCGAGAAACTCAACGGTGCGGCGGTCTTCGGACGGTTGCATATACCACTGCGACAGCCACACGGTAAACATTGTCACGCACACAGTAACCAACGGAAACATTATCCAGGTCAGTTTTCGCTGTTTGAATGCGCCCAACAGAAAGTAGTCCACCGGTCCGATGAGCAATACATATCCGGACAGAATCAACCCGATCAATCCCAACGGGACCACTTGAACCGTGGGCGGCATCAATCGTTCGAGCAACCAGTTCCCCTGCGAAATCGGTCGGTACTCGAATTTCTGACTGGTTGTTCCAGTGTAACGATTCACCGTCTGGGACGTCGGAATCCGTGCCGCATTCCAATTGCCATCTCGAGCCAGCGCTGGGACCAACTGCGCGTGTACGTTCCATAAGAACGCAACCATTTCCCGCCACTCTGTTGATTCGGGATTGCGGAGTGTGTCGTTGGCCGCAATCACAATGGCGGCCCGCCCCATACCAGTGTGCAGCAGACGAATCGTCGCCCGATCACCACTTCCATCCGGAATCAGCCGGCCCTCTGTATCGAGCAGCATTGGCGATGCCTGCTCGTCGCGAGCCGCCAAACGATTCAGAAAGTCGACTTGATCGGTCCCAAGTCCGCCGCCCGGCATAATGCAGACGCTGCCGCCAGCCGCGACCCAGTCATACAACGCACCGAGCTGTTTGGGACGAAGTTCCGAAAAACCTTCGTCCATGAGCACAACCAAATTGTAAATGCAGTATCCCGTCGGATCGGACGGCATTTCGCTCGGCGCAAGATGTCCGAACGAAGTTGCCAGCGACCCATCCTGCGACTCCGGATTGAATCGCTCAAGCCGCAAACTTCGCGTGAGTTGCGATTGCCTCGTAGAAAACCGCACATCCCACGGGTCGCTGATGCCGACCGTCATCGTACGGGTCCCGTAGGGCTGCAAGCGGAGCGGAAATTCGCCCAGGTCGAAACTTCGGTCGGCCGTCACCAGAACGGCTTGCAGCGACACTTGCTGGTACAGCCCATCTTTGGATAACGCCGGCAATCTGGTTTCAAGCCGCCGTTCCCCGGTCGATATCACAATGTCATCTGTCTTGATGTGGCCGATCTGGTCACGGCCATCGCTCACGGCGATTTCAAGGTGACCTTCCAGCAACTCGAAACCATTCCATTTGAAATCCCACACCAACGTCATCGGCACGCCGGCACGAGCGGTCGCCGTCCGCGTTCGTAATCGGGCAGAGAGCCGCGAACCGGTTGAGACCTGCGCCATTGCAAGATTCGAAGTGAGCAACACCAACAGAAAACTCAAGATCGCTTGATATCGAAGGACTTGAGACAGTGAGAATTTCGAGCTGCGAGTTGAAAAATGCAAATTGAAAGGCGTGCGGCCCCAGCGAAGACGCCCCCTACCTGCAATATTGCTTCTGCAATTTGCAATTTGCAATTTGCAATTTCTTTCGTTTCTGATTTCTGCGGCTTTGATGTCGCAATCACTTGTCCCCATCATGCCGGCACTCCCCCCGTCCGGCGCTGGAAGTACCACCACTCCAACAGCAGCAAACAGAGTGCGGCACCTGCAATATACGACCACAGCGGCCAGTCGCTGTCGATCTTCTCCCCGGCGGCAGCGACCGAAAGCTCCTTGAATTGGATCTTCTCGACGCTCGCGAGATTCGTTTCGTCAGCGCTTATCAAGCTGACACCGATGCTATCGACCTGTTTTGAACCTTCCGCAATTTTGTATCGCCCAACCTGCGGTGCGGGAATACCGGTGAGCAATCCGTCGGCGTTTGTCTTGCCCGTGTGACGGCTGTCGCCCGGTCCGGTAATCTGGTATTCAGTTTCCTCTTTGTGTTTTTTCTTCGGCAGCAAACCCGTCGGCTGGGCACGCACTTCGGACAGCTCTGCCTGCTGCAATGCAATTTGTATGGCGTTGGCAACCAGAATCGGGAAGCCGATACGGTACGGCAGCGTCGAGCGGTCGGTGTGGAAAAGTAGATAGAACAACTGCTGTTGGCCGATACGCTTTTTCACAATCAGCGGACCCAGTCGGCCGTGCGCGACGATCTCGTAACCCAGCTGTTCGAATTGTGCAGCGCCAATGTCTTCGCCGAACTTGGGGACATCACCAATCTGCACGTCGGCTAATTGAACGTGCTGTAGCAACGGCTCGCTGCGTTTCCAATCGACAACTTCTGCCAAACCCAACTCAACGCCGACCAGTGTCTTTAAGTCTTCTGGAACGACACCGATGTAAACGGAAATCGTTGCTTGCGGAGCACCGGCGGTCACACTATCGGCAATCAACAAATCGGCAGATTGGTCAGGCGACAGCGCACCCGTGCCATCGTCGTTCGGATACAACACCAATTCCTTATGTGCGTTGAGTGCGTGCCGATAGGACGCCAGATTGGGCGGACAGTGCGTAACGAGCGGTCGGGCCGACGGTAAATCGAGATAGGCGACATTGTCGGACTCCAACGAATCGAAGCCGACCGGTTTCAACCGCACTTCCAACTCAACGGGGCGTTCCGACTCTACCTGGAACACCAGCCGCTGCGACTCGCCGGAATCGAGGACGACCTGTTCGCTGCCGACCGGCTTGCCGTCTTGAATGAGTTCCGCCTTGGCTGCCATCCGTTTCTTGCTGGCCCCTTCAACTCGCACAAACACGTCCCATACGCCGGCCTTGGCACGACGTGCATTGAGCGCTGTAATGCCAATGTTGGCCCCGCCGGCATCGAGTCGCTGATAGTTCACATTGAATGGCAACTCAAAATCGACCTTTGCCGGTATGTTGCCGTCGGTCAGCACGACGATGGTCTCAATTTTGACACTCAGCGCGAGTGCTTGCGCCATTCGCAGTGCATCGGTGACTTTGCTCGGCACGGGAGTGACTTCGATCTTGTCGAGCGCATCGTGAAGCACGCGCTTGTTGCCGGTGAAGTCGGTCAGCCGCCGCGCCGTTGAGTTGAACGCGATCAACGAAAGCCGCTGGGTGGGCAGCAGATTGTCGATCAGTTCTCGCACTTCGTCTTTGGCCGCCTCCAGCCGTGTTTGCCCATTGGGGCCGTCCAATGCTCCCATGCTCGCCGAGCAGTCGATCAACACGGGCAGCATGTCGGCGCGGTCGTCGGCGCTTCGGATAAACGGCTGCATCACCGCCAGCACGAGCAACAACAGCAGCAGAATTTGCAGCAACAGCAGCAGATTGCGTTTGAACTTTTGAAACGGCGAATTCACCCGCCGATCCTGAATCACCTGCTGCCAAAGCGCCAGCGAGGGAATCTCCAACCGCGGTCGTTTCAACTTCAAGAAGTAAAACACCACCAGCGGAATCAGCAGCAGAAACAGCCAACCGCCGAACAGGTTGAAGAAACTGGGGAAGCTCATAGGACGTCTACTTTAAACCATTTAGCCGCCCCGCTTGCGGGACGCGATAGCCAACGATTCATACACACCGGGCAAGCCCGGCGGCCAAATCAATTCCTGCTATGAATCGCTCATACCACCCATCCGCGGCGCATCAGCAAATCGAACAATGTGCTTTCCAAAGAATCGGCCGAGTTGATCGGCAGAAACCGTCCGGCGCGTTGACGGCACATCAGAGAAAGCTCTTCGGCCAACGCTTCTCGATGCTCGTGATAAATCCCCAGCAGTTCACCCGCCGAGGAAATGTCGAGCGTGTCGCCGGATTCTGAATCGACAAATCGGAGATCGCCGGTGACTTCCGGATAGAGTTCTACCGGGCTGAGAATCTGCAGCGCGAAGATTTCCAGTCCGGACCTGAACAACAGATTCAACGGTTTGTGCAGATCGCCGAGCGTGAGGAAATCGGAGAGCAGCACGACAATGCCGCGCCCGCGATGCCGCTTGAGGACGGCGTCGACCGCTTGTTCGATAGGGAAGTTGCCGCCCCCTTCGATGTTTTCCAGAAAATCGAACAGCCGCTTCATGCTCGCCCGCCCCGTGCATGGCGAAAGCAGTGTCGGTTCGTTGCCGATGTGATTGCAGGAATACGCGCTGACCCGCTCGATATTCATCAACCCCATGATGCCCATCGCTGCCGCCAACTGCCGGGCGCGATCGAGTTTCCCTTCGAACATCATCGATGACGAGGCATCGATGAGCAACACGACGTGCATCTCCTCTTCGTGGCTGAACAACTTGAGATACGGCTTATGCAGCCGCGAGAAAATGTTCCAGTCAACATTTCGCACGTCATCGCCGGCGACGTAATTGCGATAATCGACGAAGTCGGTACTTGACCCCCCTTTGCCCGATACGTGTTCGCCGCGGCTGCGATTGGTTAGCCGCCGCGTCGGATTCAACCGCATCCGTTCGATGCGCGACAGCACTTTGTTGTCGAACAAGGATGTGAATTGTTTGGTATTCGTGGTCGTTTCCATAAGGCCGGCAATCAGAGGTCAGAATTCACAGATCGGAAGTCAGTCGTCCGCGAGTTTACCTATGTCAATTCTTCGGGTAACTCGGCCACGGTCTGTTCGATCAACTCGCCGACATTTATGTTTTCGGCTTGCCCGTCGTAATTCAGCAGCACGCGATGCCTGAGTACGTTGCCCGCGAAGTAGCGAATGTCTTCGAAGGCGACGTGTGCGCGTCCTTCGGCCAGTGCGCGAACGCGGGCGGCTTTTATGAGCGACTGTGCTGCCCGTGGACTGGCTCCCCACCGCACGAACCGGCGCACCTGTTCCCCGGCGAAGTCGGTTCCCGGATGCGTTGCCAACACGGCGCGGACCGCGTAGTCGCGAATCGGGTCAGCAACCACCACTTTGCTGAGGACGCCGCGCAAGTGCATTATCTTTTCCGAGTCCAGTAGTTTGTCTGGCTTGACGGACTGCCGAAGAATCGTCCGGTTGACAACTTCGTTCATATCGACACGGTTGAGAAACGGGACGTCCACTTTGAATAGAAACCGGTCGAGCTGCGCTTCGGGCAGCGGAAACGTACCTTCCTGCTCGATTGGGTTTTGTGTGGCCATCACGAAGAACGGTTGCTTGAGGACGTATTGCGTGCCGCTGACTGTGACCGTCCCTTCCTGCATGGTCTCCAGCAGTGCCGACTGCGTTTTCGGTGTTGCCCGGTTGATTTCGTCGGCCAGCAGCAACTGGGTAAAAATGGGCCCTTGGCGGAACTCGAACCGGTAATTGCCCGTTTCATCCGTGTTCATAATATTTGTGCCGATGATGTCCGCCGGCATCAGGTCGGGCGTGAATTGAATGCGGCGGAAGTCGAGTTCCAGCACGTGGGACAGTGCCTTAACCAGTTCGGTTTTTCCCAACCCCGGCACGCCTTCCAGCAGTACATTGCCGCCGCAGAACATTGCGACCAACGTCGCCTCGACGACTTCGCGTTGCCCGACAATGACCTTGCCGATCTCGTCCCGCGCACGGGCGAACGTGTCTTTGAATTGATCTGCTTCTTCTTGCAACACCTGGGCGACGTCGGTTGTGGTTGAACTCATTCTGCCTACTTTCGTTCAGACGAAATTAATGGTTGCAGTTATCTTGAGTCGATTCGAGAATGATTTGGTGCAACGATTTCGAAAAGTGACTGGTTTTCAACTGGTAAACCTTGCTTGCGCGGCGGGCTGATGTTGTTTAGTCTTCCTCTTCCTTGTCTTCCTGCCGTCGACGTTTCATCTCCAACAGACGAGAAGTTGTCGATCCCCCTTCGCCACCGCTGCCGACATCAGTACTGCGATCGGATGTTGAAGTTGGTTTGGGCGATGTTCGCTTGGGAGATTTACTTCGCCGTGCGGCGGGTGCTGTGCGCGGTCGCAAGGTTGGGCGAACCGTTTCTCCACGGCGTGCTTCGAGATCGGAACTGACCGCTTGTTTTCGTTCGAGCAGAGCGCCCATGACCGCCGTCGATGGCCCTGATTTTCGGCCCAGACCCAGCCAACCGCGGATGACGTACCAGTCGAGTTGAATGCGGCGGATACCCACATCGAGCGGGATGAGACAGGCGAGTGCGACGAGGAACCAAATATGAACCGGGCTGGAACTGCTTTTCGGTTCACGATTCGCCTGGTAGATCTTGTCGGCCGTGTCGTCGCCGGCAAGTTCCTGTCCGCCGGTTGCATCGGCGATTTCTCTGAGGACAATGGGATCGGCCCGAAACCGCAGGTACTCCGGCGAGTAGGGTACGATGATGCCGACGATGTTCGTTTCCTTGTCGCTGCCGTCGCTGGCGACGGTCATCACCTGGTAATGTCCCCGGCCCCAAAGTGGCAAACTGGCCTGGTATCTTCGCGCGCCGACTTGTCGCAGCTTGATCGTTTCAGAGCGTTCGCGCGGTCCCGAGACGGCCGCTTCGATGTCGAGAAATCGCTCTTCGGGATGGAAGTCTTCGGCAATGATTGTTCCTTCGTTGCCGTTGGTGTAGGTCCAGATGCGGACGTTGCCCTGTTTGCGGACGCGCGAAATGCTGGTGATGAGTTGTTTGACGAACGAGCGGTACTTGTCCCATTCGACCCAGTCTTTGCCCCAGTTGGACGAGAGGTCGGAAGTGAACGCAGCCGTTGCGCCCAGTCCGTATCGCCCCATCGCCAGCACGGGATCGACTTCACCCGGATTCTCCTTATCGGGTGGTGCGCGCAAAATGACGCGGTTCGGCGCGTCTTTTACCGACGTCAACACGTAACCGTGCAACGGCTGCATTTCGTCCATCCCCTTCAGCACCGAATGCGGAAAGTCGACTTCGGGCAGGATCGTCTTGTTCTGAATCATCGTCCGCTTGAGCGTGTTGGCCTCTTTGATAAAGATTGCCGGCAGCCGATTCGGATCGGAAGGGAAGTAGTAGCGGCCCTTGGTCGCGCCGGCGACGGCTCGCATGTTCGAGATTTCGTTTCCGCCGTGCGGAAACACCGCAATCGTCGAGACGCTGATTTTATTGTCGATGTACTGCTTGATGAGTGAAGGCGGCGCGCGGGACGGATCCCCGTCGGAAATGATGATCATGTGCTTGGCGGCGGCATCGCTTTTCTTCAGGGCAGCCAGCCCCATTTGCATGGTGGTGACGAAACTGGGCATGTCGCCGATTTCGGCCTTGTTGATTTTCGGCACCAGCTTGTTGTAATCGCGAGCCGGCGTCAGTTCGAACAGCCACTTTTCGCCCCCCATGTAGTCGTAAACCAGCACGCCGATTTCGTCCTGCGGATGAAGCACCTTAATTGCCTGTTTGGTGATCCGTTTGCCCCAGGTGTTACCTTCGGCAAATTCGCAGGTGTGCAAAATGATGACCAGCGCCCCCTTGGGCAGCACCTTCTTCTTGGTCACGTCCATACTGACCGGAAGCATGTCTTCGATGAGCGTGCGGTGATAACCGCCCGGCCCGAAGCTGTTCTCGCCACCCACCATCAGGAAGCCCAACCCCAGATTCTTCACGGCGTCGTGGACGGCCTGCATCTGCACGACGTCGAATTCATCGACGCCCACATTCACAAAACAAATGCAGTCGTAGCTCATCAGCGACAGCGTATCGCGCGACATTTCCAGCGAGCTTCTGACTTCGACCGACCGTTCCGATTCGATCAGCGCCTTTTCCAGGCTCTTCCAATCTTCCTCGTCACCGGTGGGGTCGGTCACCAACAGTACCCGCCCTTCACCTTCGACGAAGATGTAATCGGTCACCTTGTTGTTGTTTTTCTGATTGTCTTTCTTGCCATCGACGGCAATCGTCGCCGTGTATTCGTAGTAGCCAGCCTCGTTGAGATAAATCGGAACAACGAACCGGTTTTTTCCAGCCTGGAATTGGACTTTTTCGTTGTGCCGTTCCTGTCCGTTTTCGGTCAGCGTCAGCGTGCCTTCGCCGGCTTTGAGTGACGAAAGCACGACCGCCACTTGGTAGTTCTCGCCCAGCTTCACTGCCCGAGGCAATTCGAGACGTTCGAGCCAGATTTCGTCTTCATACTGATAACGCACCGGCAAAACATCGACGGCGATTTCTCGCGATTTCAATTCGCTCAGAATGCTTTGCAGGCTTCCCTCGGTTTGCGTTCCGTCGCTGATGAGGACAATCCGTCCTCGTTTTTCATCGGGCAACATGGCCGCCGCCAGCGACAGCGACTTTTCCAGATTCGTGGCGTCGCGATCGATAATCGAATTGAAGACGACACTGTCTCCTTCGACCGGCACATTCATACGCGGCGGCAATTCGACCGCCGCGTTGCGGCCGAATACGATCAATCCTGCTTCGTCTTCCTGCGGTTTGTTGGAAACCGTGCGGGCAACAAACTCCAACGCGCGATCGACCGAACCTTCGATCGAGTCGGAAATATCGACCGCATAGATGACCGTTAACGTGTCCTGTGTGCGAACCGCGCGCGGTTGGGCCATCAGCAGGATAAACAGCCCGGCCAACAACAGTCGTGTCTGCAATGCCAACTGACCTCGAAAACGTCCCAGGCCGTTGAACCCGGCCACGTGCATCCACCAAATCCAAACCGTTAGCACCGTGAGTGCAAAAGCCATCGGCCTCGCGAATAGAACCGCATTTGTCCATTCCAGCGCGATGCAGGTTGCAGCGAACACCACCAGGAAAACTGCCAACGGCAGCGCATCGAGCCAAACCAGCCGCGTTTGCGGGCGTGGAAAGACACTGAAGAAGATGCGTTTGAGGTATTTCATAGCTTCCGCTCCACAATCCGTCGGTTACCGGTGTCCGCTACGAACACCCGTGAGTCGCCAGCAACTGCCAGTCCCCACGGAGTTTTCAACTCCCCCTCGCCCATGCCCGATGTTCCGAACCGCGCGATGAGATTGCCTTCCAAATCCAGCTGCGAGACTCGGCCGGCACCGTACTCCACAACGAAGAGGTCCCCCTGCGGACTCTGTGAAATATCATACGGATAATGTAGGCCGGCGGATGACTGGTTTTCACCCAGAATTCCGAGGAACTCTCCATTGTCGGAAAATCGTTGCAGCCGGTTGTTGAACGCGTCGGCCACGTAAATTTTATGATCACACCAAACCAGGCCACTAGGGCGCTGAAACTCGCCCGGCTCGGTTCCGAATCCGCCGAACGCAAGCAGAAAGTCTCCCTCAGGTGAGAACTTCTGCACGCGATCGTTCCCGCCGTATTCGCCGACGTAGAGATTCCCCGCATCGTCGGTCACGACGGCAACCGGATAAATAAACTGCCCCGGTTTCTCGCCGTGACTTCCCTGCATGCCCAGCAACTTGCCGTTGCGGTCGAAGAAGACGAGGCGGTGATAATGAGTGTCGGCAACCACCAATCGATCATCCGACAGCAAACACAACCCTTCCGGATTGCCGACGCTCGACTCCGGCATCCGCCACTGTCGCTTGAGATTCATGTCGAAATCAAAAACCAACACACGGCCGGCATCGTCCAGCACGTAGAGTTCGTCGTCATCGGTGACATGCATGGCCCGCGGTGCGGGAATTGTTGCGCCGTCGGCAGGCGTCGGCCAATGCCGAAACTGTCCCGTCGGCTCTTCCGCATCGCTGCCACAGCCGGCCGACAACAGGCAGAATAGCAACAGTGCCAGAACCTTCAGCGTGACACGCGTCCCCGCCGCCATTCCGTTGCCCGAGGGCCGATGAAAGAACCGCCGCGACTTGCCGCTGCGTTCGTCGCGTAACTCAACTTCCGCCAGAGAGCCGGCAAATCGACTCGATTCGACGACCAGCGGACTTTCCTGTTCGGGGACAACAGTGATCTGCTCGGGCCGAAAGCAGCGATCTTCCGTCTCTGGATGATTCAGCCAACCCCGGGACTCTTCCGATGTCACCCAATTGTGGACCCCCAGAAAGTCGGCCAACTCCGGATTGGCGGGATGCCAGTACAATTGCTCGACCGGCCCATCAAACAGCACGCGTCCCGCGCTGAGGCAGATCGCCTGTTTCGCTTCGCGCAGTACCGTTTCCGGCGAATGCGTTGCGAACACCAGCGAGGTATTTGTTTCGTGAACGTGACGCCGTAGCGCGTCCCAATAGACGCTAGCGCGCGAAGGATTCACATGCACCAGCGGCTCGTCCATCACCAGGACCCTGGCGCCCGATGCGATAGCGCGGGCCACCGATAGCCGGGAGCGTTCCCCCTGCGATAACCGATCGGGGCGCGCTGCGGCGAGTTCCGTCAGATCGAAGTCGTCAAGCAGTTGCTCGACTGCCCGGTCGCTGTTGCTTTGGGTCGGCAGTACCGCCTGCAGATGTTCTGCCACCGAGAGATGCGGCCACAGGCCGAGGTTTTGTGGGACCCAGAACAAAGGAAGTCGGCCATCGACATTGGGCAGGTTTGCTGTCAACGTCCCCGAATCCGGGTTTTCGAATCCGACCAACAAGTTCAGCAGCGACGACTTGCCCGCGCCCGATTGCCCAACGATTGCGGTGAGACCGGCGGAAACCTGAAGGCTCGCTTCGTGCAGGCGCGGACGTTCGGCGCCGGCGAGCGAGACGTTTTTCAGATTCCACAACAATTCGTTCATCAGACCAACCGGCCGGTGAGAGGACGCAAAAGCGACGCGAACAACCACGCCAGAACGAGCGGAACGGCGACTGCCAGAAGAGTCATCGCCGAAAGAACCGCGTTATGTCCGTAGTGCATTAAATTGTAGAGTCTGACCGACGCCGGAACCATGCTGGATGGGTGCAGGATGGCAGCCGACGTGAGATCCCAATACGCCCAAAGCGCAAGCAACGCCATCGCCCAAAAATGACGGGACCGCTGGATCGACCACAACAATCGTCCGGCCGTGCGGCGCTGGTGATCGACCGCAGAACGCGACAGCAGTTTTATCAGCCATCCCGATTCATGCGGCCGCCCCGAGCGAAACAAAAGCTGCAGCAAGAGCGCGCGCGGGGCGAGAAACAGAACCAACGCAATTCCCAACGGGGCCAGCGTGTCATAAAGCGGATTCAGCCAATCGGTCTGAAACAAATACAGAATCGAAAGTCCCACGATTAACGAGCCAGCCAGCCCGGGAATCAGCAGCAGCGCCGTTGTGTATTTTATCGACTGCCGGATTGGGTGCCACTGGCGTGTCGCCAGCGCATCGCGGTGGGCACTGGCGACACGCCAGTGGCACCCGTCGGTTGGGAATTCGGTGAGCAGTCGACCCGATTGCGGCATAAGGGGAATGGCCGCAAGACAGTAGGCCGCCACGGCGGCAACGCCGGCGAACGAGCATCCTACAAAAATCTCGCGGGAGAGGCCGGCCACTTGCTCGCCACTTGCCAGCAACGCCGCGTAACCCCCCGTTGATTCCCGCAGGACGTATGTCAGTGGAATTACCGTAACGAGAATGGTTGCCGTCACGAAGTAACACCAGGCCGACAGTCGGGCGATGCGGCCGACTGATTTTCGACCGGGCTCGGTTGCGGCCGTCAAATGCCGACCTTGCGAAATCAACCAGACTAGTGGGATGAGTGCCGCCAGATCGAACAGCATGGGCCACACGGTCCATTTCAGTGGAGCCAGACGATCGATGACGCCTTGCTGTCCTTCGAACAACGTCCGCGTCCAACTCACGGGTGAACCGATGCGACCTGCGGTTATACCCAGCAGCGAACCCAATTCAAATTCCTGAAACGCTAACAGAAAAACTAAACCCAAGGCGGGAAACATCCGCCGCGCTGGTCCGCGAATGAAGTCGCCAAGCAATACAAAATAGGTACCGATTCCTTGTGGCCACGCTGCAAGCGACAAACGACGACAATGAATGGCTTCGGCCGTCAACGGCGCGGGCGGCGTCAAGTACATGACCACCGCGCCGACCGGCACCAGTTTCATCCACAGCAACACACCGTACAGTAACTCGCTCATCCAAGGATGACGTACCAACGGAAACGGCGAGAAGTTGCCGTAGGCATAACCCACGAGCAAATCGGGTGTGAGAAACGGGATCAATAGCAGGGTCCAAATAACGCGTTGGCGCGTTCGCGCCGTGTTGAGAAACCCGGTGTTTTTGACAAACCGGGTTTCTTTGTCGCTCAGCATTCGGGCCAACAAAACGCAAAGCGGTGCGGCGGCTAACACGATCAATGCCGCGCGCAACGCACTCCAACCACAGGCATTCATCAGGCTCATCGGACGGACTCCGATTTCAGCCAGGCAAGACACTCGCCGCGCGATTGCGCGAGGCCGGAGAGGTTGCAGCCCTCTTCAGCCCATTTCTTCAGTGGCCGTACATCGGGCGGCAGATCACCCTCATCCACCGTCCCCAACGGAATCTGTCGCGACTGCGACTTCGCCAACTCAAGTTCCGTTTCGGCCGACAGCAAAAAGTCCACCAGCTGCTGCGCTTGCCGCAACCTTGTTGTTCCTTTGATTATCGCGACACTATTGGGAATGCAGATGGTTTCACCGTTAACACGAATCGGCGTCATTGCGACCGGGTCGCCGCGATCCTTTGCGACGAAGAAGTCGTCGGTGTCGGTCCAGCCGAGATCGCAGGTCCCTTTGGCGACGAGGTTCATCACGGTCGAATTCCCTGCGACTTCACTGATTTCTCGGCGACGGGTGTCGGCGTGCCACAATTTCAGTCGGTCTGGCTTCCAAAGATTCCACAACACCGAGTAATGCGAAAGCGTCGTGCCGAACATCGGTCGAGCGACGGCGATCCGCGACAGGTCATCGCCGGCAAACCGCCGCTCGATTTCCTCATCGGTCGGCTGCATCAAATCGGTGTTGACGATGTAAACCCGCAAGCGGGCGGCAAAGCCGGTCCAATACCCCTCGGGGTCTTTGTACGCTTCGGGAATGCGACGATACCCGTCACCCTTGTAGGCGTGCAGAATTCCCTGCCGCCCAAGCTCGGCCGTTCCCAACATCTGATTGTTCCAGAAGACGTCGCAGCGCGGATGCTCTTTCTCGCTGATGAGCAGGTTCGTTAAACCCAGCGACTTGGTGGCTTCGGTGTCGAACCTGGGAACGACGCGAATACCGGTTTCCTGCTCGAAACGGCGCAGAATTCGTTCCGAGAAAACCTGGTCGTGAGCGCAATAGACGACCAGTGCATCCTGATCCGAAGAACATCCCCCGCTTCCCAACGTCACGGCGCCGGCGATTGCCGCGCCGGCGACAACGAACGCGAACCCGTTGTATGGTTTATTTGTCGCCGTCATTAGAATTTCGGGTGGGCGCGTCAATCTTATCGAAGTAATTCTTGATGCCGTCGTGATAGCCGGGCGGAACCTGCTCCGTTTCAATCGCCTCGCTGACTCCCTGTTTGACGCGGTTGATGGCACTCAGATAGTCCTTCTTCGCATCGCCACTGTCGCTGATGCCTTTGCTCTTTAGCGAAAGCAGAACCTTCCCGGCGACGATTTGCGACTTCGACCGCTCGGCCTTGAATCCGGTTTCGACACTGTCGTCTTCATCCACTTTGCTGCCTTCGCCCATGCCGCGACCGCCGGTGCCTTCACCGTTGCCTTCGCCTTCACCTTCACCCATGCCGCTCTCTGCCATCATCTCGGCATACAACTCTTCGTAGTCGGCCAATGAGCTGCAGTTTTTACACATTTCGCCGTCGAGTTGCTCGCCCTGGTTCAACTTCTTGGCCATCTGCAGCGTCTTCAATGCCTGTTCGAGTTGCTTGAGATCGCGGGCCGATTGCGCCAGTTCTTCAAGCTCCAGCTTCGATAGTTCCAGCGACTGCTGCAGCGCCTTCTGCGCCTCTTTCGACAGTTCGCCGTCCATCATTTCCATTTGCTTTTGCGCTCGCTGCAGTTCGGCAGCCAGCGTCTTCGAGTTCGCCTGCTCCGATGCAAACTTCTCCATTTCCTTCAACTGCTTCTGCACCTTCTGCATCATTTCCGCCCGCTTGACGGGGTCTTTGGTCTTGGCGAGCCGCTTGAGATCGTCTTTGAGTTTTTCAAATTCTTTCTGCAGGCTGTCGGTCGAACCTTCCTGCAACTCGCGCGACCACTTGCGCATCTTCTCATCATTCTTGCGGCCGAACTGCTGCGACGAACTCGCCTTCGACAGCAGATTCTTCAGTTTCTCGGCCCGGATCTTCTGGTACTTCTTGCCCAGATCCTTCTGATTGGCAGCCAATCTCTTCTGATTCAGTTTTTGCTGATTCGCCTTGGCCTTGCGGAACGAATTCTTCAAGCCTTCGATGGCCTTCTTGACTTCCGGCGAACCGCCCTCTCTATCTTCCAGCTCTTTTTCGAGCTGAGCGATGCGGACTTTATTGGCCTTTTCGACCTGCGCCAGCTTCTGTCGCTGGTTGGCCTTTTCATCGGCCTTGGCGACGGTGCCGAAGGGGTCGAGTTGCGGGACATTGAAGATGAGGGCGACCATCAAGGCACCGATTGCCGCATAGCCCAATCGTCGTTGCCAATTGAATGGAACAACCTGCGCGGGCTGCACCGATGGTGCCTGCTTCTCTGCCGCACCGGCAACCAATGGCCCATACTCGCCAACAGATTTGTCGAGCATCGACAGCGTAAGGAACAGGTCTTTGGTCCCCTTGTGCGTATCGACTTGCCGTGCCGCTTCCGATGTCGTGACCTGACCGCGAAGCGCCAACCAGATTCCGGCAATCGCCAGCGCCGCCAACGGCAGCAGCAGAAACTGTTCGGAGGGAATTACAACGTCGTACGGTTTCCCACCCAGCGGAAACGAAAACAGCGGGATTGAGTCGAACCAGCCGGGCAGAACGCCAAGCAGGCGGCTCGCAAGCAAACCGATGCCATAGAGAACAGCGACCGCCAGGAATGCGATATACGCCCGGACGCCAAACGATGCCAACTTCATGCGGGTGGCGACGCGGCGAAACAGCGATTGCGACTTGGGCAGATTTGTCATCGTACGCATTCCCTTAAACAAAAGTACCGGTCCGTCAGCAGTTTATCGGACACAACGCTCCCGATCAAGCAGATCTTTCCCGGTCCACCACAGTAAGACGGCGAAATCCACTCCATTCGTTCACGAAAATATCGAGAATTTGATAAGTTTTTTCACAAGAAATTCAGCGAATGCGGGATTCGATCATACAAACCGCGAGAAAAACGCTCGATTAACGGGCAAACTTAATTGGTTTACCTCGCGGACACAGTTCCAATGAGAGCGGATGAGACAAGCATTTGAACGCTAATCTCCGCTAATTGACGCTAATTTGATAAGTGAAGATTAGCGTTCCCTCAATTCGATTGGCGGGCCGATTTATTAGCCAGATTCTTCAAAAAACTGCAAACTCATTCGGTCTTGTCGGCCATTTCTGCTTCGTCGCCCGTAAGCAGCCCGTCGCCATCGACGTCGAGACGCTTAAACGTGGCAGGCGATCCAAGAAACTCCCGCTGCGAAACATCGCCGTCGCGATTGCGGTCCATTCGCTGAAACCAGAACGGACCGGATGTGTCGTCGCGGATCGTCGGTGTCGCTTGCGCGTTCGCGGCGGTTTGCGGCGCGTTGGAGGAAACCAACGGCGATTCGCCCGATCGGAACGAAAAGTGGTATTTGTGTTGAAATTCCGCTTCGGCAAAGCGCCCGTCATTGTTTGTGTCGAGTTCGGCCAGACGCTCGGGGCCTTCCTGAAACTCGCGACGTGTCAGCCGCAAGTCCCGGTTGTCATCGAGCATCTGAAACAGCGTGCGGCCCTGTTTTGAGATGCGTGCATTCAACTGCGAATCGGCTGCACCGTTGACTTCATCAACATACGCGTCCAACTCGTCGCGAAAAACTTTGCCGTCACCGTTCTTGTCGACCGTTTCAAAAGTCGTTGCAGGTATCGCCAGACCACCGAACTCCTGCGCGTCGATGTACCGGTTCTTGTCGGCATCGGCCATGAGAAAACGCACTCTGAATAAATTGACCGCGTCGCCTGTGGTTGTTCGCGGTCGTGTCACTGCCATCGACAGGCTGACACCGGCAAGTGTCAGCGACAGTCGGCTGAGCGAAGTCTGCTGCACGTTGCTTGCCAACTTGTCGTCGTCCGAAAGCAGCCTGACTTTCGGTCGGTCGCGAGTGCGAACCCTCAGCTCAACGAGAAACCGCACGCGCGGCTGCGGATCTTTCGCCAGCCCGACCAACTCGTCGGAGTCGAGCAATCCGTCACGATTGCCATCGAAACGCGACATCGCGGCCGCATCGAGCGCAAGTTGGTCCTTCGTTAACCCGAGCGACGATTCTTCGCCTTTGCCGCGCCCCTTCTTAGAATAACGGTTCAGCAGCACCTCCACCGCCTGTTCGGCGGTGATGTTGCCGTCTCTCAACTCGATGAAGGGAAGATCCAATGCAGCTTCGGCCGTCGAACGGACTTCGGCTGGCATCGTCGGGTCCTGGGGCGGCAGCAACTCGTCGATGCCGATGACGTCGTTGCCGTCAATGTCGTCAGACCGCAAGGTCTGATAGCCCTTAGCAATCTCATCTGCAGAAAGTTGGCCGTCACGATCGAGATCGAGGCGGGGAAACATCGCAACCGCCTGCGCACGGGTTGTCGCAAACGGGCGAATGGCTAGCGACCCTTCCAACGCACCAACCACAAACACGCGAAACTCTTCCGCAGCAACCTTTCCGTCGGCCGGTTTCACATCCATCTGCGACCATAGCGTGCGCTCTTCGGTAATCTGCGCACCGGCTGCAATCAGCGCGGGAATCTTGTCGGCTTCGGTCATGTCGAGAGACTGGCTGCCGTCGGCATCGATCGACGCAAAAACCTTGTCGGCATACTCACGCCACCGCTGGCGAAACCCGACGCCGTCCACCTTCAGCAGAATCCGCACAAACACGGGGCCGTCGGCGGACAACAGAATCAAATCGCGCGAAGAGTCGGCTTCCTCTTGTGCCGCAGCGTCCGCGTTCGTTGCCAGCAACGCGGCAAACAGAGTGCAACAAATGAGCCAATTCCGGCGCAACACCATTCGCGACTTCTCCGCCTTAAATCTCAGCGACTTTTATCCATTATTCGCAACACGTCACCTATTGAAAAGGCTAATCGTTCCCAGCATGTGAATCCAGCGCAATTATCACACCGGCTGCAGCGACTCATTAGAATGGACGCCGACGGCGGGTTAAGTTGTTCAATGTTTTCAGCGACTTCTGTCGATTTTTGTTGAAGGAGGCGTATTACGGCGAAGAGTGCGGGTTGCCTTTTGCACCCAATTCCGGCTACTATCCAACATATCGAACTTTGGCGATGCGATGCCGCACCACGAATCGCGGGTCCTCCTGTTTTCCATTCGCGAGGAAGCGAACATGCCGACGGGCGCAAATCATAGTCATCTGCACCGGCAACCAATGAGCGATCTGATCCGCGTCGGTTCGCGGCGGTGGTTCCTGCAGACGGGGATGGCGGGAATCGGTGGGTTGTCGTTGCCGCAGTTGCTGCAATCGCAGGCGATGGCCGAACAAGCCGGCAGCGCCTCGCCGTCCAATCGCAAGGCGGTCATTCTGTTCTGGCTGTCGGGCGGACCGAGTCACATCGACATGTGGGACCCGAAGCCGGAAGCCCCCAGCGAAATCCGCAGCCCGTTCGACACGATTTCAACAAAAGTCCCCGGCATCTCCTTCACCGAAGGCATGCCGCTGCAGGCGTCGATTGCCGATAAACTGTCGATCATACGCTCCGTCGATTGCAAGTCGAGCAATCACACGCCCATCACCATGCAGGCGGGCAACCCACTGGCACGCAGAACGAACGACGGCAAAGACGGCGGCGGTTATCCCTCAATGGGTTCGGTTGCGGCCAAATTCCGTGGCGCGAACGACGTGGACATGCCGGCGTTTGTCGGATTGGCGAAGTCCTGGACGTCCGACGTCTGGAGCGCGGGACAAATGGGCTCGAATTACGCGCCGGTGAAAGGCCTGGAATTGTCCGGCAAGTTCGCGATGCCCAAGGGTGTCGCCGTCGATCGCTTACAGGACCGCGACAATTTGCGCAAGCAATTCGACGGACTTCGCCACGACCTCGATCAACGCGACTCATTGCAGCGGCAAGACCGCTTCACCCGGCAGGCCTACGAAATGGTCGTCTCGGGCAAAGTGCAGCAGGCGTTCGATTTGGGCAAAGAGACCGCCGAAACCAAAGCGGCCTACGGTCTCGACAGCGTGGGCGAGAAAGCCTTGCTCGCGCGGCGGCTGGTCGAATCGGGCGTGACGTTCATTCTCGTCAGCGGTGCCTGGGGATACTTCGACCATCACGGCGACAGCGTGCGTTGGGGCGGCATCGAAAAGGGCCTGAAGCCACTGCTGCCGCGCGTCGATCGCGCCATGTATGCCCTGGTGAACGATCTCGAACAACGCGGACTGCTGGACGACACGCTGGTGATGATGATGGGCGAATTCGGCCGTTCGCCGGTGATTAATAAGGACGCCGGCCGCGACCATTGGACCAATGTGATGTCGATGGCAGTCGCCGGCGGCGGCTTGCCGCACGGTCAAGTCATCGGCAGCACCGACTCCCGCGGCGGCGGCATCAAAACCGCCGCAGTCCGTCCGCAGGACATCGCCGCCACCACCTTCCGCCACCTCGGCATCGATCTGAACGCCCACTGGACGAGCTCCAGCGGCCGTCCAACGCCGATTGTCACAGAGGGCGGGCGCCCGATTCCCGAGTTGATTTGATTCGGTGATTCGAAGGCGAGCCGAGGGTGTAAACCCTCGGGTTTATCGAAGTACCAGCCGGTTCACACCGGCCGCTCGCCATCGTATGCCTGACTGACCGCCGAAAATGTTCTTGCCATTCGAACGGGGAACATAGAGAACTTATCTATCGTTGCTGTCGATTTGAGAGGGCACTCGGTCGTCAAACCACTCTTTGCGACAGTTTGTCAGCTAGAACCCCAATGACGGAACAAGAAACGTGCGGAAGCGTCTTGTTACAGTGGTTGGACTGGCAGCACTTTCTGTGCTCCCGGTCGTGTACTTTTTGACTTTTCCACGCGGTGCCATCATTGACCGCGATGCTGAGGTCGCCTTGTTCTTCGCGCTGAATACTGTCATCGGCATCGCGGTCTCGTACACGGTCCGGTGTACTACGGCGGCATCATTTGTCTTGTATCCGGCAATGTTTTGTGGCCTCGCCTGGGCCATTACTGTGTTTATCGCGTGTTTCTTGGAGTTTCCCGGGCCAAGCGCTGCGGTGCCTTTGTCTCTCTTGGCCTTCGCACAGGGTATCCTGTACGGCGCGGGTGGTGGAATCGTCTTCGTCATTGTACGATCCGCAGTTCTCGGACTGTCCAAATGAGGTTGGCCGCCAACAAGGCACGGCCGCAAAGCGGAGTCACCTTCGACGGGTCGCGGGGCCTAAGCCTTCGTGGCCCCGTTCGAGCGCTTCAACAGACTCACCAATCACACGTCGCGAACTAACCCCACATCGACGGGGCGACGTAAAGACTTACGCCCCGCCACCCAAGGGCTAGACAGTACAATGATTGATCCCATCATTTCCGCGGCTGGGTTTGCTGAGATTTTCGACAATTCCCTACCCGGTCCGTTTGACCCGTTCCTTGGAGTATTTGTGTTCGGCATTGCGGGGGCAATTGTCTGCACTATCTCAGTTCTTTTCATGTACAGATCCGACATTCGCCGCTTGACAATTTCATTCGAATTCATCGTATTTCTGCTATCATGCCGCAGCATCTGGTTTTTTTCGGGTGCGGCGTTTTCGTGTATGTTGTAGGACTCGACAGTTTCTTCATTCGCCGCCGCCTCCGAAACTTGCAGCCCATTTTTACGAGTACAACAGATGACAGACGAATACCCAAACGACGCCGACGGTGATGCGCTTCGTGCGATCGCCGAGGGTGGTAATGATTTGTCGCAGCCGATGGACGTCGATGTTCAGATTGCGGCGGCGGATGAAGCGGTTGCGACTCGGGTTGCTGAGGAAGCGCTCAAGCTGGGTTATCGCACGTCGATTTACTTCGACGATGAAGAAGCCGACCTCGAAGAGGCCGGGGATTTGTGGACGTGCGAATGTACGAAAAGCATGGTGCTGACGCATGATGCCATCATCGCCGCACAGAGTGAATTGGACGGCATCGCCAAACCGTTGGATGCCTACGTGGACGGCTGGGGAACGTTCGGCAACGTGGACGACGAGGAGTAGTTCTTTGCCCCAACGGGGCTGAAGGAGATTTATTCTCAATCTCCGAGTACAATTCGTGCGATTGGATTTGGAGAATTTGCGTGCAGGAAATCATTAACGCGGCGCTGGAACATCAGCAGGCCGGGCGGGCCGTTGAAGCCGAGCAACTTTGGATTCAGGTTCTGCAGGCCGACTTTCGCCACGCCAACGCCTGGCATTATCGGGGCGTTGCGGCGCATGTGTTGGGTCGAAACTACGATGCCGTCGCATTCATCGAACGGTCGTTGACTTTACATCCGGAGAACCCGCAGGCGAACTACAATCTGGCCGTCATCTTCGGTGAACTGGGAGACGACATAGCCGCCGAAGCGGCCTATCTGCGGACATTGCAGCAGCAGCCCGACTTTTCCTCCGCGCGCCACAACCTGGCGAATTTGTTGAAGCCGCAAGGTCGATTGACCGAAGCAATTGGCTGCCTGCAGGATGATGGCAAGCCACACGATGACTCACCTCAGTTTTTGGCGGGTCTGGCGAACGCGCTGAAGATGGCTGGTCGCGTGGACGAAGCGGTCGGTCAATTTCAGATCGCAATGGAAGCCGCTCCGCAAGACGCGCGGTTGCACAGCCAGTGGTTGTTCGCGCTGCAGTACGACCCGCGCATTGATGACGAAGAATTGGCGAGACTTCACCGCGACTGGAATGACCGACACGCACCGCCGGAATTCATCGCCGCGTCTGCACCACGGACTCACGGTGTGCCGCTACGGGTTGGTCTTGTATCGCCCGATTTGGGCAACCATCCGGTCGGCATTTTCATGCTGCCGTTATTGAAGCGGTTGGACCCAGCCACGATTCACACGGTTTGTTATTCCGATCACAAACAGAGTGACGAGTTCAATGCGCAGTTGCGACCGCTGGCCGGTTTGTGGCGCGATGTTTGGCACCTGTCCGATGAACAGTTGGCCGGGCAGATTGCTACAGACGAAATCGACGTGCTGTTCGATTTGGCGGGGCACACCGATGGAAACCGTTTGTCGGTTTTCGCTCGCCGCGCTGCTCCGGTGCAAATCAGCTGGGCCGGATATGTGGGCACCACCGGGTTGGCGGCGATGGATTACCTGCTGTGCGATCGCTTCCACGTGCCGCCGGAGTTGGAATCGAAGATCAGCGAACAGCCGTTGCGAATGCCGAACGGTTACATTGCTTTCCAGCCGCCATCGTATGCGCCAGACGTGACGGAGTTGCCGGCGGTGTCGGCGGGATACGTCACCTTCTGCACGATGAACAACGTCTGCAAAATCAACGAGCCGGCTGTGGATGTCTGGGCGGACATCTTGCGGGCGGTTCCGAAGTCACAAGTGCTGCTGAAGTACAAGGGGTTTGACGATCCGGGCGTGCAATCGCGGCTGCGGGAACAGTTCAAAACACGCGGTGTTTCGCCAGAGCGGATTCAACTGGAAGGACAGACGCCGCATGTCGATCATTTGAACGCCCACAACCGCGTCGATATCGCGCTCGATCCGTTTCCTTATTCCGGCGGGCTGACGACGTGCGAATCGCTGTGGATGGGGGTTCCCGTCGTGACCTGTCCCGCCGCCCGCTTCGCGTCGCGGCATTCGCTGTCGCATCTGTCGAACGCCGGACTGACAGAAACCATCGCGACGGACAAGGACGATTACATTCGGATCGCGGTCGAACTTGCTCGCGATTTGCCACGCTTACAGGACCTGCGGCAAAGTTTGCGGCCGCGAATGTGCGCTTCTCCTCTGTGCGACCTGGATCAATTTGCCCTCGATTTCACTGAGGCCCTGTTGTCGGTTTCGCGAGACTGAACTGTTACCCCGTCAGCCGACGACTACGT
The DNA here is from genome assembly GCA_963581435.1 of Planctomycetota bacterium. Classification (GTDB taxonomy): domain Bacteria; phylum Planctomycetota; class Planctomycetia; order Planctomycetales; family Planctomycetaceae; genus JABISG01. The sequence continues at coordinate 25,781 of CAUZOL010000018.1, forward strand.
CTTCAATAATGTCGGCGTCCGCTTCCTCATCATCGATTACGAACGCATCAATCTCAATCGGTTCGGCATTGCGTCGCGGCGGGTTGGACTGCGTCTCGCCAATTGCGTCAGCCGCTTTCGCAAGTTGCTGACCTTGGGGTGAATGGTCCAGGTCGGCAATCTGACCGGTCGATTTGACGCGGTGAACGAGCAGCGTGGAGCGGATCAACTCTGCCGCCATGATGACGCCAACCAGCGCTGCGGCCCATCCTGTCGCCTCGTACGACATCGGCCCCCATAGCTTTCCGGTAAACAAGACGGCTGCGACGGTAAATGCGACCACCGTCAGCAGGCTCGAGATAAGCATCTTGCCGCGCATTTCCTTCGTTGCGTGCGTGGCGAGTGCGGTGCGGGCCGACAGGTTTGCGAGTTCCCTGAGACTCCGCATGTCGGCACGTGTCGCATCTTTGTCCAAAGAGTGTGTCGGCGTAAATTCGCCAGGTGAGAGGTTTCGCATGGGATTCGTCGGTACGTCCTCTTCGACAGCTCCCGACTCTTCCGAAGAAGCCGTGGGGGGATTCTCTTTCTCATTGGAAGGCTGTTTCGTCGGCTGATTTATCGTCTGCGCGGTGGCACCGGAGTTCTTCCGAGATCGGGCCAACAACTCTTCCATGTACGAGGAAATGGAATCGCCGTCTTTCGACTGTTCTTCAGCATCCGAAGTGGGCGACGCCTCGTTGCCGGCAGTTTCACTCGGTGTGGCTGAAGTCGCGGCCGAGTCAATCGCAGGACTTTCTGATTGAATTGCTGCGTTCAATAGAGAGTCGGCCGCTTCGGCTTTCTCGTTTGGCGTTTCTGCATTCAACGAGTCCATCATCGACGTCAACAGGCCATCGCACTCGTCGTCGGCCGACGGTTGCGGCGAGGATGATTGACTAACGACCTCGTCCGCCGAATCCGTCTTGTCAGCGTCTAAGCCAAACATGTCGGCCAGTGTCTCTCTCAGTTCGCTCGCTTCAGAATCTTGTTCGCTCCCCAGGCCAAAGGGGTCTTTCGGATCAGACAGCAAGGAATCTGATGACGGCGCCGCATCCCGGCTGTCGCGATGCTCAGCGGCGTTCACTTCTGCAGACTGGTTGTGATTCGCCGAAGTCTGGCAATCGAACATTGACCGCTCGCCGTGCCGCGTCGATAATCAACTGAGTCGCATGTCGTCCGCTGTTGCGATGGGTTGTAATCGTCCCAGTGTGTAGGGGACTTTCGTTTTTCGTCAGTCAAACTCGGCAACTCCGTATGCCCGGCTGGTTCCCAAAATCCAAACAAAAGCGTGCTAAGGGTCGCGAGGAAGAACCGCAGCCGTTTGAGGTCCTCTGCGACTGCGGACAGATCCTTTCAGGAGTCCGCCGTCGGCGACATCAGACGGTTGGTTGCAGTGCTTGCGGTGCCGTGGTGTTTGTTTTGCCCGCCGACGTCTATCCGCCGTTAAAGCCGACGAGAAAATCGGGCAAGAAAAAGAAGCGACAACAGGAGTCGCCGACTCCCACGGCACGGTCGAGGCAAATGGCCAAGCAAGATCAGATTGCGGTCGAGCCGATTTTTGACGATGAGGACGACATTTCGTCTGTCCAAAAGGAAGCGATCGCAACACCGGCGGCATTTCCGACAACCAAGCCGCGACAGAAACGCATTACCGCGTTTCGCATCGTCATGCTGCTAACCGTCGTCATCATTTCGTTGACGATCTGGTGGGGTTTGCATGCGCGTTCGCTCGACACGGCGGCCCAAGTCGTTCAAAGCGAGCGGAAGGCAGCAAACGCGGCGCTTCAGCAGGGGGATATTGCAAAGGCAGCGGAACACTTCGGCGAGGCGTGTCGTGCGCTCGAAGTCTTGGGCCGCGACGACGAATCGTCGCGAAAGACCTGCCAGTTGGCGAAGGAAACAAACGCAGCAGCCAACTTGACCGCACAACCACTAGTGATAATTGTCGAAGACGCGCACGAGACATTGTCGGCCGCCCACAGCAAGGACGATCGGGCCGATGCTGAATTGCACGCACTCGATCTGTACGCCGGCCAGTGGATTGTGATGGAAACGAATGTGACGCCCGTCGGAGGGGACGGAAGTTCCGTGCGCTGGGTGCTGGATTTCCCTTTCACCGTCGGCACGACCGCGGTTGAAATCGATGCCGATTTGCCGCTCTTCGAGACGCTTCGTTCGCAAAATGCCCCCAAACGCGTGCTGTTTGCCGCTCAACTTGCCGGATGCCACATCAGAAAGAAACCCCGGCCGACTTTGGTTGTCGAGTTCAATCCCGAGACGGCCTTTCTGTGGACGAACGCCGAAACCCTGAAGATAATGGGTTTCGTCAGCGATGATGAAGACGCGGCAGCAATGACGACAACGCTGCTCTCGGCACAGGCACGCATGATCGAGGCCGCCCCATGAAACATGTCGATCGACGACGATTTTCAGCGATACTGATCGTGGCCGTTCTGGCCCTGTGGTTCAACACGGCCGACCTGGCCGCACAAACTCCTTTGCTGTTTGTTGAGAAATACAACAAGTTGCTGGAAATGAAAAAGGTCGCCATCAATGTCGATTACCGGATTGAAGGCCGGATTTCATCGAAGGCACCAAACCGAATGACGCTGCAGAAATGTTCGCAGGTGTTTCAACCAGCCCAGGGAGAAACGTTCGGCAAGCCGCCGGCCAAACACGGAGTGGCCGAAATCTTCGGCCGATTGCAGGTCGTGGATCGGAAACGGGTGATTGTCGCCAGCAGCATCCGCTTTCACTCCGACGATGTGATTAGGTTTGAATTGAAGAAAAACGCTCTCCGCCGCGACAATTCTGAAGATTGGTTTAACCTGGCGAAGTGGGCAGGGCAGCGAGCAGATTTCTACGAAGACAAAGTACTCCGCGAACGGACAAATGAAGCCAATCGCCACGGCATTGAACTGCAACGCAGGAAATTACCGGTTGTGAACGCCACCACGTTGTTGGCACTCGCAAAAAAGACGGCCGAACTCAAACTGCCCGATACCATTCGCCTGCAATACGTTCACGAGGCCCATCGAACGACGTGGGAGCAATTGCGGAAGACAAAACGGCCGGACATGACGTTGCTATTGGACGCGCTCAAGAACCAACTACCGGGTGTGACCGAACGTTTGCCGACGCCGCAGCCTGAATTGGAAAAAACGTATCGCGCGAACCCGGTTGCCGTCTATCGGCAAGCGGACGAGAAGGCCCGAAAAAAGCTCCATCGCATTTTCTACAGCGACGTTTTGCTCGCATCGATCCTGCAAACGCCCGAGGCCGAAGGTAACAACGGCTTCAATATTGCCAACCGAATTGATGAGATGCTGCCCGAGCAACACGAATTGGCCGAACGTCAACGCGAACAAGAAATGAAAGAACGCCTGGCCAACATCGATCGGCTGACTCGGCAGGAAATGCTCGACCTGGCCGATCGATTCCGACGACGGAAACAGCCGGCGAAAGCCGACGAAGCTGTCAAGAAATGGCTGAAGGCGACCGAATCGCAGTTTCGCAAAGAAGGGCCGATCGGACTATTGAAGGCAGCCGATGAATACATCGATCTGCTCGAAGATCGAGAGAAAGGGGTGGCCCTTTTGAAAGAAGCGTACAAGCTGAGTCCGGAATCGGAACGCATCGCCGAGAGGTTAACGCAGCTGGATTATCGGTTGGATGACGGTGAATGGGTTCCGATTGGGGAGGTCAAGAAGCGTCCGGAGACTCCAATACAGAAGGCGATCCGCGAGGGACGCGTCATCAAGGGCATGACGGCACTACAAGTTCGCAGCGTACTGGGCATCGCGACATCGGTCACGCGAATCGCCACCGCCGGCCAAGTCAGCGAACTCTGGATCTACGGCGAAAGTAACGCAACACGGATCACCGTGCACCTGCTCCGCCGCAGACCACGTTCCCCTTTCACTGCGGTACGCGTTGCCCAAGTCTCCCCATAAAAGCAACTCTCCCCATAAAAACCACCACGTATAATCGCCGCACGATTTTTGCGTCCCGCTCGCGTGGCGTGACCCCTACTGGAATCGACACCAATGGAATCATCGCAACCAGACGATACATCGCTTCAATCGGCGGGACGACCTGCCGGCCCCTGTGTCATCGTCATCTTCGGCGCATCGGGCGATCTCACGCGACGGAAACTGATCCCGGCATTGGCAAACCTGGCGAGAGAAAACCTGCTGCCCACATCGCTGGCCATCGTCGGCGTTGCAACGCGACCGTGGAGCAACGACGACTTCCGCGAAAACGTCCGCGCCGGACTGAAGGAACACGCGACCGAGGCCTTGACCGACGAATTGCAAGACTGGTTTGCCGAACGCCTCTACTATCTCAGCGGCGACTTCAAAAGTACCGACACATATTCCCGCCTGCGGCAACTGTTGAACGAAATCGACGAGCGCCATCAGACGGCCGGTAATCGTCTGTATTATCTCGCCGCCGCCCCCGGTTTCTTCAGCGAGATCCCGCAGCAATTGCAAAAAGTGGGACTGACACAGGAAACCGACGATTGCTGGCGACGTGTCGTTGTGGAGAAACCATTCGGCAACGATCTCGAATCGGCACGGGAATTGAATCGCCAGCTGCGCGACGTGCTGACCGAATCGCAGATCTATCGCATCGACCATTATCTCGGCAAAGAAACCGTTCAGAACATCCTGGCGCTGCGGTTCGCCAACGGAATCTTCGAGCCGGTCTGGAATCGCCGTTACGTCGATCACGTGCAGATTACGGTGGCGGAATCGATCGGCGTTGAAAAACGCGGCCGGTACTACGATAAGTCGGGCGCACTTCGCGACATGGTGCCGAATCACATTTTTCAACTCATCACATTGACGGCAATGGAGCCGCCCATCTCGTTCGACGCCGATGCCGTCCGCGACGAGCAGGTGAAGATTCTCAAGGCAATTCAACCCTTGACCGAAGAGCGTGCGCTGCAAGACACCGTGCGCGGACAGTACGGCGAGGGAATTGTGGGCGGCGAGCCGGCGGTTGCCTATCGCGACGAAGAACATGTCGATCCGCAGTCGGAAACTCCGACATACGTCGCGATGAAGTTATTCATCGACAACTGGCGTTGGTCGGGCATTCCGTTTTACTTGCGGACCGGCAAGAGTCTCACCAGTCGCACCACAGAAATTGCCGTCCGCTTCAAACGGGCACCGTTCTCACTGTTTCGCGATAGTTCGGTCGATCATCTCGACCCCAACTGGCTGCTGTTGCGGTTGCAGCCGGATGAGGGGATTTCGTTGCGATTTGGGGCCAAGGTGCCCGGTGCGGTCATGCGGCTGGGTAATGTCGATATGGATTTCAATTACAAAGACTACTTCGGCAGCAAACCGCAAACGGGTTACGAACGGTTGCTCTATGAATGCATGCTCGGTGACGCGACGCTGTTTCAGCGGGCCGACATGGTGGAAGCGAGTTGGGATGTTGTTGCCCCGGTTCTGGCCGCCTGGTCGGCAACCGAACCCGATTGCTTCCCCAATTACGCCGCCGGCAGTTGGGGACCGGTGAAGGCCGAGAATCTCCTCGCACAATCCGGCCACAACTGGCAACAATCCGATTGAGCCGCAATTTAAAAATCAATCCGATTATGTATCACCCCCAAAGCCCACGCGTTGCATCGCGTCGAACCAACCCGCTTTGCGTCATCCCACCACCTCCCGTATGCTGGTCTAGTACCAAAACGAAACAGTCTTCATCACACAACAACCTTTGGAACACGCAACCATGAAAAAAACCATCGCATTAACAATCCTCGCCGGACTGGTACTGGCTGGAGTCTCCGCCGTGAATGCCGACAAAAAATCGAGCCAGAAAGAATCCGCCAAACTGCTGCGGCACGTCGTGCTGTTCCAATTCAAGAAGGAAACATCCAAAGCGAACGTCAAAGAAATCACATCAACGTTCGCCGCACTGCCGGGGAAGATCGACGCGATCGAGGACTTTGAATGGGGAACCGACGTCAGCGTCGAGAACAAGGCCGCCGGCTTCACACACGGATTCCTGGTCACGTTCCGCGACGCCAAAGGACGCGAAGAGTATCTCCCACATCCGGCACACCAGAACTTCGTCAAACTCGTAGGACCGCACGTGGAAAATGTTCTCGTCTTCGATTACTGGACGAAGTAACGCCGCAATTCCAGGGCGAAGAAGAAGATTGATTTCAAGCAGTCGTTTATTTGACGGACAGTGTGCACAAACAATACCAGCCCGTCGCGCAAGCAAGGGTCCACGCGGGCGCAACGGGATGAAACCCTTGCTTGCGCTGCGGGCTGGTATTTGGGTTAATCAATCACCCATCTTCTGCCCGTAAACTTGCCAGCACGCTGTAGTCTTCCAGCGTGGTGGTGTCACCCACCGATTCCTTGCCGGCGGCGATGTCTCTTAACAGCCGGCGCATGATTTTTCCGCTGCGGGTCTTGGGGACGGCGGCGGCGAAGCGGATTTGGTCGGGGGTGGCGATGGCGCCGATTTGCGTGCGGACGTGCGCGATGAGTTCTTTTTTCATTTCGTCGGTGCCGTCGCCGGATTTCAGTGTGACGAAACAGCAGATGCCTTCGCCTTTGATCTCGTGCGGGAAACCAACGACGGCCGCTTCGGCGACGGCTGAATGCGACCCCAGTGCGCTTTCCACTTCCATCGTACTCAAGCGGTGGCCGGCCACGTTGATCACGTCATCGACACGGCCCATAATCCAGTAGCAGCCATCTTCGTCGCGACGCGCACCGTCGCCGGCGAAGTAACAGCCGTCGATCTTGCTGAAATATGTTTCGAGAAATCGGTCATGATCGCCGTAAAGCGTGCGCAGCATGTGCGGCCACGGCTGACGCATCACAAGCAGTCCCCCCTGATTGTCGCCCAGACTTTCGCCCTCTTCGGTGACGATGTCGGGCACGACGCCCGGCAGTGGTGTCGTACAGCTTCCCGGTTTTGTTGCGGTGACGCCGGGCAACGGGCTGAGCATGATGCCGCCGGTTTCGGTCTGCCACCAGGTATCGATGATGGGACAACGGTCCTGCCCAATGGTCTTGCGATACCACATCCACGCGTCGGGGCTGATCGGCTCGCCAACCGTTCCCAGCAATCTCAGGCTCGACAGATCGGACTTCGCGGGCCAGTCGTCACCCCATTTAATGAAGGCGCGAATGGCCGTCGGCGCGGTGTAAAAAATGTTGACCTGATACTTCTCGACGATTTCCCAGAGTCGGCCTTCATCGGGCCAGTTCGGAGCGCCCTCGTACATCAGCGTGGTCGCACCGTTGGAGAGCGGGCCGTAGACGATGTAGCTGTGACCGGTCACCCAGCCGATGTCGGCCGTGCACCAGTAGGTGTCGTCTTCTTTGAGGTCGAACACCCACTTGCTGGTCATGGTGGTGCCCAGCATGTAGCCGGCGGTTGTGTGCAGCACGCCTTTGGGTTTGCCCGTGCTGCCCGATGTGTAAAGGATGTAGAGCGGATGCTCGCTGTCGAGTTCGACCGGATCGCAGTCGGGCGACGCTTTCTCCGTCAAATCGTGCCACCAGTAATCGCGATCCGGTACCATATCGACGTCGCAACCGGTGCGGCGAACGACGACCACCTTTTGGACCGACGGCGATTTGTCCAAGCTGCCATCGACGTTCGCTTTCAGCGGAACCACTTTGCCCCGTCGCCAACCGCCATCGGCGGTGACGACAACTTTCGCCTGGGCGTCGTTGTTGCGGTCTGCAATCGCTTCGGAACTGAACCCGCCAAAGATGATCGAATGCGGCGCGCCGATTCGGGCGCAGGCCAGCATTGCAATGGCGAGTTCGGGAATCATCGGCATGTACAGCGTAACGCGGTCGCCGGTTTCGACGCCAAGCGATTTCAGCACGTTGGCAAATTTACAGACCTCGCGATGAAGATCCTGATACCGCAGCACGCGGACATCGCCCGGCTCGCCTTCCCAGATAATGGCCGCCTTGTTCTTTCGCCAGCTATCCAAGTGCCGGTCGAGGCATTGGTACGAAGCGTTCAACTTGCCGCCGCTGAACCATTTCGTCTCGGGCATGTCGCCTTCAAGGACGCTGTCGTATTTCTTGAACCAGTCGAGGTTCTCGGCCATGTCGCCCCAGAAACCGGCCGGGTCGTCTTTGGCCCGCTGCCACATCTGCTGGTATTCTTCCTGGCTCTTGATGTTGGCCTGAGCGGTGAATTCCGCCGACGGGGGAAAGCTGCGGGTTTCGTGTAGGACGCTTTCAATGCTGTTGCCGGAACTCATCGGGGAACGCTCCTTCAAGAACCTGTGTTACCAGAAACCCGGTTTCTTCGGGAAACCGGGTTTCTCAACGCGTATGCGTATTTCAATTGCATCAAACCGATCGAAACGCCGATGGTACGGGGGATTTTCGAGAGTGTCAACAAGCGGCAACACTCGCCGATGCGCTGCGTGCGAGGTGTCGCGCTCACAACCGTAAAGATCACCGCCACCTCGCCATTTTCCACTCGTTTACGCAGTAATGAGCAGAGTTTTTCATTCACCGTTCATTCGAGCGGATATTCGTTGATTGAAATATTCAGGCTGCGAACTTCCTGCAACCGCCGCCAGCCGCGGGTGATTCGGTCTTCCCGCTCGCTGACGTATTCCGCATCGAGCGTGCGTTTATCGAACGGCCCTTCGACGAGCACCGGTTCGAAGTCCGCATCGACGATGAATTGTGCATAAACCGGGTTGCAGCCCAGATGCCGTTCCGGCGTCGTCGGAAGTTGCTTCGCATCGACTTCGCCGATGACATACCGCAGATAGAGGTCGCTAACGGTCACGTTATCGACTTCTTCGCCGCAGACTTCGCACAAATATCCTTGATCGCAGGCTGCCATTTGATGAATCTACTCGATCTGCTGTGCGACGGGGTTACCGCGTGCCTATAATGGAACGTCCAAACGTTATCTTGAGCGGCCCGAACAACTATCACAAGTCAGCCAGCAGCGAGTCAGCATGTCGATTCCCAGTTTCAGCGTCCGGAACACCGTCCTGGTGAACATGGTTATGCTGCTGGTACTGTTGGCTGGCGGGATATTTGCGTTCACGTTGGTGCGGGAAATGTTTCCGGAGTCGCGGCCGAATAAAATTGCCGTGATCGCCGTCTACCCGGGTGTGCAACCGCCGGAAATCGAAAAGGCGATCACGATTAAGGTCGAAGAGGCCGTCCGCGACATTGAAGGCGTTGAAAAGGTCAACTCCACCGTCAATGAAGGGTTCAGCACGACGATCATTTCGCTGCTGAACGAAGTCGATGACGTCGATGCGGTCATGCAGTTGATCAAGAACGACGTCGATGCGCTGCAGGATCTACCGGACGACCTCGAAAAAATCACGGTTACCAAACTCGTGCCGAAACTGCCGGTGATTATGGTGGCCGTCTACGGCGATGACGACGAAGCCGACTTAAAGCGAGCGGCACGTGATCTGCGCGACGATCTATTGTTGTTACCCGGTGTGAGTGACGTGCAGATTTCCGGAATGCGCGACGACGAAATCAGCGTTGAGATCATTCCCGATCGGCTGCTGAAATACGACATCACTTTCGACGAAGTGGCCACGGCGATCCGGCTGAGCAACCTGAATATTTCGGGCGGCAATTTGAAGGGGGATCGCACGACCGTTGCGGTTCGCACGGTGGGAGAAGAAGACCGCGGCGTCGATCTGGAAGACATCGTCGTCGGCGGCCGTCGCGAGGGTCACAACATCTATCTACGCGATGTGGCCGAGGTGCACGACGGCTTTGTTGATACCGATCTGGAAAGTTACTTCAACGGCAAACCGGCGCTCAATCTGGTGGTCTACAAGACGGCGTCTCAGGATGCGATCCAGATTTCCTCGCTGGTAAAAGCTTACGTGCTGGGCAAACAGGGGAAAACATTCGACGCTTACGGTTTCGAGGCAGCCGCGGAAAAGCCGTGGTACGTCCGACCGTTTTCGTATTGCGTGTCCGGCATTTCCTGGGCCGTCATCAAGGCGGGCGGGCGTCCCGATCCGTCCAAATACAATGAGACGAGTCAACGCGATCCATTCGACCACAAGTTTGAAATTGCGCTGCACACCGATTTGGCGCGTTTCGTCGAAGGCCGGCTCGACCTGATGATGCGCAACGGTTTGAGCGGACTACTACTGGTGGTGATCTCGCTGAACCTGTTCCTGAATTGGCGGGTCGCGTTCTGGTCGGCGGTTGGACTGCCCGTTTCATTTTTGGGTACGTTTATCGTCATGTGGATGGTGGGGGCGTCGCTGAACCTGCTCAGCCTGTTCGGTTTGATCATCGTGCTGGGGATCATTGTTGACGATGCGATTGTGATTGGCGAGAACATTTTCCGTCACGTCGAAGAAGGCATGTCGCCGCTCAAAGCGGCTGTGAAAGGTGCGGAAGAAGTGATGTGGCCGGTGACAATTGCCGTTGCGACGACGATTGCCGCCTTTGCACCGATGTTCTTCATCCGCGGGCAGATCGGCGACTTCATGAGCCAGTTGCCGCTGGTGGTATTGGCGGCGCTTAGCGTTTCGCTGGTGGAAGCGTTGTTCATTCTGCCGGCACACCTGGCGCATTTGCCGCCGCACAAGGATCCCGCTGCGCCATCAACAAAACGGACGTGGTGGTTACGCCGCTGGTTCGAAACTCTTGGGCGTCTGCGGGCGAAGTATTTACACGGTGCGTTTCCCGACTTGTACGAGCGATTTCTGCGGGTGACTCTTCGCTGGCGTTACGTCACCGTGGCGGCGGCAGTCGCGTCGTTATTTGTTGCTGCCGGCATGATGGCGGGCGGAATTGTCGAATGGGTCTTCATCCAGAAAATGGATAGCGAAACGCTCATCTGCGCTTTGGAAATGCCCGTGGGAACACCGGCTGAAAACGCCAAGTCGCGACTACTGGAGATCAGCAATTACCTCACTGGCGAAGATGAAAACGGTAAGAGAAACTTTCCGGAGGTGACCAACGTGCAGATGCACGTGGCCCGGCAGTACGATGTCGCCGGTGCCGGCTCAACTGGAACGACCGACCAATCGAATCTTGGACAACTCGTTATCGAGTTGATGCCGGCCGACCAACGTGAACAAGTCGGCGCGCAGTCGACCGACAATCGCGGTTCGCGTTCGAGTGAGGAACTGTTGGCGCTGTTTCGCGAGAAGACCACGAGTATGCCGGGGGTGAATTCGGTGGGTTGGGACGGTCTGAACGGCGGTCCGGGCGGAAGGGACATTCACATCGTCGTCAGCGGCAAAGATTTCAAGAAAAATGTCGCCGTTGCCGAGCGATTGAAAACGGAACTGAGCAGCTACAAAGGCGTCTTCGATCTCGACGACGACTTCGACGAGGGGAAACGGGAGATTCAACTGCGGTTGCGCGAATCGGCGCGGCCGACGGGCATCACGGTGTCACAATTGGGTAGCCACGTCCGTTCGGCCACTTACGGTCGCGAGGCCCGCCGCATCACCCGCAATCGCGAAGACGTCAGAATTATGGTGCGCTACCCGGAAGAGTTCCGCCGCAGCGTTTACAACATCGAATCGATGCGAATTCCCACGGCGCAAACCGTTCAAGGTCGTGGTTGGATTCCGTTGGGCGAGGTGGCCGAACTGGGCGAAGGCGACAGCTACCAAACCCTGCATCGTAGTCAGCAGGAACGAGCCGTCACGGTGTACGGGGCGATCGATCAGGAGCAGGGAGTCCCAACGTCCGAAGTTCTTGGCAAGATTCGCAAGACCTTCGACAGCGAAATTAGCCAGGAGTTCCCAGGCGTGCAAATCGAATTCCTCGGCAGTTTTGAGGAAATGTCGAAAGCATTCGGCGGACTCAGAACCGCAATGCCGGTGGCGTTGGTGTTGATCTACGTCATGCTGGCCGGGCTGTTTCGTTCCTACGTGCAGCCGTTGGTTGTCATGGCAGCCATCCCGTTCGGTTTCATGGGAGCGGTCATGGGGCATTGGTTGACCGATACGCCGTTCACAATTCTCAGTGCCATCGGCATGGTGGCGCTCACCGGCATTCTGGTGAACGACTCACTGGTGCTGGTTGATTTCATTAACAAACGCGTCGCCGATGGGCTGAGCCACTTTGAAGCGAGTGTTCAAGGGGCAAGATTGCGACTGCGGGCGATTCTACTGACATCGCTCACAACCATCGCCGGCTTGACGCCCTTGATGTTCGAAAAAAGTTTTCAGGCCGTGTTCCTCATCCCGATGGCCGTCACACTCACCTTCGGCCTGCTGTTCGCAACCATTCTCACATTGATCATTGTGCCGGCGCTCAACATGATTTTCTTCGACGTAAAAAGCCGATTCGCCCGCAGCGCGCATGTTGTTGAGGAAACCCGGGAAGAAGCGGAACGTGTCACGGCGAGCGTGTAGCTGCATTGGCAAGAATACAGACCGATTGATCTGAATCCTTGTGCATCCAGCTACCAAAAAACGCTTTACGGAGATACCGGATGTCGTTGACCGCGCTGCAGTAGGGGTGTAACGGATACCCGTTTCTTCGCACCGCGCTTCCTGTCCCGCGGCGACGATTTCGGATTAGGCTGTTGTGATTTTTTCTTTCCGCTGGACGTGCTAGACTTCGGCGTGGCATCACCGCAGCTGAAATGCACTTAAGCACAAGCGAGAGTGGCGGAATTGGCAGATGCGCCAGATTTAGGAAACTCTCCTGCATTTCTCAAGAACACACGAAACACCGTGTTTTACAGCCTCACACGCACTTCGCCCAACTGCCAGCATGTGGCATATCGTGGTAGGTTGATGGTCTCCCGGGTGTCACTGACACCCGGTTCTTCTATCGGTTGATGGCCCGTTCAGACTTCACCGATTCGACCATTTCGGCACCCGCTTAATCTCGCATCAGGCCTGCGAGAATCGCCCCTGTGACGTTGGCGGCTTATCGCGCGACTAGAGAGTGGATGCCGAAAGCCGTTAGCGTCGCTCTGTGGCCTCACGCTGATTCAGTAATCAGCCGCTCGTGCCCACTGGCTTTTCGCATCAGGTACCTGCAATATCTCTTGAGTTTTCCATCGGCGGCAAACGCGAACACCATATAACAGCCTCCGGATTGCTGCTCGACAAATGGCTCAGCACTCATCCCAATGCGCGCCGACGTTGGTCGCGATGAAAATTGCTGAAAGCCGTGGCTCATCCCGGTATGATGGATTCCACAGAGCGGTTGCATTCGCCTTGGGTGCCGAAAGGCCAATAGACGGTGCCGTCGCAGCTATTGGTGCCTTGATCGACGGGGACAAACCGGATGGACAACTCTCACTTTCATCAACTCTGTGAAGCGATCGTGTTGGATATTGCTGAGACGGAACGTCGCCTCTCCGACCTCATCAGCCAGAACACAGTGCCGATTGGGACCATCAAATTCAAAGTACAGGTCGCGGCGGAAACTCATCCTTGTGAGAGCAATCCAACGGGCGAAGCAAACAGATACACCAAGGCCTTCATTTCCTATGCCTCGAAAGATCTCCCTGAAGTTCTGCGGCGCGTGCAAATGTTAACGGCCGTGGGGATCGAGTTCTTCCAAGATGTTCTGGACTTGAAAGCCGGTTCTCGATGGTCCAACGAGTTGTACCGCCGAATTGATGAGAGCGACGTGCTGTTTCTATTTTGGTCTTCAGCGGTCAAGGCCTCTGACTGGGTCGAACGAGAATGGCGTTACTGCCTGAAGACGAAAGGTGACGAGCAAATCCGCCCCGTGATCATAGAGGGGCCTCCAATTGCCCCTCCTCCGGATGAGTTATCGCACCTTCACTTTAGGGACAGAATCCTCTATTTCTTGTCGGCAACCTAAACGAGAATCGACAATGTGCCGTTCTCACAGTAACGGATGAACCCATCCCAGCCGAAAACATTTCCAGATGGCGAGTATCTCATCAGCGTCAAAGTTTGTCATCTGCTGGCCACGGGATGTTTGATTGCTCATGCCAGGACTTTCATTGTTAAGACCGCCACGCGGCCTCACGCGCGTAGCAGTTACATCCTGGGGCTGGTGTGAGGGGTTCGTGACCATTGGCCGGGCAAGCAGGACCGAGCAGAGACTCGGCGGAAGTTCGACGCCGAGTACGCTGCCGGGCGATAGAGAGTCGGCATTCGCCGTCATTCGATGAACGGCAGGCCGAAAGACATCCTGCCAAAAGGACAGACGGCGATTTTTAAATTTCGAACCGCTTGCGGCGGGTATCTCCGCAACCGACATACGTTGGTCCGTGGGCGTTTCAGGCTGGGGCAAAAAACGGGTAAATTGCCGCGATACGTTTTAGAACCTTCGGAGTCCCCAGCATCTGACCATCGGTCGTCATCGTGATTTCGCCCGCCTCGCGTTTTGCGAGTCCGAAATCCATGATGTGTGGTTCACCATCCGCGTCGATCATGATGTTGGATGGCTTCAGGTCTAGCCGACGTGCCTTTGTCATTGGCGTAGGCGGTCAACACATGCAAACCGTTCCGGAAATACGTTGGTTAAAACGTGCAGGCTGGAGCCTGTCCCTGTCGGAATCCTCCGGTCGAGCCCAATTCCGCGAAATCGGTATGGCTTCCGCTGGGCGCGTGGAGTCCGCATTAACGGTCCTATGCTGGCAGTCTCACAATGGGGATGAGTGAGTGACACCTGCCCGTAAATTCCCGTGGCATATCAGTCGTAACCACTAAACTCTTGGCCTGGTCGAATGTTCGGAAACGCTTGCATGCTTTTGGCCAGGCCCACAAGGATCTTGGACACTGGACTCATCACCCAAGTGTGCGCGTAGCCTTCATTCCCCCAAAGCTCGAAGCTCTCCTTCGGATCCTCCGCGATATCAAAAACCTGCGGAAAAGTGTATCTGTGAATCACCGCATGTGTGCCCTCGGCGGTTGCGAAGTGCACCTTCAGGTTGCGCCATTTAACGGCAAAGACTGTGTCGCCGACATAGGTGACGACGTAGTCGCGGCTGGATTTCTTCTGTTTTCCAAGCAGGAAGTCCGCTTGGTTCATGCCGTCCATTGGTCGGTCAGTTGGGATGCGTTTCTTCTCGCCGATTAGATTTGCGATGGTTGGGTACATGTCGAGGTCTGCAATTATTTCGTCGGTAACTCTTCCTTTGGAGATTTTACCGGGCCAACGGATCATCGCTGGAGTGCGCATGCCGCCTTCGTATGCGGTACTGAGGCCACCGCGCCAAGGGCCATTGGATCCGCCCACTTCCCCCGTCACCAGCCCGGGAGAGGGATAATTGGCGGCCCCGTTGTCACCGGTCAGGATCACAATCGTATTGTCTTCAATGCCGGCAATCTTGATTGCATCGAGGATCTGTCCGACGTTGTGATCCACTTCCATCTTCGTGTCTGCAACGACTCCCGCTTTCGATTTATTGACAAAATCAGGATGCACCCCCCCACGGCGGGTGGAAATGGGTGAAGCCGACGTAGGCGAAAAAGGGCGTGCCCATTTTGGCGTTCGCCTTGATGAAGTTCGTGGTTTTCGCCGTGATTCGGCTGTCAAAGAGAGCCTTGGCCTTAATGTCGTAGAGTTCAGTCGGGACGGCCGGCTTGCCCTTCACGCCTTGCCAGAAGTGTGGCACCTCTGCCACGGCTGGATCAAACTGCGCGGTGCTGGTGTAGGACGCCGCATTGGAACCTTCGTTGATTCCCCAAAAAACATCAAATCCCTGGTCGTTCGGCAGACGGCCCGGCTTGGAGCCGATATGCCACTTCCCGTAGAGGGCGGTCGCGTAGCCGGAATCTGAGAGCAGTTCAGCGATTGTGTATTCCCAGGGAGACAGGCCATCGGGTTCACCAGGCGCGGCGACTTTCTGAGTCCCGGATCGAATCGGCAGCCGCCCGGTCATCAAGGCGGCCCGAGTCGGCGTGCACTGATTCTGCACGTTGAAGTTGGTGAACCGGATTCCCTCTGCCGCGAAGGTGTCTATTCGAGATGTCTGGATCGTGCTTCCTTGGACGCTGATATCGCCCCAGCCCCAATTGTCAACCAGGACGTAAACGATGTTCGGCTTCTCTGCTGCAAACGCAACCGAATGTGATCCGGCAATAGTCGCAAAGGTCACAAGTACGCTAAGACACACAGCGGTTCGTTTCATAGTTCGACCTCTCATCCTATCTCAAAACACGAGTCGGGAATCCAAATTGCAATTCATCCAGCCTACTCGAATGAGAGGCTTCTTACACTCCTAATTGAGACACTGTAAGCGATCCGATCGCGCGCAGGTGCCAAGAATGATTGGTTAAAACGTGCAGGCAAAAGCCCGTCCGTGTCGGAATCCTCCAGTCGAGTCCGATTCCGGGAAAACCTATGAGTTCCCGTGCAGGTACGGAGTCCGCTAATAACTCAGAGTGAGCAAATCTGTGTTTGAAACTGGTATTGGCGCATGAAAAACGACCTCGTATGAGCAGCCTGGTAAACGAACTGGCCCAGGGACGAGGTCTCAGATGGTTGTACGTCAGGTGCCGCGTATCGTGCAAGGGTTTTTGTCGGCGGTGAGCGATCAACTCGGCGGGCCGCAGGTCCGGCATCTGAATCTGACCGTCACCGCGCTGCTGCTGGTCGGTTCGGCGAAGCTGAAAACGTTGACTCACGTGGTGCGCCGCATCGGCAGGCACCGCACGTCTCTGGGGCACTTTCTCTCGCGGGCGTTCTGGCCGGAAGCCGACGTGCTGGAAACGGCCTCGTGGCGGATCCTCAAATCCATGAAGCCACGGCGCGGGGAAGTCGTTTCGCTGATCATCGACGACACGCGCATCGCCAAACGGGGCCGTTCGATGCAGGCGCTCAGCCGCATGTGGGACCACTCTGGTGCCCGTTTCTGTCACGGACACACGGTCGTGGTGGCGGCGATTCGCTTTCGTGGCGTCATCTTGCCGTGGCGGATGCAACTTTGGCTGCCGAAAGATTTCGCCCAGGCCGAACGGCTGGACTATCTCAAATCGACCGAGATTGCCGCGGCAATGATTCGCGCCTTCGATCCGCCCGCCGGGCTGAAGGTCCGCGTGCTGTTCGACGCCGCCTACCTCTGCCCGAAGGTCACCAGCGTCTGTGAAAACCGGGGGTTCACGT
>CAUZOL010000019.1:0-42195 GCA_963581435.1 Planctomycetota bacterium
AATCATGGCGGCTGGAAGCCACCACTACGACACCAGATAGAACCATGCCGCTCAGAGTCACAAATATCCGCCTGCCGGTTGATGCGCCGGAAGGACGTTTGCAGGAGGCATTGGCGCGGCGGCTGCAGATTGCAGCGGACGAAATCATCGGCTGGCGCATTCTGCGAAAGAGCCTCGATGCCCGCTCGCGCAAGAGTCTACAGTTTGTCTACTCGGCCGTCGTCGAAGTTCCGGACGAAGCGGCCCGGTTGGAACATCTGCACGACGCCGATGGCGTCGTGCAATTTGTCTCGAAGCAGTTTGATAACCCACCGTCGGGCAAAGATCCGTTGGATGAACGGCCCGTGGTTGTCGGCTCCGGACCGGCGGGACTGTTGGCCGCTGCTTATCTGGCGATGAAGGGATATCGGCCGCTGCTCATCGAACGCGGACCGGCCGTGAAACAACGCGTGCGGTCGATTCGCGACTTTGACCGCGGTGGCGAATTTGACCGCGAGAACAATTACCTCTTCGGCGAAGGGGGTGCCGGCTGTTTCAGCGACGGAAAACTGACCTGCCGCATCAGCGGTCCCGATGTCGATTGGGTGCTTGAGCGGTTTGTTGAATGTGGCGGCCGCGATTCCATACTGTACGAGCACCGGCCGCATCTGGGTAGCAACAAGCTGCCGTTGATCTGTCGCAACTTCCGTCGGCTCATCGAAAGTCACGGTGGCGAATATCGTTTTTCCTGTCGAATGGAAAAACTTGACGTTATCGACGGACAAATTCGGGGAATTGCAACGTCAAGTGGGTACATCCGCACGTCGCAGGTGGTCCTCGGTACTGGACACAGCGCCCGCGACACTTACGAAATGCTGCACAAACTCGGCGTCCCCATACTTCAAAAGGCGTTTCAACTTGGACTGAGAATCGAGCAGCCGCAGGAGCAGGTCAACGGGCATGTGTACGGCCGGAAAAATGACCTCGACCTGCTGGGGGCCGCCGATTATTCGCTGGTGGCAAAAAGACAACGCGATTTGTTTACGTTCTGCATGTGCGCCGGTGGGTTGATTATTCCCAGTATCTCCGAGCCGGACATGTTCTGCTCGAACGGAATGAGCAGCTCGCGGCACGACACGCAGTTTGCCAACAGCGGACTCGTGGTCACATTGGAACCGGAGGAGTTCGGCAGCACACATCCGTTGGCCGGCGTGGAATTGCAACGGCAATACGAATCGGCGGCATTCCGGTTGGCCGGCGGGAACTACGAGTGCCCAATTCAAACGGCGGCTGATTTTCTGGCGGGTCGCGCTGCGGATACGAATGCTTCGATTGCCAGTTCGTATCAGCGCGGTACGCGCCCGGTTAATCTGGAGGAAGTGATCCCCCCGAGTATCGTCGGGGCCATTCGTGCAGGACTGCCGGTAATGGATGAGAAATGGCGGGGCGATTTCCTGAAGAACGCGATCCTCGTCGGCCCTGAAATGCGCGGCAGTTCGCCTGTCCGCATCGACCGCGATCGCGAGACCCGTCAGACTCCGGGATTCGCCGGGTTGTATCCCGTTGGTGAAGGGGCCGGTTACGCCGGCGGAATTGTCACCGCTGCCGTCGATGGATTGCGAAGCGCGCGAGAAATCGTACGCCAATTCGCGCCGGTCGGTTAGCCGCGACGCGCTAGCGGAGCGCTCCGCAGGAGGGTGGCCGGGGCTGGACCGTAGGGAAGCCCCGGTATCGCAATCACCGGGGCTTCGTAAAGACTCCAGCCCCGGCCACCCAACCTTTACGCCAAACCGAACCGCTTGCGGGCGAACTGGATCGCTTCGCACAGCACGTCGATTTCGGCCGTTGTGTTGTACATGCCGAAGCTCACGCGTGTTGTTGCGCGCACGCCGAGGAGATCGTGCAGCGGCATTGTGCAATGATGCCCGTGTCGCGTGAACACGCCTTTGCGATCGAGTTGGGTTGCCAGGTCTTCAGGGTGAATTCCGTCGATGGTGAAGCTGACGATGCCCCCTTTGTGTTCGGGGGCAGGGCCGTAGATTCTCATGCCGGGAATTTCTGACAGACGAGCGTGCGCATACTCCGTCAGCTGCGCGTCGTGCGCCCGCAAGGCGTCGAATCCGATGCCGGTCACATAGTCGATGGCGGTTCCCAGCGCAATCGCTTCGACGATGGGAAGTGTCCCCGCTTCAAATCTGGCGGGCGGGTCGGCCCACGTTGAATGGTCGCGGTAAACGCGGTCGATCATATGCCCCCCGCCGAGAAACGGGGGCATTGCTTCCAACAGTTCCCGTCGGCCGTACAACACGCCGATGCCGGTTGGGCCGTACAGTTTGTGACCTGAAAATGCCAGAAAATCGATCTGCGAATGGACGACGTTCACCGGCAGATGCGGCACGCTCTGTGCTGCATCGACCATTACCAGCGCGCCGTGCTGTTTTGCTTTGGCGGTGATCCGCTCGATGGGATTGATAGTTCCCAGCATATTTGACATGCCGGTGACTGCGACGAGTCGCGTCTTGTCGGTCAGCACATCGTCCAGTTGTTCCAGGTCGAGCCGAGCATCGGCGGTGAGCGGCAGGTACGTCAGTTTCGCTCCCTTTTCGGCGGCGATTTGCTGCCAGGGAACGATGTTGGCGTGATGCTCCATCTCGTTGAGCAGTATTTCGTCGCCCGGCTTCAGGAACTTCCGTCCCCAGGTGTTCGCGACAAGGTTGATCGCCATCGTCGTGCCGGATGTGAAGATGATCTCGTCGATGTCGGCCGCACCAAGCAGCGCGCGGACTTTTTCCCGCGACCCTTCCAACTCCTCGTCAATTCGCGCGCCGAACTGGTACGTTCCCCGGTGCGCGTTGGCGTAGCAGGTCTCGATAATTTCCGTTTGCTTTTCGATCACGCAGCGCGGTTTCTGCGCCGACGCTGCCGTGTCGAGAAAGACGACCGGCATTCCTTTGGGCAACGGTTTGCCCAACACGGGAAAGTCGGCGCGGATCGCTTCGACGTCGAGGCTGGGGATTGTTGTGGTTGATTCAGGCATTGCAGTCGCACCCAGACGCGCGGGGCGTTGCCCCGCCGCTAAACTATCTAATTGGATTCACTCTCGCGCACGGCAATTCCACGGACGCGTTTGACCATGCTGTACAATCCGTTGCGGCGGGTTGTGCTCAGGTGGCGTTCCAGTCCCAGCCGAGTAAACAGTTCGCCAACGTCTGTTCCCAGAATCTCTTTGGGCGTGCGACCCGAGTAAATCGTCAGTAACACGGCGATCAGTCCACGGACGATCAATGCGTCGCTGTCGGCGCGGATTTCCAAACGTGTCTGATCGTTCTTCGCCACATCGACGATCATCCACACCATACTCTGGCAACCGTGGACTCGATTTTCTTCGGACTTCTCGCTTTCGGATAACCGGGGCAACTCCATGCCGAGATCGATCAGATACTCGCACCGGTCTTCCCAGTCGCCGAGAAAATCGAACTCTTCCAACAATTCGTCTATCGTCATCGATACCAGCTGATTCACTTGCCTGCCTTGTTTCGGTTGCCGCATCGTTTGCGCGTATTGTGTCTTCTGTCATTCTAGGCGAGGAACTCGTTCGATCCAAGCTGCGCCAATTACAAAATTTCCAGCGTCGGCATCGCCGGTGCGTCGCCACCTAGCAAATTCTTCGCGATTTCCATCGCCACGTTTTGGCAGACGTGCTGCAGTGGCTCGCGCGATGGGCTGTCTTCGTCGAACACCGATGCAATTCGGCCGTCGTCTCCCCGCTGACGAATTCCCGCTTCGCCGGGAACATCGCCCAGAAACGGGATGCCCATTTCCTCGGCCTTCTTCCGGGCACCGCCACTGCCGAAGATATCGCCGCTCATGTTCTCGACCATGCCCAGCACGGGAATCTTCACCTGGTTGAACATGCTGATTGCCTTGACGGCGTCGAGCAACGCAACCTGCTGCGGCGTGCAGACGATGACCGCGCCGGACAGACCGAGCAACTGCGACAACGTCAGCGAGACGTCGCCAGTTCCCGGCGGCATGTCGATGATGAGATAATCCAGTTCGCCCCATTCGGTTTGCTGCAGAAATTGTTGCAACACCTTGTGCAGCATCGGCCCTCGCCAGATGACCGCTTGTTCCGGGGGAACCATGAAGCCGATCGACATCAGTTTCACACCGTCGGCTTCCAGCGGTTCGAATCGCTGAACGACCTGGCCGTCCGGTCCTTCCTTTTCGATCATGCCGGGCTGGCCGCTCACGCCGGCCAGATGCGGAATACTGGGGCCGTAAACGTCGGCGTCGAGCAAACCGACGGTTGCGCCGGAGTCCTTCAGCCCAAAGGCGATTGACGCTGCAATGGTGCTTTTGCCCACGCCCCCTTTGCCGCTGCCGACCGCGATGACGTTTCGCGCCTTCAGTCCGATTGCACCGCCAGAATTGATACCTTTCACGTCCGAAGTAAACGACACAGTCGCTTTTCCGGCATCCGGCAGTTTGGCTTTGAGAGCCATTCGCACCGCTTCGCTGATTCGCTCGCGGTTCGGATAGGCGGGCGTCGGCAGTTCAATCTGCACGTCGATCGATCCGTCGTCGGCGACTGTCGCGCCCTTCAACATTTTGATTGCGGCCAACGGCTTGCCAATTTCCGGATCGACAACATCGTCCAACGCCTTCAATACTTCCACGTCCGTCATGTCTGCTGCGATCCTGTCTTTGTCTGTTTGTTGAATATGTCTCGATCCCACGTGACGCGGCCCGTGGGCTTTGTGCGTGATTGCTGGATGTCGATGAAGAGGTTCCGATGGTACCGACTACGGCGGCTATCTGCCATCAACTGTCCACTGTCGGCGGCAGAGATTTGCCAACCGGTTGCCTGTGGGAATATCGACTGCGAATTCCAGTGTGCCGAGATCCCGCAACATCCATTCCAGCTCGGCGGTTTGTGGTGAACCGAGGGTGATTGTGCAAATCGGGTGACTCCGTCTGGCACATCGACCTAGAAACTGCAGAACGTCGGCCGGTGCGGCGTCCAGATCGAGTACGACCACGGAGCATCCCTCGGCCAGTATCCGCAGGTTGGTGAAGGTCGCGCATTGCCGTACGCGGACGTTTTCGCCCAGAAACTGCCGCTGCAACTCCGGCGTCCACCGCGGTTGCGGCTCCATCACGATTACGCTCGGCTCAACTGCCTGCATGGGGATTTCTCTCAACGGTGATTCGACGCCCCAATTCTAGGCAGCGCAATACAAACCGACAATCCGTGGCTTCCCGGACTTGCCGTCACGACCTCGTCACAGTTAACCTGTCGGCGAGCGGCGAAATCGATCGCCGGATGATAATTTCAGGCAATGCACGGTAACACACTATGAGCAAATCGACATCACCGCTGGTTGCGGTCCTGATGGGCAGTAAGTCGGACTGGTCGACAATGCAGCATACTCGCGATACGCTGAAGGACTTCGGCATTCCCTGCGAATGTCGCGCACTGTCGGCGCATCGCACGCCGGTAGAAACCGCCGAGTTTGTTCGCACGTCTGAAGAAAACGGCGTCGAAGTGTTCATCGCTGCTGCTGGCGGTGCTGCGCATCTGGCGGGCGTTGTTGCGGCGCATACGGTGTTACCGGTGCTGGGTGTTCCCATGACCGGTTGGGCGCTCGATGGACTCGACTCGTTGCTGGCAACCGTTCAGATGCCTCGCGGAATTCCCGTGGGCACACTGGCAATCGGCAAGGCGGGTGCAATCAACGCGGCATTGTTGGCCGTGAGCATTCTTGGCGCGAAGCGTCCCGAATTGCGCGATGCACTTCGCGAGCGTCGTCGGCAGGATGCCGAGAAGATTCTGTCGGAGACGCTTGAGTAACCGTGGGGGATCCGACGGGACGCGACCCGTGGGCTTTGCGTTAGAGTTCGAAATGAAACGTGCGGCTGAGGTAACGGTATAGCCGTGACGCCAACGATTGCGGGGCGGCATCGATTTTCGCTTGGCCCTGCGCGCCGACAAACATGGCATCGTCAAACGCATCCAGCTGCACGCGTGCCTGATACGACGTACTCAAAAGTTGGCGGCGGCCCGTTTCATCAACGCGTGTCGGCAGGTCTTCGTGGTCGATCAAATCGCGCGGCGCAACTTTGAGATCGATTTCTGCGATTTCGAGAATCTTACCCTGCAGCACCGTTCCCGGCAGGTGATTGAACTGAATCCGTACACGTTGACCGGTTTGAACGAACTTGATGTCGGTTTGGTCGATCACCAGGACCGATTCCAACTTGCCGGGGTCGCCGACCAGACAGAACAGAGTACCCGTTTCGAGAAAGGTTCCGCGGTTTCGTTCGTCCAGCGGCGTCCGAGTCCACGAGGGCAGCGCGCCGGGGGCACTCTGCTGGCCGGTTGACGGTGGTGCGAGCACTTTGCCGGCGAGCGGTGCTGTGAGAATCAGTTCGCTCTCGTCGGCCTCTCGTCGTTTCAATCTCTCCTCGATGTCGGAAATGCGCTCACGTGTTGCGGGAATTTGTGCGGCTGCATCGTCATCGGTCACTTGCCGGCTTTCCAACGTCTTCAGTCGCAATTGCATTTGGTCTCGTTGGCCGCGGAGTTTCTCAACTTGGAGACGGACTTCGTGGTTTTCTAAACGAGCCAGTTTCTCGCCCGGCTTGACACTCGTGCCTTCCGGGACGGAATCGACCAGCTTGCCCGGCATCGAAACGTAAACGTGTTGCGCTCCCCGTGTCTGCACAACGGCCGGCGTCGCGATGCGGTACGGCCATCGTATGAGAAACAAACTGGCGACGAGGGCAACCACAACACCACCGCGAACGAACAATCGACCCCATTTCATGTCTTGTCTCCGTGCGGGATTCCGCAGAAATCCAACCGCCTGCGTGACCGGGGCAACCAACATGCCACCCACCGCGAGAACAGCTAACAGTTGAGCAATGACTTCCAAACCATACGGTTTCAGCACCGAATGGCAAAACCACAGAATGGCCAAAACGACAAACCAGCGGTAAACCATCGATGCGACGGCATACAACGCGATGGTCTTGCGCAAACGCGTTGGCAGCATCTGCTCGTGACGCAATTCGATTCCCAGAAACCAACGCGCCAGCGACTGGTTCAGCACGGCCGATGCCTGCTGCCGCAGGTTGGGAACTTCCAGAAAGTCGGCGAGAATGTAATAGCCGTCGTAACGCAACAGCGGATTGCCGTTGAGGACGATGGTACCGACCGAACAGATAAACATCACGTTCAGACACATCGCGTTCAACAAACCCGGTTCGCTGAACCACCAGAGAAAAGTGCAAACGGTTGCCAACACCGATTCGACGTACATGCCGGCCGCGCTGACTGCGATGCGTTTCCACTTACTTCTTATCATCCACGCATCGGACACGTTGCAGTACAAGCAGGGCGTAAACGCTAACAGCATCACGCCCATTTCGTGGCATTCGCCGCCGAAATGTTTACAGGTTAGACCGTGCCCGATTTCGTGCAGAATTTTTGTGACTGCTAACGCAACCGCGAGCCAGAGCAGATTTGAGACGCTGAAGAACGATCGAAATCCGGGCAGCCGCGATTGCAGTACGTTGAATTGCACCGCGACCAACACCAGCGCCGCAACCGCTGCCAGCAGACAGAACATCACACACTGTCGCGAATACAGCCAACGACAGCGCGGGTAAAGCCAGTTGAGAAATGTCTCCGGATCGAGCCCACGAAACCTCAAGGCCAACACGTTACTGAACGCCGAATACATTTCGCGGCGGCGGCTTTTGGTGCTTCGTTCCAGCAGTTCCGGTCCCTGACCGGGAAGGTCGGTGACAATCAAACCCTGTTCGTGCAGAATGCCAAGAAACGACTGCAGTTGCGGCATGCTGACGCGGCGGGGAGCGTGGCGTTGTTCAAACGCCGCCTGAATTTCCTCTAAACTGGTGTGGCCGTTCAACATCTCCAGAATGAAGAACTCCTCTTCCCGTAGTTGAAAATATCTCAGCGACACGGGATCTTTGACGCCCCAATAACGCTTGCCGCCGAACTCCAACGGATGCACAGAGACATCCGGCCGCATCCGTAATTCCAGGCGGCGGGAGGACGATGAGAGATAAGCCGAAGCTGACGACATGTTGAATTCCGAAAGGTCTGACGCAAAGGCGCAGAGTCGCAAAGATTACGCAAAGAAACAAGCTCTTTCGACTCCTTTGGTTAGCAGACAGATTCCATGCAAAACGAAAAAGTGAATTTCCGGTTGAAGTCGGTGATTGACCTGAGTTGTTCTTTGCGAAACTTTGCGCCTTCGCGTCTTTGCGTCAAATTGTCATTCCAGTACAGGTTTTTATTCAACTCGGTCCGAATGAATGATCAAACTGCCTTTCATGCCGGGGCGTAGCGCGAGGTTTGGATTGTCGAATTCGGCCCAGAACCGGATTTGTCCGTTAACCGGATTGATCTCGGTGCTGACGAAAACCACCTTGCCCACAAATCGTGCGCCGGGCCTGCCTCTTCGGGAGATTGTCAGCGTTGCCCGCCGACCGACCGGGTTGCCGACGACGTCTTCGTCGCGGACGAATCCTTCGGCCCGCAAGCGATCGACGCGCAAGATGCGCAGCAGTGGAGTTCCCGTTTCAACCCACTCGCCTACCTGATGATTCACCTTCTCCACAACTCCGGTGAGTGGTGCGATGATTTGGCGCCGTTCGATTTCGTGCTTGGCAATATCGAGATCACTTTGCTTCAATTTGAGGTTGAGTTGTTCAGTCGATAACTCGTGACCGGCCTGTTCGATTTGCAGAATGGATTCCTGATCGAGCAGTTTCAAGCGGTCGTATTCGGTATCGGAAACGCTGTTACGCAGCTTCTTTCGCGACTCGCCCGCCCGCTTCAGTTCGGATGCAGCCACTTCGGATTTCTTTCGTGCAAAACGAACGGCGATGTCGTTGCCTGCGTTTTCCTGGGCAATTTCGACTTCGACTTCCGCACGGTGAACCGCCTTGCGAACTTCTGTGTCGTCGATCTGTGCCAATAGTTCGCCTCGCTTCACCAGATCGCCTTCGCGAACCTTGATCGATGACAACACACCAACTTCACGTGCCGGCACATCGACCGTTTTGATCAGCGTGACCACAACCGATTCGACGTCGATCGAACCTGCTTCCGCTTTTTCTGGTCCTGCGAACAACAGGGCGGAAATCAACAGGCTGCTGGAAATCATCATGGCACGGTTCCTCGTTTACTCATTCCCAAACGCTGCGATGCGTTGCATCGCAGCTTTGTGCGTCAACATAAATGTGTGCGTCAAAACAGCAGCCGCTTTTGCACGGCTTCGAATAACTCGTGAAACCAGACGTAACCAATTGGCCTACGTCCGCAGTGAATCCGTGGCACGACCGATGCCCCCGGCCGTAGATTGGCAATTTGTCTTTTATCGAAACGAACGGTCACGAGTACTGTAGGGCCGTCGGTGTCGTCGCGTTCGGCCGTCTTTGCCACGCGCAGAATTTCGCCGGTGTGACTTACACCCGGGTTAGCCGCCAGCATGAACTTGACTCTTAGTTCTTTATCGATGTCCTGTTGGGCGGCCAGCACGTGGCCGATGTGTTCGTCGGCCACTTTGATTTCGATCACCCACGGCCCGTTCACGTCGGCGACGGTCATCAGCACCTGCCCGCGTTTGACGGGGCGCGCGTCGAGCGTTTTGTGCAGGTCCCACGTCAACACCCGGCCCGCAATGGGGCTGCGGACGTCCAACTCGGCGATTTGGTTTCGCAGAATCGCCAGCAGTTTGTCCAGACTTGTCAGTTTTGATTTCAGTTCGACTTCACGTGCCGCCAACTGGTTGTATTGCGCTTGCTCGCGCGGTTCGTTGGGGTTGGTTGACCGCAACGAAATTTGAACGGTATCGAGTTCCTGTTGTGTTGTTTGCAAATCTCCCAGCAGCTGACTCAATTTGAAATCGAGTTCGGAATTGCGCAAGCGGACGACGACCGATTCCGGCGTGACGTCGCTGTTTTGATCGACCAGGACCTTGCGCACAACACTGTCGCCGGTCGCAAAGACGTCTCGACGCAACTGGGGCTGCAACTCGGCAGTACCACTGATTTCGAAATCGGCCGGCACCAACGCCAACGCCAGAACCGCGCCGACGATCAGGATGAGGGCCGTTGCCGTTTTGGGTAATTGCCGAAACTGAAAGAACCAGAGCATCTTTCGCAACAGTTTCAGCACGGGCAGAAACGGGATGCTCTGGTGTTCCTGTGCATTGCGAAGCGCCGGAGCGCTTTGCCGGGCAACCGCTGCAACTCGTTGGCGTAATGCGTCGCCGGCCTGGCTGGAATCGAACTGTTCAACAACCATCACCCCCACTGGCAGTTGGCGGTTCGTACCTGTTTCGTCTGACTGCTCGTCCAACAGAGGAATGATCGCCAACATGCGGGCGTTGGACTCGTCCAGATATTCGTTGAGCGGTTCGTCGATTTGCGGCGGCAGGTTCGGGACCCCGTTCGCATCGGTCGTTGGACCCGTATACCACAACGGCTCACCGGTCGCCGTCACGGCACGAATCAATTTGTCCATCCCGCGTAACAGATTCGAGCGGCGGTCGAATGTATCGAGGCCACTGACGGCACGCAGCCGCATGCGTGATCCTCGGCGTGAAGCCACGCTGAGACGATCGCATCCGACGAGCCGCCGACCTTCATTCGCCAGCACATAAGCCGTTTCATTCACGTCGAGGCTACTGTGGGCGCGTTCGGCGAATTGTTGGAATTGTCCCCACAACGTCGAGCGGTCTTGCATTTGACGCTGACGCAGCTGGGAGTGAAAATCGGTCGCCAGCTCACACAGTGCACCAAGAAACCGCAGGAAACCCTGCTGAGCCGAACGCGAGGTATCGGGCCGCTGAAAAATTTCCAGCATGCCCAGCGTCTCGCCATCGAGTCGAATCGGACTGAGCAGCATCAGAAAATCAGTCGAGTTCGTTAAGTCACCGGCAGCACCGGTCCCCGAATGAGGGGCCACAATTTGCGCTTCTCCCTGTCGCGCTGCGGACTCCATCAGGTGAGAATGGGATTTCCAATCGGCCTCGTACTTCTGCAATCCCACTTTGGCCAGGCCAGCCTGATACTGCATCTGCAGCGGGCCACTGCCATCGGTCAACCAGACGGCACCGGCGACGGCACCCAGCGACTCAACGGCCCGGTCGAGCAGCGACCGATAAAAGTCCTGCAACGAGACCTCTTCCCGCGCAAGCCCGGCGATCTCGTGGATTAACTCCTCGATCTCGTGCCACGTGTCATCGACGGGGTGGGGCTGCGTGATGGTCGGATCGTCTGACATAATTCCTCGGCGTTTCTACGGCCAGAGGGTCGCCGATAGAACGCGCCTCGCAACAGAAAATGGCTTGTGAAAACAGTCTCAGTATACCGCTGCCAGTGCGGAATTGTCAGCAGTTATTGGTTGCAGAGTCTCGTATCCGTAGCGGCTCCGTTATCGACGGATGCGCATTCGCTTCAACTGCGATTACCGGCAGAAGTTGCCGAAACCTCGGCAGTTTAGCCGCGACCAAAGGGAGTGCTCCCTTGAGTCGCGGCTAAACCGACCGGGCTGGTTCATCGACAAATCCTGCGCAAACGATTGTCCTACCAGTAGTTATCGTTGCATTGCCACGACGCGAACGAACGGCCGACCGTCGAGAATCGCTGTGCGACTCCGCGCCCATCGCGATGTTAAGAAATGCCGATAATTCTGATTCTGAGGATAATAACGCTTTTGTGGCTGTCAGTCGCGCGCCGATAGAGTAGTCAGGGCAGGTCTGAACGGGATTGCAGCGCGTGAAGTTGTGCCGCGACCCCGCTCCAAATCGGCTCCACCAAATCAAATCGTCACCAACGGGCGATTCGACACAGGTTTAGCAGCGGGGCAATGCCTCGCATTCCTCTGACCGCGTAGCACAACTCGGATCAAGGATTGTTCACAGATGAAAGATGTGATTTCCCGGATAACAATAGTGTTGGCGATCGCTTCGCTTGCGCTTCCGGGCTGCATCTCGCTCAGCTGGCAGGACCGGTTTCACGCGGATGGTGACACCGAACACTTCAAGTACGTTGCGACGCAGGTGGAATATGCCGACGTCGATTCGTCGCCGACTCTCGAATACGCTTCGGTGGCCGCGCCGCGCAGCATCGATGCCGACCAGCCAACCGATTACTGGGACATCTCGCTGGAAGAGGTGGTGCGACATGCGTTGGACAACTCCAAGGTGATGCGAGACCTCGGCGGCATTGTTCTCCGCACGCCCGATCAAGCACCCACGACGCTCGATCCGAGCATTCAGGAGACCGACCCTCAACTCGGCGTTGCTGCCGCATTGAGCGCCTTCGATGCCTCCTTCGCAACCAACGCGTTCTTCGAATACAACGACCGCGCCCTCAACAACACGTTCGTCGGTGGTGGGACTCGCAGCTTGAAGCAGGACCTCGCGATCATGCAAACGCAGATCGCCAAGCGGGCGGTCACCGGCACCGAGTTCACACTGCGAAACAACACCGACTACGACGCCAACAACTCACCCGGCAATGCGTTCCCGTCGATCTGGAACACCAATATGGAAGCCGAATTCCGTCACCCGCTGTTATTGGGTAGCGGCGTCGATTTCAATCGTGTTGCTGGATCGAGTTCCGTTCCCGGTGTGAACAACGGCGTTCTCATTGCCCGGATGAATGTTGATCAAAGTCTTTCTGATTTTGAAATTGCCGTTCGCGACTACGTTAGCAATTTGGAAAACGCCTACTGGGATCTCTATTTCGCATATCGCGATCTGGAAGCCAAAATCAAGGCCCGTGATTCGGCCCTGAAAACCTGGCAGGTTGTCAAAGCCTTGGAGAATCGTCGCGGCGGCGAAGCCAAAGAGGAAACGCAGGCGCGCGAACAGTATTACCGCTTCAAAGAGGAAGTGGAGAACGCACTGAACGGCAAATTGGTGCAGGGAACTCAAACCAATAACGGCAGCCGCGCCGGAACATTTCGCGGTAGCCTGGGAGTGTTTGTCGCCGAACGTCGGTTACGACTGCTGATGGGATTGCCCATCAACGATCAGCGACTGTTGCGTCCCGGCGATGAGCCGCCGCTGGCGGAAGTTATTCTCGACTGGGATGAATCACTGCTGGAAAGCCTCACCCGCCGGGCGGAATTGCGAAAGCAGAAATGGACCGTCAAACGGCGCGAACTCGAACTGGATACCAGTCGGCGATTCCTGTTGCCCACACTCGATGTCGTCGGCCGCTATCGTTGGCGTGGCTTTGGTAAGGATCTGTTCCGGCAACACAATCTCAACGCCGCCGACGCTGCCGACACGACCCGCAAACGCAGCGAAGCAAACAACGCCTTCGACAGTATGGTTAACGGCGACTTCCAGGAATGGCAAATGGGCGTCGAGCTGGCGTTTCCCTTCGGTCAACGACAAGCACACGCTGGAGTGCGAAATGCAGAATTGCGACTCGCACGCGCACGAATGCTGCTGAAAGAACAGGAACGCGATGTCGTATTCGGCCTCAGCAATTCCGTCTCAGAAATGAAACGTGCCTACGTCGTTGTCAAGACAAACTTCCAACGACGCGATGCCGCCCAACAGCAGGTCGAAGCGGTGCAAAACGCCCTCGAAAATGACGACACGACACTCGACGTACTGCTCGAAGCACAGCGAAGACTGGCAACCGCCGACAGCGCCTATTACCGGGCGTTAGCGGAATACGCGATCTCGATCAAGAATGTCCATTTTGAAAAGGGATCGTTGCTGGAATTCAGCGAGGTCCAATTGTCCGAGGGACTCTGGCCGGTCAGAGCGTATTGGGATGCGAAAAAACGGCATCACCTGCAAAGCGATCCACTGAAGTTCCTCAACCCGTTCCTGTCGGCACGTCCGGTGGTCAGCGAAGGAGAGTTCCCACAGTCGGTGTTGCCGGCCGACGACAACGGGAAATTCAACGGCGGAGAGTTCAACGGCGGGCAGTTCAACAATCAGCCAATCGACGGCGGAAACTGGCCGCAGCGTGAACAACCTTTGGTACCGGTTCCCGCACCTGACACGGAAGAAGAAACTGGCGGTGTCTCGTCGTTCCGTTCCATTGAACCGATCGGATTTCGGGACAACCAAGATGATTTCAGCCGATCCAACGGCGAAGAGTCGGCCCAAACCGGAGACAATCCGTTCCCGGTAAAACGGGCAGACGATTCGTTCCAACGGCAGCCGTTTGACTCACAACCCTCTGTCGAGTCAACCAGTTCGCCCAGCGATGATTCGCCATTCTTCCGCCGGCCGACGGAGTTTCGTGATGCGGGCCAGGATGCTCAGCAGCTCAACCGTAGCGGGTCATCGGCCGACGAAGGCAACCCATTCCGCTCGTCGAGCGAACTACGGCGAATTGAACAGCCGTAGCGACGAATGAGAAACCCGGTTTTTTCAAAAAAGCGGGTTTCTGGCGCGATCCGTTAGTTTCCCGGCGTGTCGAGATACGGGTCCTGACCCATTGCAGTCTGCCGCTCTTTCCGCTGCTTGACGTGGTGCATCAGCAGTTGCCGATCGTGAAAATGTTTGCGTTGCACTTTTCGCTGTGCGTCGCCAAACAGGCGGACACACCGTGGCGGAAGTTCTTGCTCGCCGGCCGATGACTCCCTGATTTCCTTTGCCCGCGTGTCCCCGAAAGCCGTCGCGAGAATGTCGTCGTCGAGCGCCAGAAATCGTCGATAACTACCCGGCTCTCCCTGACGCGCACAACGTCCGATCAACTGTCGGTCGATGCGGCCGGCGTCGTGCATCTCGCTGCAAATCACGTGTAGGCCACCCGCATCGGCCACTCCGTCACCCAATGCAATGTCGGTGCCGCGACCCGCCATATTGGTTGCGACGGTCACCTTGGCCGACTGTCCGGCATCGGCGACGATCTCGGCTTCCATTGCCAATTGCCTGGCGTTCAGAACCTGATGCTCAATCCCCTCTTCGGCCAACCGACGGGATAGTAATTCCGATTTGTCGATTGAACGCGTTCCGATCAGCACGGGACGACCGAGCGCGAGCATGTCGCGGGTTTCGTTGACGATGGCGGCCCACTTTTCGTCGGCCGTGCGAAACGCGAAATCGGGCAGTTGCTGTCTCTGGCCGGGGCGATTTGTTGGGATGCGCACGACCGGCAAATCGTAGATCTTGCGAAATTCGCGGGCCGACATCGAAGCCGTCCCGGTCATGCCGGCCAGTCGCGAATAATACGAGCACAATTCCTGCACGGTAATTTGTGCGGCGTGACTGTCTCGCAGCGTGATGTCCAGCCCTTCCTTGGCTTCCACCGCCTGGTGAAGTCCACCACTCCACCGGCGACCTTCCGAGAGTCGGCCCGTGTATTCATCAACGATGACCACCTCACCGTCGCGAACAACGAACTGCTGATCTCGATGAAACTCCCGCTGCACCTTGATCGCACGCTCGACGTATTCGTACAGATGCGACTGTCCGATCGCGACCAGGTTTTCCGGGCCGGGTAACGTTCGCGCCAACTTGCGGCCCTCTGCCGTCAATTCAACCGTCCTCCGTTTCGCGTCGGTGAGAAAGTGGCGTTCCTCATCGAATTGCTCGGCCACCGACGCGCTCCAGCGAAAGCAATCGATTTCCGTTTGCGAATCACCCAATCCGGACGCGCTGATTATCAGCGGCGTTCGCGCCTCGTCGATCAGAATGTTGTCGGCTTCATCGATAACAACAAAGTGCAGCCCGCGCTGAACCGGAAGGTCGGCCGTCGTTTCGGTCGATAGTCCAAGCATGCCCGCCATCGAATCCTGTCGGCCCTCTTCGACGCGGCGTGCCAGCATTCGGTCGCGGAGAAAGTCGAAACCGAATTCGCGTGCCGTGCCGTAGGTCACGTCACATTGATACGCGTCCCGCCGATCGGCGGGCGACATGCCCCCCTGAATTGCTCCAACCGTCATTCCGACCAAATTGAAAACGGGCCGCATCCAGTCGGCATCGCGAACGGCGAGATAGTCGTTGGCCGTAGCCAAATGCGCGCCGCGACCCGAGAGCGCGTTGAGAAATAACGGCAAAGTTGCCGTGAGGGTTTTTCCCTCGCCGGTCTCCATTTCGGCGATGCAGCCGCGGTCGATAGCGATGCCACCCAGATACTGTACCTCGAAATGCCGCATGCCCAGCGTCCGCGCGGCCGACTCGGCAACGAGCGCATAAGCTTCCGGCAGCAGCCGGTCTAAAGGTTCGCCGCTCTTGGCGCGATACCGCAGCGACAAACTGCAGTTGTGCAGTTTCTGGTCGTTCAGTTCGCGCAGCGACTGATCGAAACCGGCAATTCTCTCGACCAGCACGCGCCATCGCGCAAGCCTGCGACGACCCGGCAGAGCCAACAATGCTCGAATATGTCCCTGAATGCTCATCGCAATCATCGGCGTGGTGACGCCGGTCAAGAGTCAGAACTAATTATCGCCATTTCTTTCAAGCTCTCCGCTCTTGACACTCGACTCTTTCGCTGCGGCCGACAGGCCGCATTAAGTGATCTCGAAAATCGCTTCGATCTCAACGGCGGCGCCCGTCGGCAGTGCGGCGAATCCGAGCGCGCTGCGCGCGTGATATCCATCGCCATCCTTGCCGAAAATCTGATGCAGCAAGTCCGATGCGCCGTTGATCACCAGATGTTGATCGGTGAAATCGGGTGCCGAATAGACACACCCCAACAGCTTGATAACTTTCAGTCCGTCGATCGTGCCGTGCGTATTGCGCACCGAGTTCAAAATCTTGCGTGCGCAATCGGCGGCAGCTTCGTATCCCTGTTCGACCGAAACATCCTTCCCGAGTACGCCCTTCAAATCGCTGGTGTGTCCCGAGGTGATCAACTGATTCCCGCTGCGAATGCAAAGATTCAAATATCCCGGCGTCTGCTCGGTGAACTCGACTCCCAATTCCTGCGCTGTTTGCTCGGCACCCATCTTGCAATTCCTCTAGGTTGTTCCATGCGATTCAAAATACACGATCCAAGAATGCGATTGTAACGAGACAATGCCAGCCGCGAAACATCTGCGGCGACTCGTTGGGGGCTGATTAATTATTGCAAATCGACAACCACCAGCCCAAAGCGTAAGTTTTGAACTTGCACGTTTTCGATGATCGTAACCCGAAGCGTAAGCGAGGGAGCAATTTATTCGTTTCTTGCGAAGTCCCTCGTTTACGCTTCGGGTTACGATTGCGCACATATATTTCAGGCGAGCCAACTTCGAACTGACGAATTGCGCTGCGGGTTGGTTTGGCGATTGACTTTTTCCATCGCACATCCAAAACTGACGACGGACGATTGATCTCTTGCTACAAGCAAAGCACACAACATGGCACAAAAACGCGACTTCGACGAATTCCTGACCAAGTTCCAGAATCACCACGAGGTTCTGCGCGCGGAACTGCGGAAGGTCATCATCGGTCAGGATGCCGTCATCGAGCAATTGCTGGCAGCGATTTTCACCGGTGGACACTGCTTGTTGGTCGGCGTGCCGGGATTGGCCAAGACATTGTTGGTGAGCACGATCGCGCGGATTCTCGACGTTTCGTTCAAACGGATTCAGTTCACGCCCGACCTGATGCCGTCGGACATTACCGGCACGAACGTTCTCGACGAGACGGAAACCGGCCGCCGCGAATTCCGTTTTGTGCAGGGACCGGTTTTCACCAACGTGCTGCTGGCCGACGAAATCAACCGCACGCCTCCTAAGACGCAGGCCGCCTTGTTGCAGTCGATGCAGGAACACGAAGTGACCGTCGGTCAGACGACGTATCCGCTACCTGAGCCATTTTTCGTCATCGCGACGCAAAACCCAATCGAGCAGGAAGGGACGTATCCGCTGCCCGAAGCGCAGCTCGACCGCTTCATGTTCAACGTGAAAGTCGACTACCCCAACCTTGACGAAGAGGAAAATATTCTGACGGCGACCACCGGCGGCGAAAAGCCAGAGGTTCGCAAGGTGCTTTCGGCCAAGGCTATCCTTTATCTGCAACGGCAAATCAATCAGATTGAAATCGGACCGCTGACTGTCAACTATGTGGCCCGACTTGTTCGCGCCACTCGGCCGACAGACGGTTCGGCCCCGCAATTCGTTCGAGATCTGGTCGATTGGGGAGCCGGCCCCCGTGCAGGTCAGTATCTCATCACCGGGGGCAAAGCAATGGCGGCCATGGACGGACGTCCCAGCGTTTCGCTCGAAGACGTCCGCCGCATCGCGGTTCCGGTGCTGCGGCATCGGATTTCGACCAACTTTCAGGCCCAGGCCGAAGGCATGTCAACCGACGACATTGTGCGGCGGCTTATTGAGGAGATCCCGGAGCCGAATGTACCGAAGTATGAGTGAACCGGATTGAATACTGAGTATTGAGTATTGACGATTGAGACGAAACGGTCATCGTGCGTTCAA
The DNA here is from genome assembly GCA_963581435.1 of Planctomycetota bacterium. Classification (GTDB taxonomy): domain Bacteria; phylum Planctomycetota; class Planctomycetia; order Planctomycetales; family Planctomycetaceae; genus JABISG01. The sequence continues at coordinate 18,416 of CAUZOL010000019.1, forward strand.
TTGGTCCTTGCTCAAAATAGTCAATCGTCAAATCCCAATCGTCAATTCCCTATGTCCAGCGCCGAACAATATCTGAAACCTGAAGTCATCCGCACGGTGTCGCGGCTCGACTTGCGCGCGCGGTTTATCGTCGAGGGTTTCTTGAGCGGGCTTCATGCCAGTCCGTATCACGGGTTTAGCGTCGAGTTCAGTGAGCATCGGCGCTATTCGCAGGGCGACGATCCCAAGGACATTGACTGGCTGGTTTACGCAAAAACCGATCGCTTTTACATCAAGAAGTATCAAGCCGAGACAAACATCACCGGCTACCTGCTGATGGACCTGTCGGAGAGCATGGCCTACACCTATCGGCAGGAGTTGACGAAATTTGATTACTCCATCTGTCTGGCGGCTGCACTCGGCTACCTGATGATTCATCAGCAGGACCCGGTTGGGCTGATCACGTTTGATGAAAAGATTCGGCACAGCCTGCCGGCGCGAAGTAAGCGGACGCAACTGGGCAATATTCTGGCGATGTTATCGAAGGCGAAACCGGGCGGCCCGACCGAAATCGCGAGCAACATCGGGCGGATTGCGGCAATGGTCAAGCATCGTAGCTTGATGATGATCTTTTCTGACCTGCTGACAGAGCCCGGGCCGGTCATCGATGCGCTTCATCTGCTGCGGCACGCCGGTCACGATGTCATTGTGTTCCATGTGCTCGACGAAGCGGAGGTCAGCTTCCCCTTTGAAGGCATGGTGGATTTGAAAGATCCCGAGACGGGCGAATCGCTCGTCGTCGACGCTGAGGGCATTCGGGACGATTATCAGGAAACGTTGAATGAACTCCGCGAGCGTTACCGCAAGGAATGCCTGTCGACGGGGGCCGACTATGTTGCCCTCGATACCAGCATGCCGTTCGACAAGGCGTTGCTGGAGTATCTCTCGCAGCGGAAGGCTCGGTTTTAGAACTTGTCCGAAAACCCGGTTGCGGTTGTTCGTTATACTTCCAAGCAAGTGTTCGGGTGACCCGTCAGAGGGTTTTCGGACGGCTTTGTGGTGCAATCGACACGTCCCGCAAGCGGGCCGGCTAAATGAAATACAATGGTCGATAGGGTTCACATCACGCCGGAAGCGGCCGGTTGATTTTCGCCGAACCGCGTAATCGGACCGTTCTGTCGAGAAGTCGGGACGTGCGCTGTGACACTTCTTGCAAAGGGTGCTCGGCCAACTTAGAGTGGAATTTGCCGTCTAACCACACAATTAGTTCCAGCGCTTGCGGACATTGCGACGTAGATGCAGGCGTGGGTTCTCTCTGGAATTCAATTGGGTTACCGAATCCGGCGACATGGGGTGCTTCACTATTTGGGTGATATCCGCGGGATTGAGTTTTTACCGTTCTCTTCAGTCGATTATCGACTGCAAACTGTTTCTAAATAATAAGTTGGGTTTGTCACACCGAGACGCGCCGGGCGAAAAAGGGCATCGATGCAGAGCGAACCAGTCATTCAGATTCGTAACCTGACAAAAATCTATCGCGACTTCTGGGGCCGCAAGAAGGTCCGCGCATTGAACTCGTTGAGTCTCGACGTGAACAAAGGCGAAGTCTTTGGTTTGTTGGGGCCGAACGGATCGGGCAAGACCACGACACTGAAGTTGCTGTTGGGGTTGTTGTTTCCCACCGACGGGACAATCTCCGTTCTCGGCGCCTCGGCATCCGACGTGGAGAAGAACGAGCGGATCGGCTATCTGCCTGAAGAGTCGTACCTGTATCGGTTTCTCAATGCCGAGGAAACGCTCGATTTCTACGGACGACTGTTCAAAATGTCTGCCGCCGATCGGCGAAGACGTTCGGATGAATTGATCGAGATGGTTGGGTTGAAGGATGCCCGACGTCGGCAGTTGAAGGAATACTCCAAAGGTATGACCCGCCGCATCGGACTGGCGCAGGCGCTCATCAACGATCCCGATCTGATTCTGCTCGACGAGCCAACGAGTGGCCTCGACCCGATTGGAACGCGGGAGATGAAGGACCTGATCATCAGGCTCCGCGATCAGGGCAAGACGGTTGTCATGTGCAGCCATCAGTTGGCCGACGTGCAGGACGTCAGCGACCGCATTGCGATTCTGCACGCGGGCGAACTCAAAGTGTTGGGCGATGTGAACGAGGTGCTGAAAGAGGATGAGAAGACACAACTGTTGACGAGTCGACTCAGCGAAGAGGCGGTCTCCGAAATCAAGGACGTCCTCAAGCGGCACAATGCCAGCATGGTCAGCGTGGATCACCCGACCAGCACGCTGGAAGACCTCTTCCTGAAGACCGTCGATGAAAGCATTGCCCGTCCCGGGCAGCGATTCATTCCGGATGAGAAACAGGCCGGCGCTTCCGCAGACAACGCGGAGAAATCTACCGATACTGCCGATTCGTAAGCAATCGATGTTCGGTTTTGAGAATTGACCACTACTTCGACGCGAATACAGCACCATAAAGGGCCGTAAACAGCATGTCGTTCGAGATTCTGGATTTTAGTCTGCTAAGGGCGTTTGGGCATTGGGCGTTAATCGTCGGTGCGTTGATCGGCATTGCGGTCTTGTTGTCGATGATGACCGCCGCTTTGGGTGGAGGCCAGTTGGGTTTCCTCAGAGCGATCGGCTCGCTCTTGAGGGGGAAACGGCAGGGGGGGCTCCCTTGGGGCGAAGTCAAAGAGGCCTACGCTGGCGTTTTTCGTGGCATCCGCGATGCCATCGTCGAGATCATCGGCATGTCGCCGCGCCGTGTGTGGGCGCTGGCGATGCTGACATTCAAGGAATCGACGCGTCGCAAGGCGCTGCTGGTTTTCGTCATCTTTGGTCTGCTGTTCATGTTCGGCGGCTGGTTTCTGGCCGACGCCAACCCGCGGGCCGACTTGCAGGTTAAAGTTCACGTCAGTTTCGTGCTGACGGCCATCAGTTGGCTTATTCTGCCGGTCGCGCTGTTGTTGTCGTGTTGGGGGTTACCCGAAGACATCAAGCAGCGGACTTTGCATACGGTGGTCACCAAACCGGTCCGCCGCAGTGAGATCATCCTCGGTCGAATGGTCGGCTACAGTTGTATCGGCACGCTGGTTCTCTCGGTGATGGGCGTGGTCGGTTTCTTCTGGATTATCCGTCAGGTGCCGGCCAACGCGCAATCACAGTTGGTTTGCCGTGTTCCGGTTTATGGAAACCTGGGCTTTCTCAACCGCGAAGGGAAACCCGGCAAGGGTATCAACGTCGGCGACATCTGGGAGTTTCGGCAATATGTGGAGGGGGCCTCGAAATCTCGTGCCGTCTGGGAATTTGAAGACGTGACGCCGAAGATGATGGTGACAAGGAAGATCCAGAAATCCGGTGAAACGGTCGAGGTTAAGCGGCTGCTGTTGGAAACCCGATTTGAAGCTTTCCGTACGCATAAAGGCGATATCAAGTCGGAGGTGTTTTGCGAGCTGTTCTTTGCGAGGAACACGCGCGATCAGGCCGCCCGTGCACTGGCTTCCTGCCCTGGTTTGGCGCGAATTGGGGAAATGCTTTCCGACGGAGATTTTCGCGGCGCGGCAATCGTGCTGGCCGAAGCAAAGCCAACACCAACCCAATTCGAGCAATTTGAGGCCGGCTGTCGCGATTTTGCCGACATTGTGCGGCCCTTCCTCACTGGAAAAACAAAGAGCGAGGCGAGTGAAGCCGTGCTGCAAGCGGCCACCGATTGTGCGAATGCTGCCGACGCGGGCAGCGGCGAAAAACTTGCTGCGTCGCTCAAGACGTTCTCCGGTCTGCTCGACAAGCACGCCGATGAATTGTCGCGGCGGATCTTTGATCTTCGCGTGTCGATCCCTGCATTCGAGGTACAGGAATACCAGCTGAATATCCTCGAAATCGACCCGGCGTCATTTCAGGTGGTCGTGCAAGATGTTAAGACCGGAAACGACGTCGAGCGGGAAGTCAATCTGTTCGACGACATTGTTGACAACGGAAAAATGCGGGTTGAAGTCAGTTGCATCGATTCCGGGCAATTCGTTGGAGCTGCCCGACCCGACCTGTTTATCCGAACGCCGGACAAGCCGTTCTGGAAGGGATTCTCCAAGTCAATTCTCGGCATCTGGTTGATGATGGAACTGGTTGTGATCCTGGGTGTGACTGCCGGCTCGCTGTTGAGCGGCCCTGTGTCAACCTTCCTGGTGTTCGGATTGACGCTCGTCGGCGGAACGGGGTTTCGCGATTTCCTGCAGACGATTGTCGACGGCCAATCGAGAGGTGGCGGAGTGTTCGAGTCCATCATTCGCATCATCAAGCACATGAATCCAACAACGAAACTCGAAACGGGTGTTTTGACGACGATCATCAAGGGAGTTGATGGGGCCATCACCGGCATGCTGTGGTTGGCCGCACAGATTATCCCCGACTTTCGCAGTTTCCGCCGGGTCCTGGAGTTCTTGCCAAACGGGTTCGATGTCAGTTGGTCGACAGCCTTGTTGCCAAGTTTGACGGTGACCGTCGGATATCTGATACCATGTCTTCTCGTCGGCTACTTTTGTCTGAAACTGCGCGAACTGGAGCAGAAATAATGAACCTCACCGCGCGGCAAAGAAAGCTGCTTTACGGCTTCTTGATCGTCGTGTTGACCATCCCCATCATTTGGCTGGGGCGGCCTGCAACAAAAGACGACCCGGGCGGCCGGTTGGCTGGGATGCGCGCCGAATACAAATTGGGCGAGGCGTCGCTGGGCGAGATCGATCCATCGAGCGCCACCATGAATCTGGTGCTGCTCGGCCTGCGGGGAATTGCGACAGACGTCCTATGGATCGATGCGATCGAGCAGAAACGAACCAAAAACTGGGGCCAACTGAGAACGACCGTCAAATCGATCACGCTGTTGCAACCGCACTATGTCAAAGTGTGGGACTTTCAAAGTTGGAATCTTGCCTACAACGTCTCCGCCGAATGGGATGCCGTTGCCGGCCGATACTATTGGGTGAAGGAGGGCGCGAAATTCCTGCAGGCGGGAACCAGTCTGAATAGAGACGTCCCCGAGCTTCCCTACTGGGAAGGGAGGATAATCGGACAGAAAATTGGCGTCGCCGACGAATGGCGGTACTTCCGCCGCTATTTCAAGGTCGATCCCGATCCACAATTCAAGGGCGGTCCCGACCCGGAAATCAATCCGCTGGGGCTGGACAATTATATCGCCGGCGGATTGAGGTATCAGGAAGCCAACGATAAGGAAGCAAAACCTGGCGTCGATCAGCATATCGAAGCGCGTTACCTGTTTCGCTCGAAACCGGCTCACTCGTTAATCGACTATGCCATGGTCCAGCATCGCGAGGGCGTGTTCGGTGAGGTTTCAAAGAAATCGTGGGAGGACGCCTACGTCAGCTGGGCCGAGGACTACGGCCGAGAGGAATACGTGTCGTTTCGAGGCAACAAGAACTTGCGGATTCGCATGGACACGACCGACGAAGAACTGCTTGCGGTTGTCCGACAGAATGACATCAGTCCAGACGAAGAAAATATCGCTGTCGAAGCGCTACGACGCGACGTGACCTCGATGCAGAACATTGTGAATTACCGCTACTGGAAACGACGGGCCAATGCCGAACAGCAGGATACGACGGTTGAAGCACACCGGTTGCTTTATCAGGCCGAACAGGCCGTCTTCGAGGAAAACAACCTCGACGAAGCACTTCAATTGGTCGAAGAAGGGCTGACGAGCTACAACCTCGCATTCAATGAGTACTTCCAAGACATTAAAGGTGACGAATACGCCATCGAAGAGGCCCTCAAAGGGGTGTTGCTACTGCGGTACATTCACTCTCTTCGCGGCACGACCATGCCCGAGCCGGCCAAATATGGCTCGACGATTGGTCAACTGTGGCTGAACAATCAGACATCCGTTCCGCAACTCGAGGCAACCATGCTGCGACAACAACGGGGAAGCGACTGAGACGGAGTTCCCCGCCTGACGTCCGACAGCGGTGGCACTTCGTGCAGCCCGCGTCTTGGCGGTCCATTCTCGGCATCGGGCAGCGGAAAGCTGCCTGGTGTCCCCGGTGGCCCCTTTCCAAGGCCGCATCCAATCGCGCCGAGGCCCCACACTTTTGGGGCTTACCATGCGCTTCTCGCGATTTTTCGACATCACTGCCAACGCCCGTTCAACTTTGTTGACAAACGATTGAGGCGGCCGGTACACTCCGCCAGATATTAGACGGGAAAACAGGGCAGACTGAGCAAAACGGGGTTGATGGTACGGCTTTGAAATCTGCCGTGCAGGCGGACTTTCCGGTGGCGTGTGGCGGCCGGTCCAATCACAAAATGGTTCTTGCTCCACTCAACGAAGGACGACTCTGAGGATGAATTTGATAACGCGCTTGCGACAGATGGACGGCAAGTTAAGAAGCTTTTTGTTGACCGGGGCAATTCTGACGCTCTGTTCCAACGCCGCGTTTGCCGCCGAAGGGGTGTATGCCAAAGATGTCGATCAAGGGCCGGTTTATCTTGGCTTTACCATCGCGATGGTCGGTTCGATTATTGCCCTGATCTTTGCGTTCAAGTTCTTCAAGTGGATGGTTGCCCAGGACGAGGGCAACGCGACCATGGTCAAGATCGCCCAGCACGTCCGCGACGGGGCGAACGCTTATCTCACTCGGCAATACAAAGTCGTCGCCGTCTTCTTTGCCATCACCTGTGTGCTGCTGGCCGTGGTTGCTTTCGGCTTTGGCGCTCAGTCGAAGTGGGTGCCGTTCGCGTTTCTCACCGGTGGGTTTTTCTCTGGTGTGGCCGGCTGGTTCGGCATGAAGACCGCCACGCTGGCCAGTTCTCGTACCGCACAAGGTGCAATGAACTCGCTCAACCAAGGCCTGCAGGTCGCCTTTCGCAGTGGCGCGGTGATGGGACTGATTGTGGTCGGCTTGGGTCTGTTGGACATCTGCCTCTGGTTCGGTTTTCTGAACTGGATCTGGGGAATGGAACTGACCGAGATTACCGTCACCATGCTCTGCTTTGGCATGGGAGCAAGTAGTCAGGCACTCTTTGCACGAGTCGGCGGCGGCATCTTCACTAAAGCGGCCGATGTCGGTGCCGACCTCGTTGGTAAAGTCGAAGCCGGAATTCCCGAAGACGACGTGCGGAACCCCGCCACCATCGCCGACAATGTTGGCGACAACGTTGGTGATGTCGCCGGCATGGGGGCCGACTTGTACGAATCCTATTGTGGATCGATCCTCGCCAGTGCAGCACTCGGCGTCGCCGCTTACCGTGGCTGGCCGGAAATGCAGTACAACATGTTGCTGCTGCCGATGGTGTTGGCCGGTGTCGGCATCGTGGTGTCGATCATCGGCATTTTCATGGTGCGCACCAAAGAAGGCGCGTCGCAGCGAAACCTGCTGAAAGCCTTGGCTCGCGGAATCGACGGCAGTAGTGTGCTGGTTGCACTGGCCGCTGCCGGACTGGTCTATATGTTTCTGGTCGGGCCATCGACAGTGAAATTACCGGACGGGATGACACTGGACGAGGTTGAAGCAAAGTACCGCGTTGGCAACTCGCTGTTTGGCGTGTTTGGCGCAATTGTGGTTGGTCTGATTGCCGGGACCATCATCGGGAAATGGACCGAATACTCGACAAGCGAAGAGTACGCACCGACCAAACGAATCGCCGACCAGTCAAAGGGCGGGCCCGCGACGGTCATCATTGCCGGGATTGCCGAAGGGTTGTTCAGCGTGTGGGTGCCAATCGTCGTCATCGGTGTCGCCATTCTGTCGGCGTTCGTTTGTTGTGTTGGGTTCAGTGGATTTAGTAATCCAGACTTCTTTGCCATGGGGCTATACGGCGTTGCCATTGCTGCCGTCGGCATGTTGAGTACGCTGGGTATCACGCTGGCCACCGACGCTTACGGGCCGATTGCCGACAACGCGGGCGGCAACGCCCAAATGGCCGAACTCGACCCAATCGTTCGTGAGCGGACCGACGCCCTCGACAGCCTTGGAAATACGACAGCCGCCACCGGCAAGGGTTTTGCCATCGGTTCGGCCGCTTTAACTGCCTTGGCCTTGCTGGCCGCATATGTCGAAGAAGTCCGTGTCGGTTTCGATCATTGGGCAGAGAAACCCGCCATCGCGGAAGAGGTGGAAACGTCAGATGACGCGGCGAACGCAAAGGTGTTCCTCATCAGTAAGACCGCGTTGGCGTATCTGGACCAGGCCACCGTGGATGCGGCCAAAGCTGCGGCTGCGGCTAATGGAACAAAATACAAGAAACCGCATCCCTCTGTGTTACTGGTCTTTCCGGCGTCATCCAAGGTGCTCGCGAGAGATGAGGATCTGAGGAAGATCGCAAAGGCATCGAAGGGCGAATCCATCAACATCGACCTGCAGGCGCTCCTCGATAATGACAAGGTGGTATCCAACAGCGATGCCACCATTCCCGATTTTGTCCGCTACTTCAACGTCACCATCATGAATCCGAAGGTACTCGTCGGAATGTTCATGGGCGTGATGTTAGCGTTCGTCTTCTGTGCATTGACCATGAAAGCGGTCGGCCGGGCTGCGAACGCCATGGTTGAAGAGGTGCGGCGGCAATTCCGTGAAATCAAGGGAATTATGGAATACAAAGCCGAACCGGATTATGCGGCCTGTGTCGATATCAGTACGGCGGCTGCCCAGAAAGAAATGATTATCCCCGCCATGTTGGGCCTCTTTGGGCCAATTATCGTTGGCATGTTGCTCGGCGTCGAAGGGGTGATGGGCATGCTGGCCGGTGGACTGACATCCGGTTTCGCAATGGCCATCTTCATGGCCAATGCCGGCGGCTCTTGGGACAATGCCAAGAAGTACGTCGAAGCAGGTGCACATGGCGGCAAGGGAACCGACGCACACAAGGCAACCGTCGTGGGCGACACGGTGGGCGATCCGTTCAAAGATACCAGCGGACCGAGCTTGAATATTCTCATCAAACTGATGAGTATGGTATCGGTTGTGTTCGCGGGACTCGTTGTCCAATACACAATTCAAAACCTCTTTTAACAGATCGCCATCGGTTGTCGCGTCCGGCCTGCCGATCAGAAAATGAACGGTAGACCAGATGCAGACAACACAGGAAGCCAACCAGCGGAGAGCCGTCATCAGCGACGAACCCGGAAAACCGGTGGCGCCGCGCGCCGGCCTGAAACGCAGTCGTGCGCATGCGATTCGCTGTGCGCAGATCGCCGACGAATACCGTGGGGAAGATACGCTGGTCCTCGACCTCACGTCGGTAACCCCCATTCTTGATTTCTTCGTCATCACCACCGCTGCCAGCAAGCGGCAAATGAACGCCATTGCCGACGAAGTCGATCGTGTACTCAAGTCCGAAGGTTCCAGCCGTTTGGGACGCGAAGGGCGTGAGGGAACCTCGTGGGTGCTGCACGACTACGGCGACATCGTACTGCACGTCTTCACCCCCGAAACCCGCGAGATGTACGACCTCGAACACCTGTGGGCCGACGCGAAGCAAGTCGACTGGAAACAAGATCAGCCGTAGTCGCCGCTTGCGGTTTCGCAGCGTCGTAAGTTTCCAGCGCCGCGCAAGCGGACTCGGACTTCTACCCTCTTTCGTGGATTTCCATGAATATTCTGAGTGAACTCCGGTCGCGTTTCGAGTCGGCTCTTCGTGACTTCAGCGACGATCCTGTATCGTTCGCCAATATGGTCCGCCCATCGCAGGACGCGAAGTTTGGCGACTTCCAGGCCAATTGCGCCATGCCGTTGGCCAAGCAGGCGAAGACGAATCCGCGCGAACTCGCCGCCCAAATTGTCGAGCGGTTGGAAGTCGGCGACCTCTGCGAGGAACCGGAAATTGCCGGCCCGGGGTTCATCAACCTACGGCTCAAAGATGACTGGTTGCGGCAGCACGTCACGCTGCTCGCTGGAGATCAGCGGCTCGGTGTCGCAGTCACCAGTTCGCCGCGGAACTACGTCGTCGATTTCTCAGCCCCCAACGTCGCCAAGCCGATGCACGTCGGCCATCTGCGCAGTACCGTCATCGGCGACTCGCTCTGCCGCGTGCTCAGCTTTCTCGGCCACAAAGTCATCGGCGACAATCACATTGGCGATTGGGGTACGCAGTTTGGGATGATTATCTTCGGCTTCAAGAACTTCCTTGATGAGGACGCGTATGCGGCCGATCCGGTTGGTGAATTGGCGCGGCTGTATCGCCTGGTGAGTCAGCTGTCGGACTATCACGCCACCAAGGCCCGCCTGCCGACGATGCGAGAGACGTTAGACGAAAAGCGGCAGGCACTCGAAGCACGCGAAGCCGCAGCCGATCCCGCCGACAAGAAAGTTCGCAAAGCGCTGGGCAAAGCACGATCGGAATTGGGCGATCTGAAACAGGCTATTGGTGACAACGAAAAGAAACTCGAAGCGGTTGAGAGTGATTCGGAATTAAACGCGCTCGCCGAATCGTGTCCCGACATTGCCGATCGCGCACGGCAGGAAACCGCCAAACTTCATGCCGGCGACGAAGAGAACAATAAGCTGTGGAACGACTTCATTCCGCAATGCCTCGCCGCGTTGCAGTCGATGTACGACCGGCTCGACATTCATTTCGATGAGAGTCTGGGCGAAAGCTACTACAACCCGCTGCTAGCCGATGTCGTCGCCGACCTGAAGCGGAAAGGCATCGCCACCGAAAGCGAAGGGGCCGTCTGTGTGTTTCTGGAAGGGAACGCTGCCCCGTTTATCGTGCAGAAGACCGATGGTGCTTTCACCTATGCCACGACCGACTTGGCGACGATCAAACATCGCGTCGAAAAGTTCCAGGCCGATGTGATCCTGTATGTCGTCGATGCGCGGCAGGGCGAGCACTTCAAGTTACTGTTCAGCGCAGCAAACAAGTGGGGCTACCGCGATACCGAACTGCGTCATGTAAGTTTCGGGACGATTCTGGGGAACGATCGCCGCCCCTTCAAGACGCGCTCGGGTGATACCGTCGGGCTGGAAAGCCTAATCGACGAAGCGGTCGTCCGCGCGCGAGCAATTGTCGATGAAAGCGATCAGACAAAGACGAACGCGGACGGAAACCCAGCTCCCGAGCGTGCTGAAGACGAGCGGGCAGCGGTTGCAGAAATCGTCGGCGTTGGCGGAATTAAGTACGCCGACTTGCGTCACAACCGCGAAAGCGACTACGTGTTCAGTTGGGACAAGATGCTTGCCAACACCGGCGACACGGCGACTTACATGCAGTACGCCTACGCACGAGTGTGCGGCATCTTTCGCAGAGGGAAAGTCGATCGCGAAACGGTCCGCAGTTCAACGATGGCGATAGAGTTGGAGACTCCCGCGGAACGGTCGTTGGCCGTCCAACTGAGTCGTTTTGCCGAAGCGATCGATTCGGTTGCCATCGATTATCGACCGAACATTCTCACCGACTATCTGTTTGCGACCGCCAACAGCTTCAGTACATTCTTTGCAGAATGTCCCGTGTTGAAAGCGGAATCGGACGAGCTACGAACCAGTCGTCTGAAATTGTGCGACCTGACGGCAAGGGTTCTCGCGCAGGGGCTGCTGTTGCTCGGCATTCAAACAACCGAGCGTATGTGATGCGATCAACCCCGGTCTGAACTGTTCACCTGACGGCCGAACATCATGCGGCCGGCACTGCTTTGCAGCACGCTGGTCACAATCACATCGATATCATTGCCAACGAGATGGCTCGTCTGTTCGCAAACGACCATCGTTCCGTCGTCCAGGTATCCTACGCCCTGCGCTTGAGATTCCCCTTCTTTGAGAATCTTGATGTGTAGCCTCTCGCCGGGCACATACCGTGGTTTCAAGGCATTAGCGATGTCGTTCAAATTGACGACGTCAATTCCCTGCACGGCGGCCACTTTGTTCAGGTTGAAGTCGTTGGTCATAATGCGGCCACTAAGTTGCTTCGCAAGCGCCACCAGACATTGATCGACCGGAAAACCCTTGTAGTCGTTCTTTCGGGCTTCGTGCATCAACACGTCCATCTTCGGGTTGTTCTGCAGCTTGCTGAGCATATCCAACCCGCGGCGGCCACGGCTGCGACGGTTCTTGTCACGGCTGTCGGCGATATCCTGCACCTCTTGCAGCACAAATTGCGGCACCACCAGTTGAGTATCGAGAATGTTCGTCTCGGCCATGTCCGAAATTCGACCATCAATCAGCGCGCTGGAGTCGATAACCAGCGGACGCCCCCCCTTGAGTTCTCGAACGAACTCAACGTAGGGGATGACAAACCGAAAATCGTCCTTGGTTTGTAGTAGCAGCGAGATACACAAGTACGGCAAGATCAACGCGGTCAACATCACAACCGCGTTACGGTGCGGCGAGCCTTCGATTACCGGTGACAATGCTTGAATGAGCAAATAGCTGAGCAGCACACCAACCAACAAACCGAAATAGACTGATGAAATCACCTCGATTCGTTTGCGAGGCAACAGGATATCAACAATCGTCACAATCTGTGACAACAACATGAAAACGCCAAAGAGGACCAGCTCATTGCCGATCACCAACGGGCCGATCTCAATTTTCGGCGCGCCCTGGCTGACAAATGTGGCGGTGGCGCCTGCACAAACAATGAAATAAAGGCACCGCAAAACGATCAGAAGCATGGTGAATTCTCTGGTAAGTAACGTCGTGGGAAGAGCATCGGCCGACACTAAACGTCGGCGGTCCGGCAAACTCAACAATCCGAATGTCTAGACAGGTCGAAAACCTCTGGGAGAGCTCCATCAGTCGAGCGTCATCGATGTCGGTCCACTCGCGGAGGCCGCAGGACGAACCTGCGCACGAATGTTTACAGAACCAAACACAGCATAATAGGCAACCGGCACAGCGAATTCCAGCGATGAATCCTCGGTTTTCTGCGAGAGATCATTTTGCTGGGAAAACTCCACCAACGGAAGTTGAAACAAAGCCAGTTACAAGAAACCGTTTGTCACGATATTTTTGCGCTGTCTGTCGGCGGTTCGGCATCGGGCGGAGGTTGGCTGGCAACTGAGGGTGTTGCTTCAGCTGTCTCGTTCTTGCCTCCAAGCCAACCGCCGACCATGTTGGTCGCTTTGTTCAAGAGTTTTCCGTTGATCAGCTGTTCGGTCCAAGTTTCGGTGTCAGTCGAGAAGTTATTCCAGACGGCACCAACGTAAGGCCCCGACGATTCGCGAACGATTTCATAGAAACCGCGTTCCCGAACGGATTCCAGCGACGTCATGTAATGGCCGACCACGTGGCGGCTGAAGAGTCCGCCGACCACCCGCACACCGGTCAGCGCACCGGCGGAAACGGTACTCACTTTTCCCAGCGTATGCATGGTCAATGCGCCGGAGACTCCGAGCAGGCTCACATCTTCCTTTGCTGCAACCTCCCGCATTTCGCTCCAGTACTTCGTCAATTCCGCTTCGGGGAGTACACGGGTGTAGTCGGCCGATTTGATGGCGGTGCGCGTGTTGTCGAGCGATTCTTTCAACTGCTCAACTGAAAGCGGAGGCCGGTCGAATAACCCGGCCGCCTCACCCGATGATTTCTTTATGGCTTCCAGCACATCGTCAACGTGGTGAATCGTCGAGGTGTCGTCGATCAGGCCCTGCTCCTTCAACTCCTTCGCCAGTTCCAGAACATACACCTGAGATCCGTAAGCAACGTCGCTGAGAATGGCCATGAACCACACCGGCGAAACGTGAAGCGTTGCCAGGCCAGCCAAATCGACGAAGTTGCCGACCGCTTTGCGTGCCATGAAATCGTCGGGCGTCTTCTTTTCGGTTTCCGATTCAGCCACGCCGCCGATTTCTGTCGTCAGAAACTTCAACGAATTCTTCACGACGAGTTCGTAGGTCTTCGAATCGTGAAACGCTTGCGGCACGAGGAACGCGGCCGCTTCGGTTGCGGCCCCTGCCGCCAGACAGACGGTGCTGCGCACGGTGCGTTCGGGAAGCGAGAGACCGTAAACGAGAAAGCGCCCAAGTGCCGAGCCGGCATTCGACTCATCCAAGTCGAGCGGTTCATCGGTATCGGGCGGACTCAAAGGGCGACCAACGAGACCTTCGGGCAGCAGATTTGTCTCGTGCGATGCGTCCTTGAGCGGTTCATCCGGCAGAGTCATCGATTCGCGCCTTTCGAGTTGTTGTCGGCCGCCATGTACGCCCCGTCTGCCTGTAAACGCGAAATGTGACGGATTGGTTCACGAAAACTAGTGCAATCGAAAGGTTCGTTTTAACGACCGCCAACGACCGTAAATTCCACCTCGGAATCTTCGGCTTTGACAACTTCGACTTTCAACTCGCGTGAGTTTCGTTTTTTCGTGTCGATCCGCAACGTGATTAAATGTCGTCCGCGCGACAGGTTTGTTTCGATGGATGACTCCGATCCGAAAGCTTCATCATCAATCCAGGCGTGCAGCCCATCCGCGTTATTGAGACGGAAAACAACCCGCCCCGTTTCCGTCACGTTGACTTCGCCCTGCAAGTAAAGAACGGTGCTGCGGCTTTGCGTGGCAAGTTCATTCAGTGGCAGCGTGCCTTCGACCATTCCGTAGGCGGATATCCAAACCAGTGATTCGTTTTCGAGAACGGCCTGGGGAAACGATGCGTCATCCGGAACTGTATTGAGCAGTTCGCGCGGGACCGGTCGCAGCGTGCGCCAGCGCTGAATGGTGGGCGTCGTGCGGATGGCATACGGCCCGGGCTTACCCAGCAGCGAAAGGAATCGCACCAGATCGACCAAGTCCTGATGCGAGAGAAACTTCGTCAATCCCTGCGGCATCAGCGACTTTCCCTCTTCCTCTTCCTCAATGTCGTCGATGGCAATTGTCCGCTCGCGGCCGGTTGCCTCTTTGAGCACGATTCGCTCGCCGTTACGGTCCTTCACAATCCCGGTGAAAACTTTTCCCTCAACGGTAATAACAACCGCAGCGCGGTACTGCTCTTTGATCGCCTGATTGGGAAACAGGATCGACTTGACCACGTAATCGATGGGGGAACTCGATCCCAAGGCGCTCAAGTCGGGGCCGACATCTCCCCCCGCTTTGCTGATGGCATGACATTTCATGCAGCTGACGTCGACTCGCCGGAAGACCTCTTCGCCGCGTTTGGCGTCGCCTTTCGTCAGCACTTCGCCTGACAGCTGTTGAATCTCTTTTTCGGTCAACGGCTTGGCGTCACGATCGATGCCGGCCGCTTTCGAAAGCGCCGCCGACAACGCCGCGTCGCTGCGCCCGATGGAATACATGTACCGCAAACCAAGCCGGGCGGCATCGATGGGGATTTTCGCCGAAGCAATGGCCGCTGCCAATTTGTCCGGACCCGCTCTGTGATCGAGAAAGGCCGCGAACAGCGCCGAAGGATCGTCATCGGTCTTCGTTTCTTGCAACACACCAACTGCCGACGATGTTGCCTTGTCCAAATCGAGTTCGGCCATGCCGGCGACCGCAAGATATCGCAGTGGCTTGGGGAATTTCGAGCCTGCAAGTTTTTCGGCCGTTGCCAATGCCGTTTTTCCGCCCACCTGCATCAGTGAATCGATGGCAGCACGTCGGAGTTCGATCTTGGCAGTCTCACTCAAGGCGACTTGCTGAAGTTGGTCAGACGCTGCCTTCACCTTCCACAGGCCGCACAGCCTCATCGCAGCAATCTGTAAACCGCGACGCTCTTTCGCTGCGCCGGGCCGAATCAACTTGGCAAGTCCCGCGAGATCACCCTTGGGTTTCACCTTGCGGCTGATCGTCGCTTTTGCCAGATTCTCTAATGCCGAAACGCGAGTGCTGTTGGTGAATGCATCGGACTTGAGCGTTTGCTCGTAAATGTATCCCAAATCTTCGGCGTTGCCCTGTTTGCAAACCAATTCGACAACCGTACCGAGCCGTTCTTTTGGAAGCCTCCCACTCTTGAGCAAGTTCATAATCGCGGGCACTGCACTGTCGGCCCTCACCGGTAGGACGGCGACTGCGTTCACGGCAATCGCAACGACAACGGTTTGGATAATTCGTCTCTTAACGCTCTTAACGCTCATAACACCCACAACGCCAATCGATTCAATCAATAATTCAAACGCGCCCAATACACAAAAGCCCACGGGCCGCGGCCCGTGGGATCGAACGAGCATTCCGCGCTAATTCCCCTTCACTCGCCGATTCAGCGTCGCCATCGTCTCGTTGAGTGTGTACTTCAAATAATCGTCCTGCGGGTAAATCAACGATTCGACGGCGACTTCCAATGCCTGCGGCACACTGTCGCCTTGGACAAAACTCAGCGCCCGTATCGCTTCCAGGCGAACGCGGGGATGTTCGTCGTTGATTTGTGTTCGCAATAAGTCCAACGGTTTCTCGACGCGACCCTGCCAGTAGCAAAGCACCCGCGTAGCGGCGGCACGGACGCGGGCATCGGGCGAACGCAGCAGTTGTTTCAGGAACGCTTCATCCACCTGATCGTGATGCTGACTGACCCACAACGCTTCCAGCAAATGGTGCTGATAGTTTTCGTCTTTCTTGTCCAGGCCGGCAATCCACTTTTCGACGCCGACAGCCACCTTCGCCGAATCGTGCAGCCGCAGTTCGCGACGTGCGCGGAATCGCGTGCGGTCTTCGTAAACTTTCAATTGGTCGAGCAGAGCGGCAATCGGCTCGCCCGCGAGTTTCGCCGGCTTCACCAACTTGCGATCCGTGTAGCGGATGCGCCAGATGCGGCCGTGATTGGTGTCCCGATTGGGATCGCGAATTGAATGCTGCATGTGGCCAACCAGCGGATTGAACCAGTCGCACAGGTACAGCGTTCCATCGGGAGCGAACTGCAAATCGACCGGGCGGAAATTTGTGTTCGACGATTGCAACAGCGGTTCCACCGGGTCAGCTGCGAAACCAGAACCGTCTTCCTTGAAGCGATACCGCAGCACGCCGTGAAAACCGATCACGTTGTTCAGCAGATAGTCGCCTTGAGTGTCGTCGGGGAAGTTGCGGCTCGCGACGATTTCACATCCGGAAGTCGGCCGCCATTGCTTCTTGAGAAATTGCTTCAAACCAGGGTGTTTATACGGATCATCAACCTGCCCGGAAAAAGCTGCTCCGAAGTAGTTTGCTCCGCCCGACGCGTCGGCGACGAAGTTCTGTCCCCAGCGATCGAAGACGTGTCCCCACGGATTCGCGAAACCGTAGGAGATGAACACGCCGAACTTTTCGGTGCGCGGTTCGTAGCGGAACACGGCCGCGTTTTTCACACGCCGAGGTCCGTAGGGTGTTTCCACTTGCGTGTGATGAAACGTACCCTCCTGAAAATACAGCGATCCGCCTGGTCCCCATTCGAATGCGCTAATTGAGTGATGTGAGTCGGCCGAATCGAAACCGTGTAGTACAAGCTTGCGGACGTCGGCTTTGTCGTCGCCATCGGTGTCCTTGAGAAACATGAGATTCGGCTGTTGCGCGACATACGCCCCGCCGTCGCCCAACTCGATACCGGTCGGCAGATGCAGCTTGTCGGCGAAGACGGTTTGTTTGTCCGCTTTGCCGTCGCCGTCGGTGTCTTCCAGAATGAGGATCTTATCATTGACCGGCACGCCCGGCAGATACATGGGATACGACGCCATCGTGCAAACCCACAGTCGGCCTTTCGCGTCGAACGTGAACTGCACGGGGTTCTTCAGGTCGGGGAAGTCCTCTTCCGATGCGAACAGATTGATCGCGTAACCCTTGGGCAGCTTGAATGCCTTAAGTGCTTCGCTGGATGGCGTAATTTCCACTTTGAACTTGATGTTGGTTTTGATCGGGTCCAGCGTGCCTGTGTCGCTGTCGTCGATTTTTGTCGAAGCGTCTTCGCCGCGTGCCACCGTCCAGATGCGTTCGTCGCGGCGGGCGATCATCTTTCGCAGCTTCTTGAATTCGCCGGGAAAGTTAACGACGCCGAACGGTTTCTTGCGACCGCCGAAAATGTAGAAACCGTTGATGGCGCGGTGGTCGTAGAAAAACTGCAGGTTCTTTTCGTTGACTTCTTTGCGAAGTGCCTGCAGGTCGGCTTTGACCGATGTGGGAAAAGCGCCGAACAGTCCACTGTCGAGCATGGGCGCGAGTTGGCTGTAACCGTAATCGTTCAAATGCACGCCGTTGATCGTGAACGGTTTCTTGTCCTTCTGCATTGCGTTCTTTGTCGGTGCGAACAAATCGACGAACATCGCACCGTTCTTGGCGGCGACGTTCGCCATCGCGTCGGCGTAGAGTTTGATGTTCTTGTTGTTCGCTTTGCCGTCCGGCAGTGACCGTCGATTGAGATTCTCATGAGCGATGGGCGATACAAGAACGATGGTGGGGGTCTGCTCGACCTTGCCCTTGCCGTCCTGCTTCTTCGGTGTTTGCGATCCGCGGGCGTACGTTGTCGATCCGTATTTCAACTTCCAGATATCGCCGATAAACGTCTCCAGTTTCTTCTCGAACGCCGGCAGTCCCTCGGGACCGGCAAACGACTCGTTGAATCCAAAGAAGGCGATGATTGCGTTGGGCTTGTGATCGAACAGTGTGTGTCCGTGATCCTGAAAGTCCTGCGAACGCAGCCGCGTCGCAATTGCGTCGGCCGACCAGCCGATGTTCCGCACCACCAACTTGTGCTTTGGAAAGCGAGCGTGCAGCAGCGTTTCCCAATGGCCGTGATACTGCATCCGCTCGGCCAACGTATTGCCGATGAGGGTCACGCGATCGTTCGGTTTGAGCGATAACCGGGCCGGTTCACTGGCGGTGGCCGATTGAGAAAAAGTTGCGAAAACCAACAGCGAGAAGATGAGTGCGGAGCGTATCACGGGAGTCCCTTTCAGCGGATCGGATATATGATTCTGTCAGGCCGTTATCGAATTGGCCCCAGGCCGACAAGAAACATAGCGGCCTTCATTGTGTCACATGGCGGAACCGTTTGCCAGCGGTGACAATCTCATGCAGCTGCGATGCAACGCATCGCAGTGACATCTGTTGAGTTTCGCGTGATCCAAGATTGCAATCGTTGACCGAATACGCCAATGTTGGTGGAAATTCTGGCATTGACTTGGGAGCATGTTGAAATCTTCTGCGACTTGTTGAGTCGCAGAAGATTGAGTTTTATGTGTCGCCGCAAGCTTCACGATCCAACTGTTGAAAGACCACCATGAGCGAAGAGACGTCGGCCGTCGAGCAAGATCGGCAAGTGATTCTGCAGGCGCAGTCGAAAGGGACAGTGGCGAAGTTGCTGGCGTACACGCGGCTTTCCGGTCCGGGTTGGCTGCAGGGTGCCATTACGTTGGGCGGCGGATCGTTGGCGGGAAGTTTGTATCTGGGCGTGCTGGCCGGTTACGACCTGATGTGGCTGCAACCGCTGGCGATGATTCTCGGCATCATCATGCTCAGCGCGATTGGCTATGTGTCGCTTTCGACCGGCGAACGCCCGTTCGACGCGATCAACAAGCACATCAATCCCGTGTTGGGTTGGGGCTGGGCCATCGCCACGCTGATGGCCAATCTGGTGTGGTGCATGCCACAATTTGCGCTCGGCACGGCGGCCATTCGCCAAAACCTTGCGCCCGATTTTTT
Source organism: Planctomycetota bacterium (assembly GCA_963581435.1). GTDB lineage: Bacteria > Planctomycetota > Planctomycetia > Planctomycetales > Planctomycetaceae > JABISG01. The sequence continues at coordinate 37,937 of CAUZOL010000019.1, forward strand.
CGGGCCTGCAGTGTTTTTCCATTCGTCGGGAATTCTGTCGGAAAGTGGCAGCAAGATCATCATTGTTGGTCTGCTGTTTGCCGTCGCTGGAATTGTGGTGTGGTTTTACGATTCCGGCAGTTGGGGCATCAAGCTGTTCGAGGTGTTGTTGAAAGTGATGGTGGGCGTTGTCGTCATCAGTTTCGTTGGCGTCGTCGTTGCGATGAGCATGAAAGGCGGCCTGCTCGATTGGGGCGCGATCTTCAGCGGGTTTATTCCGAATCCCAGCCAACTGTTCGAGCCGTCTGCGAAATTCGGCAGCGTGTTGGCGTCGTCCGGCGAATATGCGAGCTTCTGGAAAACGGAGATCGTCGGTCAACAGCAGCAGGTGATGATTACGGCCGCCGCGACCGCTGTCGGCATTAACATGACGTTCCTGTTGCCCTATTCGATGATGAAACGCGGCTGGAACCGCGACTTTCGTGGTTTGGCCGTGTTCGATCTGGCAACCGGCTTGTTCATCCCGTTCCTGCTGGCGACCAGTTGCGTGGTCATCGCGTCTGCTTCGCAGTTTCACGCAACGCCTGCATCTGGCTTAGTAGACGGAACAGACGGTGCCGGAAACGCCGTCGAGCCGGCGAAGAATCTGGTCGGTGGATTCAACAAGTTGTTAGACAAGCGTTTGAAGGAAGAAAAGGGAGCCGTTTGGCTTGAGAAGATAACGGCAGACGCAATAAGTTCAGACAAAGAGAAGGCAGACGCAAGCAAGGCAGAATTGGCCAGCGCCCGGGCTGAATTGCCAAAGGCCGACCGCGAGTTGGCCGCGATGCTCGTCAAACGCGACGCTTTCAATTTGGCCGGCTCGCTCGCACCATTGACCGACAAGGGGGTCGCTCAATACATCTTCGGCGTCGGCGTACTCGGAATGGCGATTTCGACCATCATCATTCTGATGTTGATCAATGGATTCGTCATCTGCGAGATGTTGGGACTGAAATCGGAAGGGATGCCACATCGGCTCGGATGTTTTTTGGCGGCAGTGGTCGGAGCTGTTGGATCGTTCTACTGGGCGGGTGATGCGAGACTCTGGCTGGCGGTGCCGACGTCGATGTTCGGCATGGTGTTGCTACCAATTGCCTATTGCACGTTCTTCTTCATGATGAATTCCAAAAGCCTGATGGGCGAGAATCTGCCGCAGGGAGGCAAGAGGATTGTCTGGAACGTGCTGATGGGCATCGCCGCGGGAATGGCGGCACTCGGCAGCTACTGGAGCATTAGCGCCAGTCCGTTCAAGACGTATGGGATGGCCGGGATGGGGAGTTTCATTCTGCTCGCGCTCATCGTGCAAGTCGTGCGGAAGAAGCCCGATGTGAACGCGTAAGTGCCGCAAGCGGGGTCTGTGCATCTCGCGCGGCTTACGCCGACGATTCGAGCCGGTAGGATCCTTCAGTTTCACCGGCGACGATCATGGTTCCCCACGCTTTGTGGTTGGCAAACACGTCGCGCAGGGCTTGGTTTTCAATCTGCAATGAATTGAGAATGTGGTCCTCGCCCACTTCCGGCGTGTCGTTATCCCAGGCTTCCCACAACAACGCCACCGCTCGCGATTGCAGCCGCGTGAAGGAAAACGACTTGCTGTTCCAGATGACCGAGCGGAAGTCGGGGCCGTGCGAAGTCATCACCGCCGTTCCCCCGCCCACGGTGGGCGGCTCGGCGTTAATGCCCATCGCGCATTCCCAATTGTAGGCTTGCCAGGCAATCGACATTTCCTTATAGAGCATGCAACGCGCCCGCTTCAATTCGTCCTCAACACCGCTGTAACGCTGTGTGACGAATTCGCGAATGGGGACCAGCCGATCGCCCACTTTCAGCAGTTCCTTGTCGCGTTGCTCCTCGCTCATGGTGCCGGCGTACCAGTTCACTTCGGGCGGCGCACCAACAATGTTCATGATGTCGCGGAGCAGATCGCCCAAGCAATTGTAAACCGCATGATGCCACGAAGCGGCCATCGCCGGCCCGAAGGCTGCGACATCGGGAATGGCCGGCACCAGATACGATCGAATCGCATCGATTGCCTCGCTGGCCTGCTGCAATTCATCGACGGCGATTTCATCAAGTAGCCGCAGCAAATCGCCATTGGATTCCAGCGTACGACAAATCTGCACCGAGCGTCCGGCGCACGCACTGGCGCGGTGATATGCTGCCCAAAAATCGTCAACCGTAAGACCCATTGCTTCCCCGAATCGAGTCGGTGCTGTGTGTTTTTAATGTTCAATTTGGAAATCGTTTCGTCGCATCGCAACCCGAAGCGTAAGCGAGGACGTAGCTGCCATTCTCGGCATTCTTCGCTTACGCTTCGGGTGACTCTTGCGGCCACGCAAAATGAAATGACTGCGGCACCACTTCTAGCGTAGCCGGTTCGCGTAGTCGTGGTCAAAGGAAAAACGAGGCAATCGACAACTGATTCCTCATCGACTGGTGCGAAGAGTTCAGCCGAGACGGTGTTCTACAACAGACCGTCGATCGGTTTGGTGCTGTCGGTGATGCGAATCAGATCGCGAGGCACGCTGCTGGAAATTCGCAACTGGCCAACATCGAACAGCGTGTGCATGACCGTGGCGAGCAGGTTTTTGGGCGAATAGGGGGTGGTGGCCGGTTTGGTGGCGTGGTTATCGGATTGGCCGATCACCTGCCCCATTTTCAAACCGCCGCCGGCGAAAACGAGGCTGGTTAGTCCCCCATAATGGTCGCGACCGCCGTTGCGGTTGATGCGCGGGGAGCGTCCCATTTCGCCAGTCACCACGAGCAGAATCTTGTCGGTCAGTCCGCGCTCTTCAACATCCTGCACGAATGCCGCGACGGCGTGATCGACCTGCGGCCCCAACCACCACATGCCGCCCAGGTGCTTCGGGCTGTTGCCATTGCTGTGCATGTCCCAGCCGCAGTCGGAAACGGTAACGAAACCACAGCCCGCTTCACACAATCGCCGCGCAAGCAACATTTGCTTGCCAAGCAAATTACTCGATCGCCGCATGTCGCCCCAACGTTGCACCTCTTTGTTGGTGAAGAGGTGGCTGGTGTCGTAGCGGGCGATTGTTCTTGCATCTTCTCGCGTCAAATCGAATGCGTCGGCGACGCCGCGGGAGATTACCTCGAACGCCTGCTGCTGGTATTTGTCCACGCCCTCTAGCAGCCCGTCGGCATCGATTTGTCGGCGAATGCGATCAAGCCGACTGAGCAGATAGCGACGGTCGTCGAATCGCGCCGGCGGCAACTTGAGTTCCATATTCTGCCGCAACTGCCCACCGCCGGTGGGGTTGAACGCGGCGAAATTCGGTCCGAGTTCCCCGGCCGCCGTCAGCGTGGGCAGTGCGCCGGTCTCAAAGTTCTTTCCCAGTTTGAGATCGGGTTGGATTGCTTCGGGCAGGATGAGCGTGTTGGTTGGCATGCCGGTTTTTGCTTCGGTCGTGCCGGCCACCCGGGCGTATAACGCGCCCATCGTCGCCTTCAACTCGTTGCCACCGCTGGCAACGGCCTGGTAAGTATGCCCCGAGTTCTGAGAGGCGTACGAGCGAACGACGGCCAACCGGTCGGCAATTTGCCCCATCTGGGGAAATGTTCCGCCGAACTGAACTCCCGGCAACTTCGTGCTGACGTGGCCAGTGATGCTGCCAATTTCGACCGGCGCTTCCGGCTTGGGGTCGAACATTTCGATGTGTGCCGGCCCGCCCTGCAAAAACAGGAACACGACCGATTTGCCCGTCACCGGAATGCCCGCCTCGGCCGCACGCGCCTTCACTTCCAACAGCGACGGCAGGCCCAAACCACCAAAGCCGAGCGCCCCAATTTTCAGAAACTCGCGCCGGGCAAACCCCTGGCAGTTCCGATCGTTGTTCGGGTCTCGAATGGTAAGCATGCCGTTCCTTCGCGGGGCTGTGTTGACAGTCTCTGAACGACTATCTCAGGCCGGACGACCAATGATTACCATCGACCGTTGCCTGTTGGGTCGATGAGCAATCATACCGGTCGCAACGAAACATTACCATACTTTGATCTGTCTGTGACGAGCAGTCATTCAGGTGCGGCCTTGCCAAAGCACATTTCGAGGATGCAAACTCGAGTGCTGTCTGCGTAATGGGGTGCTGGGATCATTCGTTACCAAAAGGACACGGCAATCAGGGCGATTGCGCCACACTGGGTAACTTGGAATAATTGGAGCATTGGTGTTTTCACCGCTTGCTGAGGAGAAGCAAGGGTGTTGTGAAATGCTATATACTCCG
>CAUZOL010000020.1:0-41039 GCA_963581435.1 Planctomycetota bacterium
ATTAGCTGAGCAAATAGTCTGGAAAGTCCTGCGGCTGCTGTGCCTGATGCGGGTGTTCTCCGCCAGTATACAACTTCAGCTTTTTCAGCATCGCCCGTCCCAACTTGCTCTTGGGGAGCATGCGGCGGACAGCCTCGTGCAGAATCATCTCGGGCTTCGCTTCCCAGACATCGGCCGCCGACGTAATCGTCTGACCGCTGGGATATCCCGAATATCGCTGGTAGGTTTTGTCGAGCATCTTCTGGGTGAAGTAGGGATGCCTTGGATGGGCCAAATCCCTGCCACTAAAGCGAACCTTCTCCACATTGAGGACGATCACATTGTCGCCACAATCAACGTGCGGAGTGTAACACGGCTTGTGTTTCCCCATGAGGGCAGTCGCGATTTGTGTCGCCAACCGGCCGACAATCCAGCGATCAGCATCGACGACAAGCCAACCCGGCTCGACCGTCTCATTCTTCGCCATAAAAGTTTTCTGCACTACCGACATCGTTAAAACCCTAATCAGAAATTGCAGTACCTAACGCCCAGGTCCATTCTGTAACATTATGCCACTTAACAGGTTGTGCTCTCTGGTCAGATGGTGAGTCGGCGGTGAACAAAGCCGAAACGCACATCCAACTAACCGGCGCCGTTGTCATCCCCGATGGACGATTCCCAACACCGATATAGACCGAAACGTAGAAGATTAGCGACTTTGCGGCAGTGATTCAACACACAGACGCCTAAAATCCCGGTCCAGCCAGTTATTCGTCACGATTCTGCCGGCGAAGGTGGTAGTTTGTCCGCGTCATTTCGCCGGCTGGCTTGCCCGCCGTGTCTGCCAAACGCCGCTTGACGGACACGCCCCGCAAGCAGGGCGGCTAAATGAATCTGAGATTCATCCCGCACGAACCGTCCACCACCCATGCTTGGAAATATCCCATGACCCGCTTTTCGCCCTTCGCACCTGTTGTCTTGCACGAAAACGCGATCTTGCACGAAAACGCGATCCGCGATACAAATTCCCGCTCTCTGCCCGGCTTTTCGGGCCGTAACATCGAGTGGGCCGTACGGTTACGGCCCGTTGCCCGCTCTGATGCCCTTATTTTAAGAACCGACGACGGCACGGATGCTGAATCGGCTGCGGCAATGGCTCTGCCCCGACCTGGCAATCGACCTGGGGACGGCGAACACACTGGTCGCCATCCAGGGCGAGGGGATTACGCTCGAAGAACCTTCGGTCGTTGCCCTGCAAAAGGGAACGCGGCGGGTGTTGGGCAAAGGGACGGCCGTTGGAAAACTCGCGCGGCAAATGCTCGGCCGCACGCCCGATTCCATGATCGCGCTGCGTCCGCTCAAAGACGGCGTCATCACCGACTTTGAACTCTGCGAAGCCATGCTCCGCTATTTTATCCGTAAGGCGAGTCGGCAATCGATGGGATTGCGACCGCGCGTCGTCATCGCCGTACCCGGGGGGATCACTCCGGTCGAGAAACGGGCCGTATTCAACAGTGCCGAACGCGCGGGCGCGGGTCAGGTGTATCTGATCACCGAATCGACGGCCGCCGGCATCGGCGCTGGGTTACCAATTTCCGAGCCAATGGCGAGCATGATCTGCGACATTGGCGGCGGCACAACCGAAGTCGCAATCCTCAGTCTCGGCGATACCGTCGTCAGCCGCTCCATCCGAATCGGCGGCGACGAGATGGACGAGGCAATCGTCGAATACATGAAACAACATTTCTCGCTACGAATTGGAGTGCAATCGGCCGAGCAGTTGAAGCTCAAAATCGGCAGTGCGTTCCCACTCGATCAGGAATTGACGACGGATGTCAGCGGGCTGGACACCATTAGCGGAGTGCCGCGCAAGGCCGTTGTGACGAGCGAAGAAATACGCGAAGCGCTGCGCGAGCCAATCGAGGCCGTTCTCAACTGTATTAAGACTGTCATCGAGCAGTGCAAACCGGAACTGGTCGCCGACCTGGCCGACAACGGCTTGGTACTCGCCGGTGGCGGCGCACTCTTGCGGGGACTGGACCTGCTGATGAACGAGCAACTAGGAATTCCCGTACGAGTGACGGAAGACCCTCTGACGGCAGTAGTCCGCGGTACGGCCATTTGTCTGGAGCATTTGGCGCAGTGGCGCGACAGCCTCGATGCCGGCGACACCGATATCTGATTTCCTGTCCGCTTTTCGTTGGCCCGGCCGAACTGGAACATGTCCCACAAGCCGTCCCGAATCCTGTTCCCGCTCACCATCGCGTTATGCCTGCTGGCATTAGCGCTAACGGGGGTACCGCAGTCGATTGCCAACAAGGCTCGCGCGATTGTCTTCGATGCCTCGCTTCCCGGACATCGGCTGCTTGCAGTCGCCCGTACGAAAATTATCGCCGCGCGCGAGCGACATTCCCCTGATGCTGAACACGACCGAAGAATGCGCGACCTCGAACTTCAGGCCCGCGGATGGCAACAGCGGTACCGACAACTGCAGGCACAAAATGGTTTGCTGAACGAGAAATTAACAGCGGCCGTTCGCGACGGGGTTTCACCGTATCGCGGCTCGCCCGCAGAGCCGTTGGTCGTCCCCCAACTGTTGCAGGCATCCGTGCTGGGAGATGAGTCGGCGGCGATGTGGCGGTCGGGAACGTTGATTGATCGGGGATCGGCCGATGGACTTCGCGAATCGACGCTGGTGCTCGAAGAAGTGGCGGCGCTCGTCGATCAAGGAGTTTCCGCAGGCCTCAGCGCAGGACAACCAATCTATTCCGGACGCAACGTCGTCGGCAAAATTGGCGTGGTTGGCCGCTGGACGAGTACCATTCAACCGCTAACCGATCCGAAGTTTCGCGGCATGGCACAACTTGCTCGAAAAACTCCGAACGGAATTACGTTCGCGTCCACCGCAATTCTCGAAGGGACGGGTGAAGATTTCTGTCGACTGACACTGGTTCCGGCAACCGAGGCGGTAAGCGTTGGCGACGAAGTCTACACCAACCACGATGACTCCACGCTGCCGTTCCCGTTTTTCTACGGCACGGTCATTCAGGCCGATCTCAAACCGGGAGCTTCACACTGGGAAATCCGCGTGGAGCCGGCCGTCAAACAGATCGATTCGCACACCGTTCAGATTCTGACACGATCGCTCAATCCGGCGCGGCAGCTGGCCAATTGATCTGGCAAGAAAGCGGCTATTGGCATGAAACATATTGCATTGATCCTGATGGCCTATGTCGGCTTTGTGTTGGACCTGGGCGCGCACAGTGAGTTGTCGCTTAACGGCGTCTCGCCGGAATTCTTGCTGTTGGCGCTGTCGGTGGCTGCGACCTGCCAGCGAGACAAGTCGGCCATCATCTGGGCTGCTGTGATTGGATTTCTGGTCGATTGTATTTCGTCCGGACCGCTGGGAGTCACGATGTTCTGTTCGATCGCCGCCGTCTTCGCGGTGCGAAAAATGTTGCCGCGACGAAAGCCCTATTACCCACCAATATCGGTTGGGATCTGCGCCGTATTGGCATTTGTCGTGTTGGTTTCGTCGTCTGCCGCGCGTAGCCTCATCGTGGGGCAAGCGGTTGACTGGCGGAGTCTGCTCACACTTGCCGCCGGTGGAGCGGGCTACACTGCGGCCTTGTTTACCGGATTGCGAGTGACCTACGGCGGAGTCGCGCGTGTGCTGCTGCGTTTTGTCGGAGCTGATTCCTTTCGGCGTGGCGCGATGGGCGGTCGTTATTCCTGAAACCTGCAATGTGAGTCTTGCTGAAGTTCTTGTCTGTTTTTGACAGCGTTAAGTTTGTGATTGGTCAGTTTTCGAATGACAGGTTGGGTGCCACTGGCGTGTCGCCAGTGCGACACGGTGGGCACTGGCGACACGCCAGTGGCACCCGTTAACTGAGATACGAAATGACTGCGGTGGGTTGCACCGCAGCTGTTTGGCTTTCCGTTGAAAGTCGCCGTTTGCCGCTAACAACGATTTGCCATGCTCAATCGTGCTTCCAACGACTTCGCCGACACCGACCGGGCATCCGATTCGGCGGCTCGACCGTGGCAGGTTGACGGCAACCCAAACATTCGACTCGTCTGGCTGGGTGCGGCATTTATCCTGCCGTTGCTTGCCATTGTGCCACGATTAATGCAAGTGCAAGGCGCGCTGCAGGCATCGATTCTCGACCGGTACGAGCAGACGACAGAAACAATCGAAGCCATTCCCAGCAGAGATGGCCGCATTCTATCGTCCGACGGACGCGTGTTGGCGTACGATGTTGAACGCTACGACATTCACGCGCATTACCGTTGGGTGGAACAGCCGGCCGACAAAGACTGGCTACGGCATCGCGCGTTATCGCAACTCAGCCGATCCGATCGCCGCGATCGCCAGCGGGTTGTTCGCGAAGAAGAAAACGCGCAAGGCCAACGAGATGGCATGTGGACGCGGCTCGCTCAACTCACCGACATTCCCACCGATGAATTACAGACCACACGCCAAAAGATTCAACAACGTGTCGAACGGATCATCGACCGCGTCGAACAGCGGCGCGCGCGATTATGCACCGAAGAACCAGACACAACCACCACCACCGATCCAGATTCCGACGACGGATGGTGGCAAACTGTTGGGAACACGCTCTTCACCACGCTGACGACACCTCCACGCCGTGGTGCGACGGAACCCGTCATCATCCAGGAAGAGTTGCAATACCACCCGCTGCTTGAAGATGTTCACCGCGACGTTGCAGCCGAAGTTGCAGCCCATCCGGAACTCTATCCCGGTTTGCGAATTCGCGTTTCCACGCGCCGCGTTTACCCGGCGCACGATGTTGCGGCCCACTTGATCGGAAGCCGGTTGCGCATTGGCGATGCCGAACTCAAATCACGGCAGGAACGGTTTTCAGACGGCGACCCGCTCGATTATCTGCCGGGAGACCGTACCGGGAAAACGGGTGTCGAGCGGAGCTATGACCGTTACCTGCGCGGACTGCGGGGCGAACGAAAAATCATTACGAATCGCCGCGGCGAGGTGATCGACACGCAGATCGTCCGCCCCCCACACGTTGGCCGCGATGTCGTGCTGACTCTCCACCTGCCGCTCCAGGAACGCCTCGAATACATTTTGGACGAAGCAATCCGACCGCCATCAGTTTCTGCTGAAACAGAAACCGTAGAAGCAGACACCGTCGCCGTGACTCCCGCCGGTCCCACACCGGTCGGTCGTGGCGGGGCAATAGTGGCGCTCGACGTCCACACGGGCGAGGTCCTGGCAGCGGTCTCGGCACCACGTTTCGATTTGAATCTGTTGGTCTCTCCCAACCCCGAACGCTGGCGCGAGGCGATGTCCGATCCGCGCCGCCCGTTCTTCGCGCGTTCGACACAGATGACGCTTCCGCCCGGCTCAATCTTCAAGGCACTCACCTCAATCGCGTTGATGGAAAGTGGACGCTTTGATCCCGATGAGAAGATGTTCTGCCAGGGGTTTCTCGACAATCCGAATCGGTTTCGCTGTTACATCTACCGGCACGGCGGCAGCGGTCATGCGGAAATGGACCTCACCGATGCAATCACTCAGTCGTGTAATGTCTATTTCTTCAACGCCGCCCGACAAGTCGGCCCTGAACCAATTGTCGACTGGGCGCGACGATTTGGTTTTGGACAACCAACCGGCATCGATGTGCCGGACGAAAAAAGCGGCAACCTTCCGGCTCCGCCCGACATGAGGGTTGCTTCAACACGTGCCGATGCCAGCAAGAAACAACACCCGTGGTATCCCGGCGACACGTTGGGGTTGGCGATCGGGCAGACGCGATTGACGGTCACTCCGATGCAAGTTGCGCGGATGATGGCGGCGATTGCCAACGGCGGGTATTTGGTCACGCCGCACGTCGCCCGCGATTTCGGCCCGTCGTTTGGCGATGCCGAGCGTTCCCAGTTTCCGTCCGCTCCTCAGCCGCAGCGGATCAATGGACTGACCGAAGCATCGTTGGCGCGTGTACGCGAAGGGCTGGAAAAGGTCGTCGCCGATCCGCGGGGTACCGGTTACAAACGTGTGCGAATGCAGCAGATTGCGATTGCCGGAAAAACAGGGACAGCGGAAGCGGGAGGCAACAAGGGCGATCACGCATGGTTCGCCGGCTACGTCCCCGCGCAGAAACCACGAGTCGCGTTTGTCGTCGTGCTGGAACACGCCGGATCGGGTGGCCGTGTTGCCGGCCCCGTGGCGCGTCAATTGGTTGAGGCGATGTTGGAACTGGGCGTCTTACAGTCGTCGCGAACTGCCACGCGATAATGTAAGCCTCGGCAAGAGCGCAACGGCAATTCAAGGCCGATGTCCATCAACGCATGTTCATTTGACTGATGCCGTTGGATCTCTTGAAGGTTCAATTTGGAGAATCTCCGGGGATTCGGCATGGCAATGCGTGGGGAATCCCCGCCCTTAACGATGACCGCACCGCCGCAACATTGACGCACTGCGCGCGGCCAGCTAGGTTGAATGCAATTGGCTGGCTGCGATAATTGTTACGGTTCTGTAGAGCCAGCGCGCCGAAGACGGCTCCTCTTCTTTTATCCCCTAGAAAACGGCACAGAGAGATAGATGTTCCATTTCTTGGGACGCGCGGTCGCCCGCTTTTGGCCGCTCATGCTGGTGTTCTGGATTCTCGTGTTGGCGGGAGTCCGGTATGTCGCTCCCGCTTGGGATGACGTCGTCCAGGACGGTGAGTTTTCTTATTTGCCCGACGATCTGCCAAGCCGCGAAGCCGAAACGGTTTTCCGCGACGCATTTAGCAACGACATGCTCGGCAGCAGTGTTGTGCTCGTCGTCAATCGGAAAGACGGTCTGTACGAGACCGACCAAACGTTTATCGACGCAATTCTCCGACCGAGAATTGAACTCATCCAGCCACTCACCGACATTTCCAGGGCCGTCACGCCGGACGACGGAGATGCGGAAGAGACCTACGCCGAGATCAACCAGCTTCTGAACACCGTATGGCAGCAAACTGAAGATCCGTGGCCGACAAAACCGAAAAAGCTCGGAGAGGATGAACTGCCGCTTGCGGAATCGGACGAGGAGAACCCGCCGGATGCGGAGGCAATTGAAGCGGAACGATTGCGGCGGAAGAAAGAGCGGCTACGGCTTGAGTCCATTACTGAAGTGACCGACGCCGTTGCCAACGCGGTGCGCGACTGGCACTTCGATTTGTTCCCACCGGCTGATGGATCCGAAACCGATCCCGATCCCGAAACCGGACGATCGACGGGGTTAGCGCAGCGGATTGCGAACCAACTGGACAATCTGGAAGTTCCCGTCGAAAATTGGAACGAGAAATTCCAACAACAATTGAATGCTGCCGCCACACAGAAACAGTGGATGGCACCGAGCGGGCCGCTCGAAAAGGCGGATTCGATTATCCAGCGCGTCCGCTGTTTCAGCGACACGTCCATCGGCCGTTTGCTGCAAAGCCAAGACCACAAAGCGTCGCTGGTTCGTGTCGAGCTATCGACGGAGTTCCTGATCAAGGACAACCGGGAATTCATTCGCAAGATTGAAACGCTCGTCGGTGGCAACGAGGCCGGTGAATTTGGAGCACTTCATAGTGAACTACTGAAACCGCCGGGCCTCGATCTCGCTTTGAGTGGGTCGGCAACAGTCGGCCGCGACATGAAGGTCAACGCCGAAAAAAGCGCCAGTGATACCCACTCCTGGACGCTGATACTTCTCATCACCCTGCTGCTGGTAATCTATCGCGCGCCGGTGCTCGTAATCATTCCATTGGCGACGGTGGCCGTTTCTGTGAGGCTGTCTTTACTCCTGCTGTCGATGCTTGCCGAGGCCGGATATGTCGGCTTATTCTCCGGCATCAAAACCTATTCGGTTGTCGTGATGTACGGTGCCGGTATCGACTACTGCATGTTTCTCATCGCTCGCTATAAAGAGGAACTCGACGCCGGTGCAACGTTCGACGAGGCGACAACTCAATCCATCACAAAAGTCGGCGCTGCGCTCGCGGCCAGTGCCGGCACCACGATGTGCGGCATAGGCATGATGGTCTTTGCCGACTTCGGAAAGTTTCGACAGGCCGGAGTGGCGATGTCGTTCGGCCTGATCTTTGTTTTGTTGGCGTCGCTGACCTTTGCGCCGGCCATGTTGCGACTGTTCGGTCCTTGGGCATTTTGGCCTCATATCCGCACAGAAAGGATTTCCGTTGCCAGCGGCTGGATATCACCGACGTCGCTCATCGCCCGCATGCTGCGACGGCAATGGTTCGCCGGCGTGTGGGATCGGGTCGGTCGATTGCTGTTGGCCAAACCGGGAACCGTCTGGTTGGCAACAATTGCGGTCATGCTGCCGTTTGTCGCCATAGCCATCATGTTTTTCGGCAATCTCAGCTACGGTTTGTTATCGGAACTGCCGCCTGGCGAGGCGAGCGTTGTGGGCGCCGACGTGGTCAAGGATCATTTCCCAGCCGGCCAAACCGGACCGATCACCGTTCTTATTGAAAACCAACGGGTTGATTTTCGGGAAAGCGATGGCCGCGTTGCCATCAAAGAGCTGACAGATCGGCTCGAAGCCCGCAAGGATGAACTGCAGATATCAGACATCCGCAGCATCGCCCATCCGCTGGGATTGCAGGCCGACAAGGACTTGGCCGAACTCGGTGCGTGGGATCGCGCTACGCAAAAACGGTTGATGCGTCGGCGCGGACTGGAATATTATGTCAGCGATAAGGGAGACCTCGCCGGCCACATCACGCGGATCGATATTATTGTTAACAGCGATCCCTTTTCGCGCGAGAGCATCGATCAATTCGAACGGCTGGAGAGTGCGTTCAAACCGCCGAATTCTGCAGACAAAGCGGCCGACGAAAGCAAGACACCGAGTCTGCTTCCCGATGAGTTGACGGCAAACAACGACACCGCTGTGTACTTTATTGGCGCCACGCCGAGCATCCGCGATCTGAAAACCGTCACCGGCACCGACCAGATACGGATCGACGTTTTGGTGATTGCCGTCGTCTTTCTTATTCTGGTGTTGCTACTCAGAAAGGTCGCAATTTCCGGATACCTGATTGCCAGCGTCTTTTTCAGCTACCTGGTAACGCTTGGGTTTACGTTCGCCGTTTTCTGGGCGATCGATCCTGCCGGCTTTGCGGGGCTGGACTGGAAAGTGCCCATGTTTCTCTTCACGATTTTGATCGCCGTCGGCGAAGATTACAACATTTATTTGATGACGCGGATCGACGAAGAGCAACTGCAGCACGGCCAGGTGGAAGGTGTGACCGTCGCGTTATCGAAGACGGGAAAAATCATCTCCAGTTGCGGACTGATTATGGCAGGGACGTTTGCGTCGCTGGCGATTGGCGGGTCGCTTGCCGCCATGCGTCAACTCGGGTTTGCCTTGGCAGCCGGCGTGCTGCTCGACACGTTTGTGGTTCGCCCGATCCTCGTCCCCGCATATCTGATTTTGCTGTACCGCGGTCGGTTCGGTTTCCTAGGGCGATTCCTCGGCGCTGGATCAATTGAAACGGTAAACGCCGAACGCTCCGAGCCGACAGCGACAGCCGAAAGTGACGCCGGTTTCTCCTCAAGGGCCGGTTAACAGGCCCGGCATCTGCTAGACTGAATGCCGTGTATGGTTCGGTCGAACGTGTTGCTGATCGAACCCACGCGGAGTCGTTCATCGAGATACCGGCCGGCGGGAAACCATGTCGCAGCCTGATGTCGCACAACTCGAACTTTTGGCGCAGGTCGATGAACTTGTCGCACGGCTAACCCGATGGGGGGCCTGCGATTCCCCGTGGCGGCCGATGAACCGTGCCTCGGCGCTCGTGCGACGTCTACTCTCCCGCGTCGAAAGTCTGCGCCTGAGGCTGGAATCGCCGTTGGTCGTGGCAACATTCGGGGGAACCGGCACCGGCAAAAGCGCGCTAGTCAATGCGTTGATCGGCCACGACTGCACGGCCGTGGGTCGGCAGCGCCCGACAACCACTCGGCCGGTTCTCATTCTCCATTCGCAAACCGAACCCGAAGCGTTGGGGCTAACCGCCGACGACTTCCATGTCGTCCGTGTCGATGCGCCGCTGCTGCGCGATATCGTACTCGTCGATTGCCCCGATCCCGACACGAACGAAACCGAGTCGCCCGGCAGCAATCTCGAACGATTGCACGAATTGCTCCCGCATTGCGATGTGCTGATTTATACATCGACTCAACAGAAATACCGCTCGGCTCGCGTTGTCGATGAGTTGGGACAGGCTGCGACCGGTTGCCGACTGCTGTTCGTGCAGACGCATGCTGACTTGGATCAGGACATTCGCGACGACTGGCAGGAGCAGTTGGCCAAACATTACAACGTTCCCGACATGTTTCTTGTCGATTCGGTCGGCGCGAGAACCGCGCAACAGGAAGGTCGGCGCCCGACGGGAGAATTCGCCCGCCTGCACGACGTTCTGACTCGCGAATTGTCGCAGTCGCAGCGAGTGCGAATCCGTCGCGCCAATCTCATCGATCTGATTGACGCCGCATTGAAACATTGTCGCAACCAACTGGCCGGCCAGTGGCCCGCAATAGAACAGTTGGAGGCCGCCCTCGAAGAGGAACGGCAGAAACTCACCACCGCCATGACCGACCGCCTCAGCGAACAACTGCAGACCGGCCGTCATTTGTGGGAACGACGGCTCCTGTCGACCGTGACCGAAAACTGGGGGTTCAGCCCGTTTTCATCAATGCTCCGTTTGTACAACGGCATGGGCAGTTTGATTGCTTCGATGTCGCTGTTTCGTGCGCGCAATTCGCTGCAGGTTGCGTTACTTGGTGCAGTGCAGGGGGCGCGATGGATCAAGACGCGACAAAGCGAGCAGAACACCGAATCGCAGTTGCAACAGCTTTCGACATGCGGCCTCGACGACGACCTGCTACGCGAGTCGCAGTTTGTAGTCGCCGGTTACGCCTCTTCGGCCCGCTTGGACCCGGCGTTGGCCGACCGCTCGTCGCTTGATGCCATGCGCACAGAAGCGGCGCAGGTGGAGGGCCAGTTTCTCGACGATGCCGGCCATCGCATCGATGATGTCATCACTCGCGTCGCCATCAGGAATTCGAAGGTTTACGTTCGTGCGTGGTATGAGTTGCTGTTTTTCACGTACGTTGGTTTCGTCGTGTTTCGCGTCGGCAAGAATTTCTTCTACGACACATTTCTCAAGACGTTTCTTGAAGACGCACCGACGACCAGCGAGCCGATGTTGTCGATCGATTTCTACGTGTCGGCCGGTCTGTTCTTCCTGTTGTGGTCTGGGCTGTTGGTGATGGCATTCACGGCGCGGTTGCGGCGCGGGTTGCGGCGCGAAGTTGATGAGTTGGCGCAACAACTGGCACAGCGACGCATGTCGCGCGGACTCTTTCCCGACCTGGAAAATGTGTGCCGGGAAATTACGCTGTCGCGAAATCAACTTGAGGCGCTGGCCGACGATGCCGTCGAGTTGCGCAGGCATGTGGCCACATCGTCGCAACTGGGAGCCACGTTGTCCCCGAGTGGTGAACCTATCGGCGTACGGCGCGAGGGGTAGGTTCGTAGTGACCGGATTTATCCGGTTCGATCGCACGGTTGTCAGCAATCTGGCCCACGGTGGTCGGTAACGCGATCCAACCGCATGAATGCGGTCACTACGAACCTCCCTGCCGCATTGGCCCCGTGTGGAAGGGCATCCCAGTTGCCCTTCCAACACCGTTGCTCTTCCACTCAACGCGTTGGTCGATTATCGGTATGACCGACCCGATCTTAACGGCCGCCGCGGAAGACTTTGCTTGTCTGGCCGCTGGACTTGGGCTGCTTGAGCCGCTTGCTGCGGGAGTAAGCTCCGGAAGTCTGTCCGGATGACTCGCGGTTGCCGATGCTCTCGTCGGTGGCCGTGCTGTGAGAGCCGGATTTCAACTTGAACGGCGTTCCGTCACCCGGCCGGTACAGCCTTCGCTGCGGCTTATAGCCGATATACGACAAGAAATCTCCGAGGCTGACTTTCCGCACAGCCTGCTGACGGGCCTGTTTCTGCATGCCGGAGAAATGTTTCAGGATCGTGCCGTAAAGTTTCTTTTCGTCGGCATCGGCCGTGGTCGAAGGGTCGGGCAACTCAGCGACGACAAAGAACTTGGTCTGCACGGTGATGCCGTCCCCAATCATCGTTCCGTCGTCTAGCACTTCATTGTCGAACCGAGCACCTGCCGCTTTGATGTGTTCGGTGATCAACTCTCGGTCACTTCGGCCATCACCATCGACGTCGATGAACCCGATGATCGAAAAGACTTCCGAGCGGCCCGGACTCCACAGTGGCGTGTAAATCGGATCGCCGGGAGCCATTGGCTCGTAAATGTCGCTGTTGAGCAAACGGGCTTCCGCCAAATGCGGGCCGATAATTCGCGTGACTTCGATGGAACCCTTGATGTCCTCGGCACCGCCGCCATTAGCGCCTCGCCCGCGACCGATGCCGTGGTGTGCCTTTTTGTAGACGCTGAAAGTTGTTCGCTTGGTCAGGCGGTCATCCGATCCCACGTTGATCCACACCAGCCGACTGACGTGATCGACCCAGCGAATCTCGCCATCGGAGATTTCGAAGCTGACCCTCTCCATTTCGTCCAGCTTTTCCTGAAATCGTTGGTTGATGACGATGAGATCCTTGGATTCTTGTTTCAGAGCTGCAATTTGCTTGTCGCCGCGATCGTTGTCCTGCTGATGATCGGCTTTTTCGGCGGCGAGTTCAGCCACAATCTCTCTATACAACGTGTCTGCCACATCCAGCCGTTCTTTCTGGGTGTTTTGCACGGTGTCGCGCAGCTTCTCAGCATTGGCCTGAGCTTGCTTGGCGACATTTTCCCTTCCATTGTAAGTTCCATCGAGGGCAAGGTATTCGGCATCGCGGGTTTTCAAGTCGGCAATGGCCTTGTTGTAATCACCCTGCAACTGGTCCAGCTGCCGGCGGAGTTCAATCAGTGTGTCGTGAACTGTGGGTAGTTGTGCACCCTGCGGGTAGCCACCGTACTTCTGCGTGTCATCGGCCACTTGCCAAATAACGGTATTCGGGGTCTCTTCATTTCCCACTTCCTCGAAACTGATGCCGAGCCGTTTCTTGATTGCCTGGATGTCGTCGTCGCGATCGAGCGCAACCTTCTTCTGCGTTTTCAACTCTTCACTCGCCTTTGCCAGACGAATGCTTGTTTCGTCGTACTCCTTAAACATCAGGTAGGCGATCACGCTCGCGATGATGGTTGTCATCACGAAGAAGATCAAACTGAAATGCACTGCGGTTGGTTTGCCGGATGAACTGGCCATCGCTCTTCCCCTGATGTGAGAGTGGGGAGGGCCGTTTGTGGGCGACCCTCGATGTGCGGAACCGTGAACCGTTTGTGGTGTTCGCCGCCCGAAGACGACGCGACACAGACAAAATACGGCCCGCACGCGCTGTTAGACTCTGAATTGCCGAAGAATGGTTTCGACCAATGCGCATGGCCGCAACCTAGCAGCCAGACAAGTGTATTATTCAAGTTTATATGGAGATAAACCCATGTCAAGAACGAATCCGCCATACCGCTGTGGCGTTTCCGACTTCTTCCAAGCATAATGCCATTGTCGCAGCAATCACCAGAGTCGGGGCCGCCATTTGCCGCGATTCCACACGACCGGGCACCGCAGTTCCGGTTATGCGGACTGCACGGTTTTGGTGATCTTGGGATTCCGGGCAGACTCTGGACGCCAGAAAACGATTGTTCTGGCCGTTTTCACATGATTTCAGCGATTGAGTATTTGCCCGTATTTCTTAAGTGGCGGCATCTGCTTGCCTGTGACTTGCGGGTGTTGATGCCGGCCACGTGGAAATTCCGGGCTACGGAGGGGCGAAGCGTGACACGACGGCGACGAGTTGAACTGTTGGTGATCCTGGCAGTTGGCCTGATGGGGGTACCCGGTTGTGGCGGCGACGCTGCATCCCCCGAGACTGAAAGCGGGCAACCCGCTGCGGGGGCAAACACCGACGAGTCTGGCGATGGAAAAAATGCGCCGGCGAACGCGGCCGAAGCGTTGACGGCGGTCGTCGAAGGCTTCCAACAAAACCGGCCGGAGGCCATCTGGGAATTCCTGCCCGCCGGCCATCAACGGGAAATCAACGGGTTGGCCCGCGAGTTTGCGATTCGCATGGACCCCGAATTGTGGCAGCAGACGGCCGACGTGATTCACAATTCAACCGGTCTGTTGAAAACTCGCAAGCAAAGTATTCTCTCGCACCCGGCGCTGAGCGAAAGTGAGTGGGCGGCCGACGGCGTACTGTCGCAGAAGTGGGACGGATTCGCAGCACTGCTGGCAACGGTCGCCAGCGGCGACTTAGCCGACCTCAAACAGATGCAAACGTTCGACGGCCGTAAGTTCTTCGCGCGGTTCGATGCCGATTCGCTGGCGCAATTGCAGGATCTGTCGATTCTTCTCAGCGACGACAACCCCTTCAGCATGTTGCGGGAGATGATCGACGGTGCATCGATTCGGGTCATCGAAGAAACCGACGACACTGCAACGGTAGAAATCCGGCCAAAGAACGGCGAGCCGCGCACGTTTGAATTCGCGCGCGTCGAGGGCAAATGGCTGCCAAAATCCTGGGCTGAAGGATTGTTAAACGATGTCCGCCAAGCGAAGGCGCGGTTCGACGTGGAATTGGCGCCCGGCGTACTCGCAGAAAAAAAGAAGCTGGTGATGCCGTATCTCACCGACGCGCAGGATGTTCTCGACGCACTTCAGAATGCGAAAACCGACGAAGCGTTTCACGCCGTGATGACCGAGCGCATTATTAAACCGGCACTACTTCCCGGCGCATCGACCGGTGAAACGGCACCTGTTGATCTGGCGGCCAAGGCCGGCGATGTCGTCCACGTGGTCGTTACGCGGCAATTGGCGACCGCGGAAATCGATCGCATTGCCGACATCCTGCTGGGCGGTTCCGATGCAGACCGCGAATTGACCGACGACGTTGCGGACGGCAAAACCGTATTCGTTATCTCACCGGTGAAGGACGTCGCGGCGTTTGCCAAAACAATCACCATTGGCAAAGTGACGCAGGTTGACCTGAAGACGCGGACCATCACGGTCGAGCTACCGGAGCAGCGAGAGGGGGAGTGAGGGAGCTAAAAGGAGTGATCGAGATAAGGAGAGGGGGAGACAAGCTCTCGCCACATTACGCCTCGTCCGGCGGATCGGGTGCCACTGGCGTGTCGCCAGTGCCTACCGCGCTGCGCCAGTGGCACCCATCGACAATATCTCAACGGCCCCAAAAAAACAGCTTCCGCCGAATGGGTTCGACGGAAGCTGTAATTCAAACAGGATCGCGGAATCGACTGCGTGGCTGATTCCGCCATTTTTGAGGAGGGGATGCCCGCCTCAAGCAGCTTCGGCGGCCCAGCCTTCGTCTTCTTCACTCTGCGGCTCATCGGTTGCGACCAGCTCTTCCGAGTCGTCCGTTTCGGCGTCTTCTTCGCCGTCGTAAATCAATTCGTAGATGCTCTGACTGGCTTCTTCCAGCATCGTACGGATGTTTTCACTGGCAACGCCTTCGGCCAGCTGTTCCAGGCTTTCCACCACGCGATCCACTTCGTCGCTACAAATCTCTTCGTATTCGTCTGAGATTTTCAGCTCGTTTTCCACATTTTCCAATTGCTCGTCGCTCACGGGAACCTCCTTGTTCGCAACTCACGACGTCGACCGATTGCCGCCGACATCCGATGGCCGCTCGGCATAAGTTCAACGGTGATCGTGGTCTATGGCTGAGTTAAAAGCCCAGACGCACCGACTCCCGCTTCATCTGAACGAAACAGACACGATGTATATCGTCGCGTGACCGATGGATAATTAACCCGCATTTATCACAGAGGCCCATTCGCACTGCTCGGCGGAACCTGTCGCGCCCGAACGGCGGACTCGAACTCACTTCTTCTTCTTGCCGCCCGCCTTGCGTTTTGCAGCCGGTTTTTTCTTTGCCGATTTCTTCTTGGTGGAAGCTGACTTCTTCTTTGCTCCCGACTGGCTGAAGATATTATCCCAGCCTTCGGTGAACTTCTCGCTCGATCCGGTGTGGACGGTGTAGCCGGTCATGGCGCACTCCTTCAACGTTCTGCTTTTTGTGTGACTGAACTCTGACTGCGGTGGCAGCGTCGGTGAAATCTCACCTGACACACCGCCGTTTGGGTTACTTTACCAACTTGCCGAATTCCACTCCAGCGGCCTGTCCCTGCGTGACAACCGATTACTCAAAACGCAACAGTCGACGGATGCCGCTCCAAGGTTGAATGTAGGTCTCAAATGGAAGACCGTCTACAGTTGGCTCAGCAAGTGCCGTAATCCCATCGACGGCGGGGCCGTGCTTCACGATTTGTGTGATGATCGATAATTCGCGGTCGGCGTCCCAGTCTCTCAGGAATTCGACGTCATGGCGGGCGAGCAGCACGGCGGCGGCTAGCGCGTAAGCTCCCCAGTTGCTGACGCCGGCCACAATTGTCCAGTCGGTTGCGATGCGACAGGGAATGCGTGCCGCCTGTTCGCCATCGAGACGTCGATGCAGTTCTTCCCAGGGAATTGCCCCCATGCCGATCTCGTTGCCGCCGTCGCCAATGCCAATCGTCTTCGCCTCGGGCCGGTAATTGAGTAGCTCATCGAACAACCGATACGTGTCGGCCGTATGTTCGTCGATCTTCCGGCCGCGCATGTTGTGACAGCAATTCTGCGATGTCGCTGGAACCAGATCGGAGAAATGCTCCAGCGGTGGTTCCGCCGTGCGTTGCTGTTGCGGCAGCGATTCCAGTGTATGACTGGGGCCGGGTCGCTCGACGGAAATAAGATGGGTGAGGTTGCATCCGCGACCAGTTGCAAAGAATTCCGGCAGCCAGGAATGCGATTCGTACGGAAAGACGACCAGCGACTCGGTATCGAATCCGGTTGCGGTAGCGGCGGCCTTGACGGCAGGAAAGCAGAGTTCATCGGTCAGCACTGTCACGTCGATTCCGATCGATTCCAAAGCGCGGGCCAACATAAGTGTTCCGGGCGGCCCGTCGGTTTCGGCCGCGGGCGGCTGGCCATGCGGAACATAGAACCCGGTGACCAGACCAACGTGGGTTGCATGCTCCGCCAGATGAAAGGCTGCTTCACATAGATGACCGGCGCAAAGCGGACCGTGTTCTTCCTCGCCGGCAATCAACCCTCGATGAGCGGGGTCGCGGCGAATCAGGCGTTCAAATTGTTCGATGATTTGTTTGGGCAATTGATTGTCTCAGGAGGCGGAAGAGCGTTCATTTTGCCGAAAACCGATTGCGGTACACAGCCCTAGGCGGTTTCTCACTGCTGAGAACTCCGATTTCGCCGATTTCTTGCTTCTGAGAAATCTGCGAAGAACTGCGATTTGAAGGTTGCCAGTCTGAGACGATCTTGGCAAAATTTCAACACGTGAGTGGTTACAGAGCGGTTGCCCACGGCTGCGCTAAGCGGTTCCATATCATTGTGTTTCCCAAATCGTAGCTTCACTGGCTCTTTTGCCCGGCGGTTCAACTCGGAATGCCGATAAAAATCGGCGATCGGTTGCACCGGGATAATGTCGCGTTGCAGGCGTGACGTTGGAATAAACATGGCGAAGAAAAAAACAACAGCAGAAATTTTGGCGGATGCTCGCGCAAAAGACGGCGGCGGCCAGCCTGCTCCGTCGGCCGCCGATGCTGTGCCCGACAGCGAAGCCGCCCCCGCAGCCGAGGCTTCTGCCGAGAGCGAACCGACCGAGGTGTCCGCCAAGCCTGCAGCGAAGCCGTCGGCAGGCAAGCCAAAATCAACATCAGACATATTGGCCCGATTGAGGGCAGAAAAGGGTGGCAGCAAACCGGCTGCTCCGGAAAAGAAGGCGGCCGGAAAGTCTCCTGCCCCCAAGAAGGCGGCTGTGGCTACGTCACCGGCGGCGACTGGAGAAAAACAGTCTCCGCTGGATATGCTCAAGGCGATGCGTGAGGCGAAGCAGGCAGAGGCGGCAACTGCAGAATCCGCCGCCGAAGCTCCAGCCGGTCCAAAGAAGCCGGTTCGGGGCAACCCGGCCGCGAAGCGAAAGTCGGCTGCAAAGTCCGAAGTGCCACGCCGCGGCTTTTTGGTTGCGTGCTTAATGGCTCCCCTGGTGTTGTTCTCCAGTCCGTTTGCAGTGGCATGGACGTTTTTCTCGACTGCGACGGCAGCCTTCTCGCTGGCAGTGGCGCGGTTCATGATGCCCAACGTGTTGATCGAGCCGCCCAGTCGGTTCAAAGTCGGCTCGCCCAGCGACTATCCGGGCGGAACGGTCTCAACAAAATGGAAAGCTGAGTTCGGTGTGTGGATTGTCAACACCGAGTATGAAGGCAAAAGTCTGATCTACGCCCTGTTCTCAATCTGTACGCACTTGGGCTGCACGCCCAACTGGCTGGAGGGAGAGCAAAAATTCAAGTGTCCCTGTCACGGGTCGGGATTTTATATTGACGGTGTCAACTTCGAAGGGCCGGCTCCCCGGCCGCTCGAAAGAACCGCCATCCGCATCGCGCCGGATGGCATGCTGGAAGTCGATAAGAGTCAGAAGTTTCAGCAGGAGTTGGGTCAGTGGGAAGACGCGAAGTCGTTCATTGAGTTGGCCTAGTTGTTTTGGTGGCCTGGTAGTTTTGTAGTAGTGTGGCGGCCAGTGTTATTTGTGTCGCCAGTGTCGTGTGTGTGAGTTCTTAGGAGCATGCATCTCTGATGTCCGTCGGCGAGTACATTCGCAACTCACAAATCTGGAAAAGCATTTTTCGGCATCCTGCTCCGTACGATCGCAGAAATCGTACGGTGGTGATGCTGACGAACTTCTTCCTGCATTTGCACCCGGTTAACGTGAAGCAGCAGGGGATCGCCCTTTCCTATACGTGGTGTATGGGGGGGATTACCTTCTTCCTGTTTCTGGTCGAGACAATTACCGGCGTGCTGTTAATGTTCTACTACCGGCCAACGCTGGAGTGGGCATTTCAGGATATTCTGCTGCTCCGCGACGTGAACACGCTGGGCATCATGCGCGAAATCCACCGCTGGGGTGCGCACGCCATGGTGATTACGGTGTGGCTGCATATGTATCGCGTGTTTCTTACCGGCAGTTACAAGCCCCCCCGTGAATTCAACTGGGTGATTGGTGTGTTGCTGCTGGTGCTAACGCTGCTGCTTTCGTTCACCGGCTACTTGCTGCCATGGGATCAGCTGGCAATTTGGGCGATTACCGTAGGGTCAAACATGGCCCGGGCAACACCATTTTTGGGGCACGAAGGTCCCGGTGCGGCCATTTTGAATATTGGCGGGTTCGATTTGATAACCAACGCCAGCGATGCGCGCTTTATGTTGTTGGGTGGTCGTTTCGTGGGCGAGGCGACACTCAACCGGTTCTACATTCTGCATTGTGTTGCGATTCCATTGGTGGTGGCCGGTTTGATCGCCGTCCACTTTTGGCGCGTAAGAAAAGACGGCGGCATCAGCCAACCATTGTGATGCGCAAAGCCCGCCGTTTGCATTCGGCGGGATCAACAGACAGACAGCAACTGCCAGCAGGCACGACATTCCCATGCTCGATCCGCATCCCGACTTAACATCCGGCGTGATTCACGGTCTGGGCTATCTGTATGCGCTGCTGTTCTGCATGAACGCGTACTGGACGGTGCGTTCGTTCAAACGCGGTTACCACTTCCGCCTGCCCGATGCGTTGGGCGGGCAGGATATCCCAAGCGCCGGCCCGTGGGCGATGTACAGCGTTCTTTTGCTGTTGGTTGCACTGGCCCATTTCGTCAGTGCAAGCCGGCCCGATGCATTCCTCATTCAGCTGCCCGGGTTTATGCAGGGTCTGGTGAATCGGCTTGCCGATCCAATCAGCTACTTTGCAGTATCCACCGTATTGTTCGTGGCGATGATCTGGTTGCGGGAATGGTGGGTGAAGCCAACCGTTGCCTGGGTGCTGTTGAACATCACGCTGTTGTCGATGGGTTTGGCGATTACCGATTACGATTTTCGGCAGATTGTCGGCAAGCCGGATAACGTTCCCATCGTCGGCATGCTGTTCATTGTTGCCTTCTTCACCTGGATTTACTTCACGCGGGCCAACGATAACGACAGGCGGATTGCCGAAGGGCGCCCGCTGTTCGAGCAGGAAGACAACGAGAAGGTGCTCGTGTGGCCCGACCTCGTCTACGCCGAGTTGATCTGCATGGTGCTAATTACAGTCGTTCTGGTGGCGTGGGGCATCGTGCTGGAAGCACCACTGGAAGAGGCGGCCAACGCCGCCAAAACCCCTAACCCATCGAAGGCTCCCTGGTACTTCCTGGGACTGCAGGAGATGTTGGTTTATTACGATCCCTGGTTGGCGGGCGTCGTTTTTCCGAGTGTGATTCTGGTCGGCCTGATGGCCATTCCCTACATCGACTTCAACAAAAAAGGGAATGGATATTACACGTTCAACGACCGCAAGTTTTCGGTCATTACGTTCCTGTTCGGTTTTCTGCCGCTCTGGGTGGCGATGATCATATTGGGTACGTTCTTGCGTGGCCCCAACTGGAACTTCTTCGGAATTTTCGAGTACTGGGATCCGCACAAGCTGGCCGTGTTGGATAACGTCAACTTGTCCGATTTGTTCTGGACATCCATGCTCGGCCAGGCATTGCCCGGCAACATGTTGCTCCGCGAACTTCCCGGAATTTTGTTGGTGCTTGGCTATTTTGCGATTCTGCCCGGTTTGATGGCGGCGACCGTATTCCGCAAGTTTTTCCATCGAATGGGTTTCATTCGATTTGTGGTGTTCTCCAATCTGGTACTGCTGATGGTGGCGTTGCCGCTGAAGATGGTGCTGCGGTGGACGTTCAACCTCAAATACATCGTCGCGATCCCAGAGTACTTCTTTAATATTTGAACGATCCCACAGGCCGCAGCCTGTGGGCTTTGTGAAGTTTGCATCCCTCAATTTGGCTGTAAGTCGGACACATGCCTGCAAGCGAAAAATACTCGCGCAATTTGAAAACGACCCACATCGTCTTCGCCCTCAGCAGCTTTGCGCTGCTCGCGGTGACGTTCTGGATGATGGCCGACGACTATTCATCGGAATGGCGAGGCCACCAGCAAAGGGTCGATAAGCTGAACTACCTCAAGCTGCAGGCGGGCCTCGATGATGTGGCAACTGATGGCTATAACGCAGACTTGGCCAAGCTGATCGGCCAGATTGCGGATGCCGTCGAAGGCGTCGATGCGAAAGAGGACATCGTTCAGCAGCATGAAAAAGAGATCGCCGCCTTGGCACTGACACACAAGGGTGCCGAAGGCAAGGCGCGCAGTCGGCGTGCCCAGCGCGACGTTTCACGAGCGAATTACGATCTTGGCGTTCGCGACGAATTGTCGGCGGAGACGCTGGCGGGCCTGTTCGACAAGTTCACCGCCGACCAGGAAGCCGTTAATCGCTTGGAGAAGAATGCCGAAAAGAGCAAGCAGGATCTTGATACAGCAAAAGACGGCCTGAACGACATCAGAAAAGGCGTCGAGGAACTAAAAGCTGAACTGGCCAATTTGCAGTCACGCGAAATGCAGATCAAAGAGGCAATGGCCGCCATCGTGCCGGAATATGGCTATCAGCGGGCCAAGCGTGGCATGCTCGACTGGCCGATTTTTGACGGCTTCAGCAACGTTCACAGGATTCAGCTCGATTGGCTGCCCGAACTGACGATTACAAATGGAATGGCGAAGACGGCTCGGTTCGACCGCTGCCGCACCTGTCATATCAGCATCGATCGTGTCGAGGCAGGCAACCTGCCGATGTTTCCGCACGGCAAGGTCGATTCGGAAGACCTGCAGGATTGGGTGGACGCCAACAAGTTCCCGCACCCCTACGCCACACATCCGCGGCCGGACCTGTATCTCACCGCCGCCAGCCCGCACCCCGTGCAAACCTTCGGCTGCACCATTTGTCACGACGGTCAGGGGTCGGCCACCAACTTTAACAACGCCCAGCATGGACCGAACAATCCGCACCAGGAAGAGGAGTGGGAAAAAGAATTTCACCACCACTACAACCACTTCTGGGAATACCCGATGTTGCCCAAGCGCTTTCAGGAGGCATCCTGCCTGAAGTGCCACCACGACGTGGTTGAGTTGGGCGTGAACCCCAAGTTTGGGCCAAGTGCGCCAAAACTGTATCGCGGTTTCCAGTTACTTCAGAAGTACGGCTGTTTCGGTTGCCACGAGATTCACGGCTTCAACGGCGAAGAGGCCATCGGCCCCGATCTGCGATTGGAACCGAACTACAACTCCGCCGCCCTCGAATTGTTGAATGAACTCTCCGAAGACAAAGGCGACGCGAAAGCGGTCAAAGAGGTCCGTCAGTTGGCCGGCAAAGTGGCCAAGGCACCGGTCGATTCGGCCGAGTCGCGAGCACGCCTCTTTACATTGCTGGTTGCCGACAGTGAATCGCCCAGTCCATTGCTTTCGGCCGACGTTCACCGTTTGGCCGATTCGTTCAAGGACGTGACGGTCCCCGGACGATATCGCAAAGTGGGGCCGTCGCTGCGGTACATTGCAAAAAAGACGACCCCCGCATGGATCGAATACTGGACCGAAGAACCGAAGCGGTTCCGTCCTTCGACACGCATGCCGCAGTTTTTCGGCAACACAAATCAGCAAGACGCTCATGCTGCCGCGCTCATGCCGGTGGAGTTGACGGCCATCGCACAGTACCTGACTGACAAGTCGCAGCCGTTTGAGTTGGATTCCCCCGACCCAGCGTATCAACCGGACGGCAAACGCGGCAAGGAATTGTTTTCGCGACAAGGCTGTCTGGCCTGCCACAAGCACAAAGACTTCCCCGACTTCAATGCCGAGGATTTCCCCGAAATTAACGCCGACTTCGGCCCCGACCTGTCCAAAGTGCACGCGAAGTTGCAAGCGGGGCAGAAAGGATTTGGCTGGTTGTATTCCTGGTTACGCGATCCCAAGCGTTATCATCCGCGAACGAAAATGCCCAATCTGTTCCTCACTCCGCGAAAGGTGGGTGAAGAGACCGTCGATCCGGCGGCCGATATCGCAACCTACCTACTGGAGGGTGGCCCCGTCGAATACAAGCGGTATGTCGCGACGCCCTACCTTGGCCTGGATGTCGAAGATTCCGCCGAAGGCAGCACCGGCGTTCGCGTGACTCGCGTTATGCCGCTGAGTCCGGCATCGCGCACAATCGATAAGGACGAGAAACCGGCGGCACTGCGGTTTGGCGACGTAATCCGCAAGATCCAGGGCAAAGCGGTCAACTCTGCTAAGGACTTGGAGTCTCTGACCGCGGGCCGCGTTTCGCTCGAAGTTGTTCGCAACGGTGTTGTCAGCCAGCGTAGCGCTGTCGTTGCCGACCCGCTCGACGACATGGTGCGGCTGTTTCTGACCAAGGCAATCGGCATCCAGCCGGCAGAAGACTTCCTGAAAACGAAAAAGTACCCCCCCGGCGCTGCAGCGAACATCAAGGGCGACGAAATCGAATTGCTTTTGCCCGAGGGCGTCGAAAAATCCGAAAATCTGACGAACAACCAGTGGCAGCAAATGAAGCTGAACTATGTCGGACGGCGGACAATTTCCCGCTACGGCTGCTACGGTTGCCACGACATTCCCGGCTTCGAGGGAGCACGGCCCATTGGCACCACGCTGCAGGACTGGGGCCGAAAAGACACCTCAAAACTCGCGTTGGAGCATATCGCAGAGTACTTGCACCATCACGGCGAGCCGGACGGTTCCAGTACACACGACCGCGTGGATCGGGCACTCAAGAGCGCAAAGGCCGGCGGCCTCAAGGCAGAAGAGTTTGCCTCGGCGGAAGCAGAAGATCGGGAGATGTCGGCCGCATCATTGTACACCGGCCTGCAGCATCACCGCCGCGAAGGCTTTCTGTGGCAGAAGCTGCGTCAGCCGCGCAGTTATGACTATCGCAAGATTGAAACCAAAGGCTATGAAGAACGGCTGAGAATGCCGAAGTTCCCGTTCAACGAAGAACAAATCGAGGCGATCTCAACCTTCGTGTTGGGTCTGGTTGCCGAGCCACCGGCCGAACAATACGTCTATCAACCCACCGGCGCAGCACGGGCAAGAATCGACGGCGAGTTCCTGCTGGAGAAATACAACTGCACCGGCTGCCACATGCTGGAACTGCCGCAGGCATCGTACGCGCTGGCATTGCCAGACAGCCCACATCCGTTGGGCAATTTGATTGGCAACTCGGCCGACGAGATTGCCGAGTGGTTTGTCGTGCATCGAAAGTCGTTGAACGCCGCCCCGGAACGGGGGCCGATCAATCTCGAGTCGTTTTCTGAATTCGCTAATGTTTCTGAGTGGATTATTAGAGAAGCAAAGGCAATCAAGGCGGAATTTGAGCGAGTTGAGAAGGCGAACGAGGGGAAAGAGAAGGGCAAAGACAAGCTTGAGGAATTCGGCATTGAGAGGGTGTTTCGAGATGCTCCTCTACGCGTCCGATTCGCATTTCGGATGGCTGGATCGGAAAGCGTAATCGAACAGCTCGAATCCGCCGGAGTCTACACTGACGAACCCGCGTCGGAAGAGGCTGCGAAAAAGCAACTCCGGCAGCAGCAAGATGCGATCGCAAAATGGCTGTCGGGACAGAAGTTGGTGGCAATTCTCGATGACGTACAACTGATGGATGATCTACACGCGCCGCTGGCAGAAATTATTCAGCTAACAGACGACCCCAGTGTAACCGACACCAACAAGGCTGGGCTGAAGAGGCTTCAGGACAGTGTGCGGGCCTGGATGGCCGAACATCCGCAGTACATGCTGGCGGCCGACCTGAAACCGCTCCAGGGAGAATTCTCCGAGGGCATTGAAAACCTGCTCGCCTTGAAGCCACCGGTCAGCGGCGAAACAGGAATGTTTCGTGAAGGTGGAGAGCCGATCGTGCGGTTCCACGGCCTGTTGAATGTCCATCTGGAAGAGGAGTATCCGGAAGACGAAATCTTTGCCTATCAGCTCTGGGATACGTTGAATGTCGGCGGCCGGATTCTGCTGCCCAGCCGCAACATGTCGTTCAACGGTTTAGAGATCGATCGCGATTCGATGCGGCCTGCCCGTGGCGGAGCCTATGCCGAGTGGCTGGTCGAACGGCTGGCATCTGTCCGCACGGGCAAGTCGAAGGGCGACCGCGCCTGGGCCTGGACCATGTCTCCCCCGCCGCTGTACCTGGAAGGCGCCAAAGTGCAGACGCCGTGGTTGTACAAGTTTCTGAAGAACCCGTATGTCATTCGACACGAAACCGTGCTGCGAATGCCGCGGTTCAATCTGGACGACGCCGAAGCGCGGGCATTGGCGAATTACTTTTCGGCCGTCGATGACAGCGAGTTTCCATATCAGAATATTCCGCAGCGCGAGCCGGCCTATCTCGGGCGAAAGAATAGAGATTTGGCGGCGGATCTGCCGGACGATTCGGACTATCTGGCGGAGTCGTGGAAGCTGTTGAATGCCAACGCCTGCATTGGTTGCCATTCTGTGGGCGGCAAACCATTTGCAGCTGGCCCCGACCCGAACAAGGTAACCCACGGACCGGACCTGAACCGTGTCCACGAGCGGTTGCGTCCCAATTGGTTGGCGGTGTGGACGTCGAAGCCGATGTGGATCACCCCTTACACCAAGATGATTGTCCCCAAGGCCGAACCGTCGCTGTTCGATGGGAATGGGCCGATTCAGAGCGAAGCGCTTCGCGATGCGTTATTGAACTATCCGCTGTTGCTGGAACGCGACGGTGCAATCTTTTACGACCCCACAACGGGAACCGTCAAACCGGCAGCGGTCGCTGCGCCGGCTGAGTAGTACGGGAGAATTGATCGATGAAACATTCTAAATTGTATTCACTGCTTGTTATGTCCGCCTTGTTGCTGGGGTTCGCATCCGGCTGTGGCGGCGGCGCGTCTGACGTGCCCACTATCACCGTCAAACCGGCCGAGAAAGAGGCTGCTCCTTCGGCGGACGACACGCCAGTGGGCGACGACACGCCAAGCAACGGCGGATCGAAGGATGGTTTTGGCACGTTCGAGGGCCGCGTCGTCATTCAGGGAACCGCGTCCCCTCGGCCGGCATTGGTGCTGAAGGGAAAAGCCGCGCGTGACCCGGCGGTCTGTGCGGCGACGGCCAACATTCCCGACGAGAGCTTACTGGTGTCTGAAGACGATGGATTGGCTAACGTCTTTATCTATCTGAAGAAAGCTCCCAAGAACGGCAAGGACAGCCTCGGAATTGAGGCGGAGCAAGCGTTGGAACTCGATCAGAAAGGTTGTATTTTCAAGCCGCATGCGATGGTCGTTCGCACAGGAGAGGTGATCATCGTCAGGAACAGCGATCCCAAACCGCACAACATCAAAACGAAACCGGCTCTCGGGCAGCCGTTCGAAGCAACGCTGAACCAGGGACAGACGGGGGAGTTGGTCTTCGATCGATCTGAACCGGTGCCGGTTGGCGCGGAATGCAATTACCACACCTGGATGAGGGCGTACCAGTTGCCGCTGGATCACCCCTATGGTGTCGTCACCAAAGCCGATGGCAGCTTCACGATTCCCAACCTGCCGGTGGGCACTCATCAATTTGTCATCTGGCACGAACGCAGCACCAGGCCGCTTTTCACGCGGTTCACGGTGAAGATCAAAAGCGACGGCGAAGTCGTTGAAGAGACCATTGAAGTCGAGGCAGCGAAGCTCACGGACGTGGGCGGAGCCAGAACAAAAACTATCAAACTGTCGCTTAATCGTTGACGGCGGCCGTCATCCGGCGACAGACGCGACTGTTGGTTGCCACGTCGGAAATCAGAAATCCTGAGCTTGTCAATTGTTTTTTTGGGCGGAGAATCTCCCCGTGAGAGTCCTGCAGCTACTCATTCTGACTCTGGTGTTTGCAGCCTGCCTGCCGGGCTGCAATCGGCCGGAATCGACGTTCGTCTACAACACGAAGACCGAAGAACTGACCCGCGATGTGGGTTCGGTGGTGAAGGAACGTCTGGACGGAGACTTCGGCAGTCCTAAGAATTCCGTTGCGTGGCTGCGAATGCCCATCGATTACGGCACCTTCAAGGGCGAGGTGGTTGAAGTCGATAAAGACGCGTCGTCCGTCTACCAGTTTCGCGTTGCGTTCGGATCGAACGATGACAAGGAAACCGGAGATGAAGAAGAAGACGCCGAAACATCACCGACACCCGGCGAAATGAACTTGGCCGGGCTGGCAATCATCTGGAAAAGCGGTGACTACGAAGGCGGTTCCCAGATTGACGGGGGAAAGCGCGACGGAGAAAAGATGGCGACATTGCAGGTGGCCGCCTGGAGCAAGGATGAAGAGAACGACGAAGAGGGGGTGTTGTCGCTTCGCCAGAAAATGGATCCTCCGCCTTCTGTTGGCGACACCTTTGAGATCGTCGGACACAAGTTGTCCTTTGGCAGGCAGCTCTACGCCGCGCATTGTCAGCATTGTCATGGAACGAGTGGCGACGGTGCCGGACCGACCGCAGAGTATTTGAATCCGCGTCCTCGCGATTACCGGCCGGGCAAGTTTAAATTTCAATCGACATTAAAAACGAACCGCCCCACCGACGGTGATCTGCAGCGAATTATCACAAAGGGAATTCCCGGGACATACATGCCTTCGTTCCTGTTGCTCGAAGACGACGAGCTGGATTCAATCATTCAGTATGTCAAATGGTTATCGATGCGCGGCGAATATGAAATCAAATTGGTAAGCCAGTTGTACTTCGATTACGAACAAGTGGTGTTCGACGAAGCGGTCGAGAGCGCTTTGAAAGACGGCTTGGAAGAATTTGAAGATGGCACGAGGGACGAAGAACCGACAAAGGGATCCATTCGAGACGAATTGGTCGCAACCGCAAATGCCGACCTACCCGACATTGCCGAGCAGGAATCGAACGTGCTGGCGGATGCTTGGAATAAGGAGAAGTTGGAGTCGGCCGTCGTTGTTCCCTTGGTAGCTCGCACTCCGGACACCGCAGAATCGCGGGCCAGAGGGCGTGTGTTGTACGTGCAAAACTGCTCAGCCTGTCACGGTGCAACCGGACGCGGCGACGGCGAGCAAGTCAACGCCTACATGGTCAACGATCAGACGCGGGAGAAATATCCCGTACCGGGCCTGTTCGATGACTGGGGCCAATCGATCAAGCCTCGCAATTTGACGCGGGGTATTTATCGGGGTGGTCGCCGTCCGGTCGATCTGTTTCGCCGCGTCTTTGAAGGCATTAACGGGACGCCGATGCCCCCCTTCAAAGGCAAGTTCAACAACGACAAGAAGATTAACGACGCCCGCACCTGGGATCTTGTGAACTACATCTATCACATTCCATTTGAAACGCGCGGGAAGTCGGCAGGCGACTCCGCGACTAAGCACGGGCGCACGGCGGCGTCCACTCCTTCAACCCGATGATGAAGATTCGGCCCACCGCAATGACACGCTGGGCTTGCCGACGGTGTTTACGCTGGCGGCGATCTGGAGAATTTTGAAATGCGTTACTTCTGGGCAGCATTTTTTATGTTCTGGCCGATCGTGGCGATCGTGTTCTTCGCGATCTCACCGGCCATGAACTGGTGGTTTCCTGGCGCGGGAGATCCCGACAGTTTGACCAAAGGGCAGTCGATGACGCCGTTGGGCGTGGACATCGACAACCTGTTCTATCTGATTCTGATCATTACCAGCGTCGTGTTCGTCCTGACTCACATCGCACTGGGTTACGTGCTGTTTCGCGGGGCACGCGACGAAGGCAAGAAAGCACTCTTCTCGCACGGCAGCCATGCCCTCGAAGTGATGTGGACCATCGTTCCCACCGGAATTCTGATTTTCATCTCGCTGTATCAACTCGACGTCTGGAGAAAGTTCCGAGTGATCAGCAGTTTTCCAGAGGCGGCGGTCGAAGCACCGGTGGCTGAAGTGACGGCGCGGCAGTTCGAATGGAGAATTCGTTACCCTGCGCCCGGCAAGAAGCTGCAACTGAAACCTCAACCCGACGATTTATACACCGTCAACGACTTGCATGTGCCAACCAATCGACCGGTCATGATTCAACTACGTTCGGAGGACGTGCAGCACTCGTTCTTTGCACCGCATCTCCGAGTCAAACAGGATGCCGTGCCAGGCCAAGTCATACCGATCTGGTTCGAAGTGACGCAGGCTGGCCATTACCCGCTCACGTGTGCCGAGTTGTGTGGTTGGGGGCATTACAAAATGAAGGCCCGCATTGTCGCCGAGCCGCAATCACAGTTCGGAAAGTATCTGCATGATCTCCAACACGAGCAGAACGACGACGGAGTGCAGGACAAAAAGAGCGACGATGCAGAGGATGAGTAATTGAACTTGCAGCACGAAATCCGAAATTCGGTTTTCGATTTTGAAACCAAGGCTTTGTCATGAGTACGATTAATCCCGCTTCCACGCCCGAGGCCCTGGCGCATGCAGTCCACGGCGAAGCGGCACATCACGAAGTCGGCTTCGTGCGGAAGTACCTTTTTTCGACCGATCACAAAATGATCGGCGTCCAGTTTCTCATCACCACGCTGCTCATGCTGATGGTTGGCGGGGCATTGGCGCTGTGTGTGCGGTGGCAGTTGGCCTATCCGTGGGATCGGATGCCGATCGTCGGCGATCTGTTATTTCCCCAGCAAGGCGGACAGATTTCACCCGAGTTTTACACCATGCTCTTCACCATGCACGCCACGGTGATGATCTTTCTGGTGATCATTCCCGTGCTGGCTGGTGCGTTCGGCAACTTCTGCATCCCGCTGATGATCGGTGCGGACGACATGGCCTTCCCCACGCTGAACATGCTCAGCTACTGGTTTATGTGGCCGGCAATTGCCTGTTTTGGGCTGAGTTTTTTGGAGGTATTCGGCGGCGGACCGGCTGCCGGCTGGACATCCTATCCGCTACTGGCTGACTTGCCTCAGGCGGCACCCGGTTCCGGCTGGTCACAGAACTTCTGGTTGCTCGGCGTTACGTTCGTCGGCTTCTCGTCAATGATGGGTTCGATCAATTATCTGACGACCATTATCAACATGCGCGCCCCCGGCATGACGCTGTTCCGCATGCCAATGACCATCTGGGCGATGTTCATTACCGCCATTCTTCAGGCCTTTGCTCTTCCGGTCCTCACGGCGGCTGGCTTCATGCAGGTGGGCGATCGCATGTTCGGCACGGTGTTTTTCATTCCGTCCGGCATCGTGGTCAATAATGCCGCCCCGACCATCGGCGGCGGACAGCCGCTGTTGTGGCAGCACTTGTTCTGGTTCTATTCGCATCCGGCGGTGTACATCATGCTGCTGCCGGCAATGGGCATGGTCTCCGACATGCTATCGACGATGTGCCGCAAGCCGTTGTTCGGTTACAAGCCGATGGTTTACGCCATTGCCGCAATTGCCGGCCTGGGCTTCATCGTCTGGGGACACCACATGTTTACCAGCGGCATGAATCCCGCTCTGGGCATGACCTTCATGATCTCGACAATGATGATCGCGCTGCCTTCGGCCATTAAAACGTTCAACTGGATCGGGACAATCTGGGGAGGCAACATTCGGTTCAACACGGTGTTCCTCAACTGTGTTGCCTTCGTGTCGATGTTTATCGTCGGCGGGTTGTCGGGCATTTTTATGGCAGCCGTGCCGGTCGATATCTACTTCCACGACACCTACTTCATCGTCGCCCACTTCCACTACATCTTGTTTGGATCGACGTTGTTCGGTGTGTTCGGCGCCATTGTGTACTGGTTCCCCAAAATGTTCGGCCGCATGATGAACGAGAAGCTGGGCAAGCTTCACTTCGTGCTGACGTTCATCGGCTTCAACGGCACGTTTTTCCCCATGCACATGCTCGGCATCGGCGGCATGCCCCGCCGTTATGCCGACCCGTATTTGCATCCATACCTGCATCACCTGCAGCCCATGAATC
This sequence comes from Planctomycetota bacterium, assembly GCA_963581435.1. GTDB lineage: Bacteria > Planctomycetota > Planctomycetia > Planctomycetales > Planctomycetaceae > JABISG01. The sequence continues at coordinate 30,956 of CAUZOL010000020.1, forward strand.
AAATTATGACGTGGTTTGCGATTCTGATGGGTGTTGCGCAGTTCATCCTGCTGGCCAACTTCTTCTACAGCATGTTCTTCGGTGAGAAGTGTGGACGCAATCCGTGGGGTGCCAACAGTCTGGAATGGTCGGCTCCGTCACCGCCGCCGCACGGCAACTTCGACGTACCCCCGGTGGTTTATCGCGGACCGTACGAATTTTCGAGCCCGTTGTCGGGTGATAAAGATTTCCTGCCGCAAACCGAACCACCGCCGCTGGCTAATACCGAGGAAGACGAGCCGCCCGACCCAGACGAAACTGCATAATTCGCGTTCAATCAAAGCACTCTTCAAGAATAATCCATGCGACGGCTGACGTGAGTTGGCTATTGACGATCATTATGTCCACAACAACGTACCAACCCGCCGTTCATCGTTTCGCTGTGGCGACTGCCTGCGTGGCGTTGCTGCCGATTACGATTGGTGCGCTGGTGACGACGATGAACTGGGGCATGGCATTTCTCGATTGGCCGTCGTCCGACGGGCAAAACATGCTGTTGTATCCGTGGTTACGGGCGACAACCGACAAGTTCGCCGAGCACGGCCATCGGTTGGGCGGCATGTTGATCGGCATCGTCAGTGCCGCGATGATGATCGTCGCCTGGATAAAAGAACGTCGCCTGTGGGTTCGTGTGTTGGCGACGGTCATTCCGTTTTGTGTGCTGGCCCAGGGAATTCTCGGCGGCATGCGCGTGCTGGCCAACGACCCACGCATGGCAATGTTCCACGGGGCATTTGCTGCCGTTGTTTTCACGCTGATGGCAGCGCTCTCGCTTTTTACCGGCCGACGCTGGATCGATGCTCCCATTAACGATCGCGATGCCGAAGTCGACTGGCTGAAACCGTTTGCGATCGCAGCGCCACTCGTGCTGGCAATTCAGTATCTGCTGGGCGGGACGCTACGTCATCTCGGCATCAGTTTATACGAACACATCGGACTGGCCGTGCTGGTGTTTCTGGTGGTGATCGCCGCGGCCGTGGGGGCGTTCATGAGTCGCGCGGGCCAGTTGCGACGCTTCGCGTGGTGGCTGCCTCTGTTGGTTGGGCTGCAGGTTGTGTTGGGACTTGGCGCGTTCGCCACAAAATATGGTTATGCCCCCATGGATTACGTGGCCGTTCAACGATCCACCCAGCAGATCCTGCTCAGGACATCACACACACTCGTCGGCATGCTGTTGTTAACGACGGCAACACTGTTTGCGTTGTCAGTCTATCGGTTGGCAGCCTGCGGGAAGAATGATGCGGCCGGAAGTTGCCTGTCGGCCGGCACCATGCGGGTTGAAGGGGGTGCCTCGTGAGTGCCGCCGGATCAACCACATCTCGACCGCGAACCGACGGCATTGCTGCCGCGTTCTGGAACGCCGCCATCGTGCGTGCGGTCGATTACACAGCCATCGCCAAGCCGCGCATTTCGCTTATGGTGCTGGTCACCGTTGCCATTGGATATGTGCTCGGGTCGGCGGGAAGCTGGAATCCCTATCCGCTGCTGCATGCCATGTTGGGAATTGCGTTGGTCGCGACGGGATCGAGCGCTTTGAATCAGTGGCTCGAACGCCACACCGATGCCCGCATGAACCGCACGGCCGACCGACCGCTGCCGACCGGCCGTCTGTCTTCGGGCGAGGTGTTCGCCTTCGGGTTGACGGCGGGCATTGTCGGCACGTTGTATCTGGCGGTGCAGGTGAACTGGATCACCGCGCTGTTAACGGCTCTGACGCTGATCATTTACGTGACTGCATACACTCCGTTGAAACGCGTGACCGCGTTTTGCACGGCGATTGGCGCCATCTCCGGGGCATTGCCTCCTGTGCTTGGCTGGGCGGCGGCATCTGGAAAATTGGATGCTGGTGCGTGGATTCTGTTCGGCGTGTTGTTCTTGTGGCAGTTCCCGCATTTCCTGGCAATTGCCTGGATTTACCGCGACGACTATGCACGGGCCGATTTGAAGATGCTGCCCTCCGGTCCGCGTTCGGCACAACTCACCGGACAGCAGATGGTTGCCTATGCGTTGGTGCTGTTGCCCGTGAGTTTGCTACCGAGCCAATTTGCGCTGGCCGGAACAAGTTACTTCTTGGCAGCGGTGGTATTGGGTGTGGGATATCTGGCGTGTTCGATCCGTTTTGCGGTCTCGCCCAGCGATCAAACCGCCCGCGGCCTGTTGCTCTCTTCGTTGTTGTATCTGCCGTTATTGTTGTTGTCGTTATTGTGGGATCATCTGCAATTGTTGCAATGAGTCGATTGCTTCCTGTTGGCTCTCGACTCTAGTCTCTTGACCCTCGACTCTTAGTCACCGACCGGTTTTTGAAATGTCACACGAATCACCCGCTCCGGCCCTGAAAATGGGACTGCCCATTCCCAACTCGAAACTGGGAATGTGGCTGTTTCTGGGTACGGAAATCATGTTCTTCACCGCCTTCATCGGCGCTTATTTGGTGCTACGCATCGGCTCGCCCGGTTGGCCAGACGACCCCAAAGACACCCACATTCACGTCTGGGCTGGCGGTTTAAATACGTTTGTGCTGATTACGTCCAGCTTTTTTGTCGTCGTTGCCCACGAAGCAATGGGGGTGAAGAATTTTAAGAAGGCGTGGAATTTTCTAGGTTTTACGTTTCTGCTCTCCTGCGGGTTTCTGGGAATTAAGAGCTACGAGTACTACGGCAAAATCAGCCACGATATTCTGCCCAGCCACATTGCCGAAAACGACGAGCAGGCGATCAACAAAGTCACCGACGAAATGGAAGACGTCGTCAAAGCGGAAATGACGCGGCATGGCTTGAAAGGAACAGCGTTAGAAGACAAGCGAACTGCCCTACAGGCGGCGATTGGCGAGCAGAAGGGTGAAACATTATTGCAACTGCACGCATTGGATGCATTTGACGGAAAATTTGTCAAACTGAAGCGGCATACCCGCGAAAACGTTTCGCTGTCGATTGCCGCGGTGGATGGCAAGTTCGACCGAACGGCATTGCCTGCCGGCGCAAGGCTCCCCTCACTCACACTTCACGAGGTCGAGGTGTATGTGGCGGACCAGAAAAACGACCCGCAACTCAAACCACTCATGTCGAGTGTCCACAATCCGCATCCCATTCCGTACGGCAACCTGTTTGCATCGACGTATTTCCTGATGACCGGGTTTCACGCGTTGCACGTTGTCATTGGCATGATCCTGTTTGGCATGGTGCTGATGCAGGGGTCGAAACTGGATTCTGGCTGGTCCGATTGGGTTGAGAACAGTGGGCTGTACTGGCACTTCGTCGATCTTGTCTGGATTTTCCTGTTCCCACTTCTTTACATCATCTGACATCAGGCCCACGCACTACGTCGCGTGGGAACGAATGAATAATGGAGCGAAATACAATGTCGGACGAACATGCCGGCCACCATCACGTCAACTATTTTATCATCTTCGGCATCCTCTGCTTCTGCACTTTGATGTCGGTCGTGTTCGACGTCGTCGAAATTGAGAACAAAATCGTACTCGTCATTCTGGTGATGGGTGTTGCGGTTGCCAAGGCGCTGTTTGTGATGACGTATTTCATGCACCTGAAGTTCGAGGGGAACTGGAAGTTCGTGCTGCTTGCACCAACCTGTGCATTGGCGATGGGGCTTCCGCTGGCGTTGCTGCCCGATGTTGGCGTGCATTACTACACACAGGATGTCCCACAGATGCACGATACGGTCACTAAACACGGTGAGAAAACGGCGCACGCTGAAGAAGTGGGCGAGTCGCCGAAGACTCCGGAAAAGAAACACTAAACTCGCGGCAGCCCGCCACGAAAGCCTGGGTTTGCTGGATCATTGGGCTCTCGTTTGCGCCGTGGGTTGTACGAATGCAAAACGCGATCGAAGTGCGTGGGCTGATTCATCATTACGGCAACCACCGGGCGTTGGCCGGTGTCGGCTTTCGGGTTCCGCCCGGTGAAATCTTCGGCCTGTTGGGTCCGAACGGCGGCGGCAAGACGACGCTGTTCCGGTTGCTGTCCACATTGTTGCCCGTGCAGGAAGGCGAAGTCAGCGTACTCGGTCTGAATGTTGGCAATCAGCAGGCGGAAGTCCGCCGCCGGATCGGTGTCACGTTCCAATCGCCGAGCCTCGACGCCAAATTGACGGTGCTGGAAAACCTCCGTCATCAGGGGCATTTGTATGGTCTTTCCGGCAGCGAATTGCGAACGCGGATTGAACGTTTACTCGAACGGTTGGGACTGACCGACCGGCAGCGCGATCGTGTGGAGTCGTTGTCGGGCGGGTTGAAGCGACGGGTTGAAATTGCCAAGGGGCTGCTGCACGATCCGGCCTTGCTGTTGTTGGACGAGCCGAGTACCGGGCTGGATCCCGGCGCACGACACGATTTGTGGCGTTATCTGAAGCAACTTCAAAGTGAAGCCAACGTAACGGTGCTGGTGACGACGCACCTGATGGAAGAAGCCGACCGCTGTGACAGGCTGGGCATTCTCGATGTGGGCGAGTTGGTCGCGATCGGGACGCCGGACGAATTGCGGGCCGAAGTGGGTGGTGATTGCTTGACGATACACTGTGAAAACCCGGAGGAACTGGCAAGCCGCATTGCCACAGAATTCGATGTGACGGCCAAGTTACTCGGCGGGACACTTCGCATCGAACGGGAGCGCGGTCACGAGTTGCTCGGCAAACTCATCGAGCGGTTTCCGGATGAGATCACGTCGATATCGCTCGGCAAGCCGACGCTGGAAGACGCGTTCATTGCACGAACGGGACATCAGTTTTGGGATGAGGAAATTGTGACGGACACGGCCCGCAAGCGGGACGGCTAAATGATTTGAATTGATTAAATAAAACCGCCGGGCCGCGTCCCGGCGGAACTTTCCAATCGCCCTATGAATACCACCACTCAAAACACCATGCCATCATCATCCTTCTGGCTACCGGTCTGGACGCTGGCGGTGCGGGAATTGGTGCGGTTTTTTCGTCAGCGGACGCGGGTGGTGGGTGCGTTGGGCCAACCGATCATTTTCTGGATTCTGTTCGGTGCGGGGCTGCATGGATCGTTCAAGCCGCCCGCCTGGGCTCCCGAAGAAATGAGGTACCAGGAGTATTTCTTTCCCGGTGTGACGGTATTGATAGTGCTGTTTACGGCAATTTTCTCCACGATTTCGATCATCGAAGACCGCCGCGAGGGATTCTTGCAGGGCGTACTCGTCTCGCCGGCATCGCGGACGGCGCTGGTGTTGGGCAAACTGTGCGGCGGGACGGCGCTGGCGGTCATGCAGGCGGGTTTATTTTTGATCATCGGCCCGGTGCTGACCTACGTCGGCTTGGTGCCTACAATGAATTACGAAGTTTCGGCGTTGGGAGTGCTGGCGTCGGTCGGTTTTCTAACACTGCTGGCCTTCGCGCTAACGGGGTTGGGATACGCAATAGCGTGGCCAATGGATTCGACACAGGGATACCATGCCGTTATGAGCGTGGTGTTGCTGCCGATGTGGTTACTGTCGGGCGCGTTTTTTCCCGGCGGCGAAAGCGGCTGGCTGAGCGTCGTCGTTCGGTTGAACCCGCTGACGTACGGCGTGGCCGGTTTGCGGCGATTGATGGATGCGCGGCTGGTTTCGGAAGCCGCCGGTCTGCCGTCGCTGGCGATGTGCTTGGCGGTGACCGGTTTGTTTTGTGTGGTCAGCGTGGGAGTTTCGGTGTATCTCACCGGACGGCAATCCTCGCAGGATGCCCGGTGATTGTTTCCGACGGGATGTGATCCGTCGGCTTTGATGTCATGCTAAGAGAATGATTTGATGGCAACACAGGAAACGAAAACGGTTGAACATAACGATCCGGCTCGAATTCTGATTCGATTGTCGGCCGTGCTCACAGTGATTATGGCGGTGGCAGCCGGCGTTCTGATTTGGCGTTCACAGAATGATGCCCCGAAACCAGTTGGCGAAAGCGACAGTTCCGTGACGACGACGGACGGCGACATGCCGGCGTATTCGTTCAAGGTGAACCCGCCGGGAACGAAGCCATCAACCGGCATGGCCGACGTTGTTGCGAACTTTGAATTGACCGAACGCAGCGGTCGCAAGGTGACCAACAAGGACCTGCTGGGCAAACCGTGGGCGGTCTGCTTCGTCTTCACAAATTGTGCCGGCCCCTGTCCGCGCGTGACGGGACAGATGAAGCTGTTGCAAGATCGGTTCGTGGGCAAGCCCGTACGGCTGGTTACAATAACGGTCGATCCAAAACGGGACACGGCGGAACGTTTGGCGAACTACGCCGACAATTTTGGTGCCGACGAACAGCAATGGCTGTTTCTGACCGGCGATCAAAATGTGATTTATCCGTTGATCGGAAATAGCTTCGGGCTGACCGTTCACGAAGAGACCGGCCCAATGCGCAAAAAAGGTTGGGAAATTACCCACTCGACGCGCGTCGTGCATGTCGATGCCGCCGGTCAAATTCGTGGGAAGTACGACGCGGGGAATGACGCGGAGATGGCCGAGTTGGCTCGCGAGTTGCAAAAGGAAATTGAAGATTTGCCGGAGGACACATCGATAAAACCCACCGCGGGCGAAACTGAATCTCCCATCGAGGCACCGATTCCGACTGCCGTTCCCGATCAAACTTCGAACAGCGAGGGAACATAGCGTGGAGGTTCCCGCATGGGTTACGGCGCTGCCCGCCGTGAACGCCGGACTGAACGGATTATCGACGCTGCTGTTGATTGGCGGATTCGCGCTTATTCGCAGTGGCCGACGGATGGCGCACCAGCGGACCATGTTGACGGCATTCGGCGTTTCGGTGGTGTTCCTCGTCTGCTATCTCGTTTATCACGCGGCCTTAACGCACTACACCGGCAGCGGTTCCCACAAATTCCAGGGGACCGGCCCCATCCGACCGATCTACTTGACGATTCTGTTCAGCCATATTGTGTTGGCGGCAGCCGTTCCGATTCTGGCGGCAATCACCATTTACCGTGGGCTGAAATCACAGTGGGAACGACATCGAAGGATCGCAAAGGTGACGTTTCCAATTTGGCTTTACGTATCTGTCACGGGTGTTATCATTTATGCAATGCTGTACCATTGGCCGACGCCTTGATGTCGTCTGATCAAGCTTTTTCGAGACTTTGAACCTCGGCAGCAGTTCTTCTATCAGTGGGTGAAAACGTGCGACGTTTGATGTTGATCGCCATTTGTTTTTTTGGTCTGTTGTCGGCTCCTGCGGCGATGGACAGTGCGATAGCGTGCCCGATGTGTCAAGCTGCCAAGGACAGCGCCGGCGACCATGTCGCGCGAGCCTACATGTACAGCATTCTTTTTATGCTGGCGATGCCGGCCACCGTGTTGACGGGATTCAGCATTGGATTCTACCGGTTGTCGAAGAAGCCACACGGCCCGGTTGATCCAAACGAAATCGACGCAAGCCGTTAGTCTGACGTCGCTCGTGAATTCTCGGATTCTTTGCGCAACGGGACTGCGAAACCGCAAGCGATGCGCGCCGCGATCAGCCATCGTCCGATTCAAAACCGGTGGTGTCGAAGAAACAGTCCATCGCCAGCCAAAGCGACCGCGCGTATCGGAAAAACAGCAGCGGAACCACCACGCTGACTGCGGTCAACGGCACGGCCAGTGTGCGATTGTCGATTTCCAGCATGAAATGCAGAACGATGTACGATACGGTGACGGTCCCTGCGGTCAGCGCGTAATTGATGTACGTGGAACCCAAAAAATATCCGTGGTCGCGCTCGTACTTCAAATTGCAGCTGTCGCAGCGCGTGTGCATACGGAAGAAGCCGACAAACAGCTGCCCCTCACCACAACGCGGGCAATGCAGCCGCGCGGCTCGCTTGAGTAACACCCCGAACGGTTGTTTTTGCACGTTGCGTTCCGTTTGTTGAATACGGTCCAGCATCGGCAGGGGTTGCTAAACCGCAAGCGATACAAGGCCATCAATAAGCTTGGGGATACGTCGCTGCCCCGTTCATTTCAGGCCCATTGTAGCGGATCGGATTCCGATTCGCTCGGCCAGACGGTCAGGTGAGGTAGTCCAGCCGCAATCATTTCTGCGAGGCGTTCGACGGCCGGGCGTTCGCTGGCGTAATGCCCGACGAGCACCAAATTGGTGCCCAAACCGGCCGCTTCTAATGCGCTGTGAAAACGTGCCTCGCCGGTGAGCAAGACTTGGCAGTTGTTGCGAACGGCATCGGGAAGAAACTCAGCGGCCGATCCGCAGGCGATGCCGACCCCTTCCACCATCGCCTGCACGTCACCCACAAACTGCAGTGTGTCGAGGTGCAGTAATCGTTTGACGAGCTGATTGAACTCAGCGAGCGGAATCGGTTCGGGAAGCCGACCGAACCGTCCCGAGCCAACGAGTTCTGCTGCTGCGTCGGCGGAATCGTGATCCACCGACTCCAGCAGCCGCAACGGAGCGACATCACATAGACCGAACAATTCGGCCAGTTGCTGATTGATGCCATCCTTCGCGCTATCGTAACCGGTGTGCGGACTGTAGACGGCAACACGGGCGGCCATCAAATCGAGCAGCATGCGACCATCGTAGGAATCGGCCGTCAGACGTTGGACGGGGCGAAAGAGTATCGGATGGTGGCTGACGATCAATTCGACGCGTTTGTCGATTGCCTCTTCGGCGACGTCGGGTGTGAGCGTCAGACAAGTCATCACGCGATCGACTTCCGTCGCCACGTCGCCGACAAGCAAACCGACGTTATCCCACTCCTCTGCCAACCCAAGCGGGGCAAGCGTTTCCAACAACCGGGCAACGTCTTGAATTGTTGACACGCGGACAAACTCCCGGAATTCGATGCGACCGTTTTGCTTGATTATGCCGACCCCCGGCGTCACGGCAATGCCGCACCGTCGATGCGCGGGAGAGTCGCAATCTCACCAAATGTAACGCCCCAAAGTTAGGGCGACTGGAACTATTGAACCGGCTCATCCAACTTCTGCTGCAACTGCTTGGGCGGCTTATCCAATTCCTGGTGCAACTGCTTGATCATTTCGTCGAATTCCTCTTGGGGCAGGTCCCAGTATTTTCCAACGGTCCAGCGATAGTTGAGAACTCGTCGACCGTCGATCTGTTCTGCCCGCAACCAGAGTTCCACGCCACGGAGAGAATCGGCATTCGGAAGATAGTACCTCTTTTGATTCTTGCCGTTGCCCAGCCGGGGAACGCGTTTCTTCTGTCGTCGATTGCCTTTTGCGAACAGATTGCAATTGAAGTCGAGGGTTTCTTCGGGAAACGTTCGATTGACGATAATCTGCTCAATTTCGAGACTCCCGTCGGGGAGTTTGCGGTCAATGACATGCATAAAGACATCGCCCAGTCCGATTTCGATCGGCCGGTAGACGCGGAAAGTGTGCAGGTTCTCGGCATCAATGACGAAGTCAATGGCCAGGACGGCATTTCCAAGGCTGGTGTTGGCCGGGATGGTCAACACCATCGGCAGGTTGAGTTTTTCGCCCGGCCCCAGCGGGAATTCCCAGCTTGAGGGTTCGATCTCCCATTCGGGCGGAACTTTGATCGTCGCGGTTCCGCTCAGCCCCTGCGAAAACGTGTTGCGACCAATGATGGCATTGGGATGTTTGCCTGTGGCGCTCGGAAGACGTGGCTCCTGGAATTGGGCGGCCAATCTCCACTCGGCAACCGGTTTCGAGCATCCACGAATGATCTGGGGCATCGAAGTGACGTTGAGGACTTGACGGTTTGTGGTTTCGTTAACCGCCGCGCGTCGCTTGCGCCCCCAGAGGTCCGTGGAGACAATACGGCTCTTTTCCCCCAGATAGATTTCTTCGGTGACGTCTTCGTCGTCATTCCAGATAACCAACACCACTTCGGTGTCCCGAGCAAAGACAAAGTTTGTGCTGCCTCCCGGCAGGTTGAACGAGCCGAGAAACTTTGCTCCTTGAAGAGCTAACGCAGTTGTTCGCCAAGGGAGAAACAGCACGCCGGGCGACCCGACCGGTTGCAGCAACCCGTACTCAGCGTGAAAGATATTGGTGGCGAAGATGGCATCGGCACCGCCAATCTTCGCCGAGACCATGCGCTTGACAAGATC
>CAUZOL010000021.1:0-40731 GCA_963581435.1 Planctomycetota bacterium
TTTTTTCATCCGGGGAAAGTTCAGAGACATTCGGCAAACATTCGACCATCTGGTAAACTCCTTACCAGACGCTCCTACCGAAATCACCAAATCCAGTCCATACCAATCGCCGGTGAGTAGTAACCTCTCCTGCTATGCAATGATCCCACGGACGACCTTCCCGGCAACATCGGTCAGGCGGAAATCGCGGCCGGCGTGGCGATGGGTGAGCCGCAGGTGATCGACGCCCAAGAGGTGCAGCAACGTGGCGTGCAGGTCATGGATGTGAACCTTGTCGATCGCCGCGTAGTAGCCATAGTCGTCGGTCGCCCCGTATTGGATTCCATTTCGAACTCCGCCGCCTGCCAGCCACATCGTAAATCCTTCCGGGTTGTGATCTCGGCCGTCGTGCCCCTTTCCCTGACAGGTGGGCGTGCGGCCGAACTCGCCGCCCCATAACACCAGCGTGTCTTCCAGCAGACCGCGTGATTTCAGGTCGCGAAGAAGACCGGCGATTGGCTTATCGACCTCTGCTGAATTCTGCTGATGGCCTTTCCGCAGGTTGCCATGCTGGTCCCATTGAACCTCGGTGTTGCTGTGTGTCACCTGCACGAAGCGGACGCCGCGCTCAGCGAACCGCCGCGCCATCAGGCACTGTCGAGCGAAGTCGGCGGTGACCGGGTCGTCGGTGCCGTACAACTCGTGCGTGGCGCGACTCTCCTTCGACAGTTCCAGCGCGGCCGGCATGTCCGTCTGCATGCGAAACGCCAATTCAAACGATTTAATCCGAGCCTCCAGCGTTGCATCCGGTCCGGTTGTGTCGAGGAACTTGCCGTTCAGCGACTGGGTGAGATCGAGTTGAAGCCGTTGCGATTCGCGGTTGAGATGCGTGTTGTGGATGTATTTGACGCGTGCTTGCTCCGAAGACTGGCTGGCGTTCCCCAGCGGCGTTCCGGATTGGGCGGCAGGTAGAAATGCGGAACCCCAGTTTTTCGTCCCGCCGTGAGCCAACGTCGGACAAATGGTGATGAAGCCGGGCAGGTTCTCGTTCTCCGTTCCCAAACCGTACGTCACCCATGAGCCCATGCTCGGACGGACGAAGGCATCGCTGCCGGTATGGAGCTTCAGGCAGGCTCCACCATGCGCGGGGTTCGTGCCGTGCAAAGAGTTGATGATGCACAGGTCATCGACGCACCGGGCGACATGTGGAAACAACTCGCTCACCGCGATGCCGCTTTCGCCGTACCGTTTGAATTTCCAGGGCGAAGCGAGCAATTCGCCGGTTGGGGCAAATTGCACGCGCGGCTTCTCAAACGGCAGCGGCTTATTGTCGTCCTGCTGGAGTCGGGGCTTGTAGTCGAACGTGTCCATGTGCGACGGGCCGCCCTTCATGAACAGAAAGATCACGCGCTTCGCCTTCGCAGGAAAGTGAGGCAAGCGGGAATCGGCAGAGTCCCCTGAACGATGCGGCGCGGCGGAGGCTTCATCCGCCAGCATGGACGCCAGCGCAAGCGATCCAAAGCCGGCACCACACTGCCTGAGGAGTTGTCGCCGCGAAATCGTCATTGTTCTGTCCTGCTGAATGTTGATGAGTCGATAGCTGCGATGCAACGCATCGCAGTCTGCGACTCGATGAGTCGCAGCGATTGATCGCCGCACTCATCCATTACCGCATGTAAATGAACTCACTGGACAATATGACCGACTGACACAATGCCTGCCATGCCTGCTGTGTACTGTCGGCGTCGCCTTTGGTTTCGTCCTTGTCTTGAACCGTCAATTTCTCAAATCGCGACAGAAAAATATCGGCGCGATTCAACTCGTCGGCCGTCGGCTGGCGGCCGTATGCTTCCAGAAATAGTTGGTTGATGCGTGCCTTGCGAGTTTCGTCCATCTCCAGCAACCGCTTGGCCATTGCCGTCGTCAGGCTGGTGACGAGTTGAGAATTCATCAGGAACAGTGCCTGCGGAGCGATCGTGCTGGTGTCGCGATTGCCGTTGAGCACGCTGGCGTCCGTGTAGTCAAACAGCTGAAACATGTCGTACAGGTGGTTGCGAATCACTGGCACGTAAATCGAGCGCCTGCGAATGTCGTAGCTCGATTTATCATTCGATGTGTGATCGAACAGATACGCGCGGTTTTTTACTTCCAGCAGGCTGCCGCCCAACGTGCGATCGAGTGTCCCGCTGAGCGCCAGCAGCGCATCGCGGATCACCTCGGCTTCCAGCCGCCGGATGTCATACCGCCAGTAAAATTGATTGTCTTGATCGACTGCGGCATGACGCGAATCGAAGTCACTGCTCCTCTGATACACATCGGACAGCATTATCAGGCGATGCATCGCTTTGATCGACCAGCCCTCTTCGACGAAGCGAACGGCAAGCCAGTCCAGCAGCTGAGGATGCGTTGGCGGCTGCCCTTGCAGGCCGAAGTTGTCAACCGTTGGCACGAGTCCCTTGCCAAAATGCCAACGCCAGATGCGGTTGACCATCACGCGCGCGGTCAATGGGTGACTTGAGGCCGTCAGCCAATGGGCAAATTCCAGGCGACCGCTGCTCTTATCCGGCAAGCTCGGCTGGTTCTCAACACTCAGAACTCGTGGGAATCGACGGGGTACGACATCGCCCAACGTCAGGTGGCTGCCGCGAAGATGCACCGCAGCATGTGCGACAGTTCCGTCAACCACTCCCATCGCGGTCGGCATGACCGGCACAGACTTTTCCAGTTGCTGGAGTTCGTCGCGCAGCTTTTTCAATTCGAGCTGCGTCTTTTGAGGAAATCGCTTCTCTATGTCCTGCGGGACTTTTTCTCCGGCGGGCGAAGTCAACCCGCGTTTGGCCGCCGCGACCCGAGCTTCGATCTGACCCTTCTTGTCGGAGACCAGTTGCTCGTGCTTTTTCTTACGAGCCGTGTCGGCCGGCAGCGCAATTGAGTTTTCCTGCCAGCGGGCAACTTTCTTGAAATGTTCCATCGTGCGGGTACTCTTGAAGATTCCCGCCAGCCCGTAGTAGTCGTCCTGCCCAATCGGATCGAACTTATGATCGTGGCAGCGAGCGCAGCCGAGCGTCAGCCCCATCAGGCTGCGGCCGATTGTGTCAATTTGTTCGTCGACGATATCCATCTCCATTTTCCCCTCATCGACTTCCGCTAACACCTTCGGTGCCAGCACGAGAAAGCCGGTTGCGATCAGTCGGTTGTTCCGCCGCGACAGGTCGGTGTCGGAGTCGAGCAGGTCGCCGGCCAGCTGTTCGACAAGAAACTCGTCGTACGGTTTGTCGTCATTCAACGACTTGACGACATAGTCGCGATACCGCCATGCGTTTCCGTGCGCGACGTTCTCATCGAGACCGTTCGAGTCGGCATAACGAGCGACGTCGAGCCAGTGACGTCCCCATCGCTCGCCGTAGTGTGGCGAATCGAGCAACCGATCCACCACCCGGCGAAACGCGCCGGCCGACTTGTCGGCTAGAAAAGCGTCGATCTCGGATGGCGTCGGCGGGAGTCCAATCAGGTCAAAAGTGGCACGACGGATCAGCGTTCGTTTGTCGGCCGGACCAAGCGGTTTGAGTCCTGCCTTTTCCAGGGCCGCGAGGATAAACGCGTCGATTGGCTGCTGCGAAGAAGCGGTCGGACGGCTGCGAGGCACCTTCGGTTTTACGGGAGTTTGAAACGCCCAATGCTTGCGTCCCTTGTCGATGTCCACACCGCTGCGTCGAGTCGCGCCGACCTTGCCGCTGTCCGGATGCGGTGCCCCCATCTCGACCCAGCGCGTCAAATCCGCGATCTGACGATCCGACAGTTTCTCATCGGGCGGCATTTGTAATTCATTATCGCGGTAACCAACAGCGGTCACGAGCAGACTGCTTTTCGGCTTGCCCGGAACGACCGACGCCCCCCCCTTGCCACCGGTGAGCATTCCTGCCAGCGAGTCGAGTCGCAGCTCGGATTCCTGCTCGTCCGCTCCGTGACACTCGTAGCAGTGCTTCGCCAAAAGCGGCCGGATCGTCTTCTCGAAGAAGCGAATCTGCTCGGCAGTCGGGCGATTGACTTTCTGCGCGGCCTCGTCTGCCGACCAAGCGGCAGCCCCGGCAGAAAAAACGAGGGCAATTGCAAGGGCAGATGTCGCACCATACCTGCTGATTGAATCAACAAGGCGCGTTCGTTGTCCTGGGGTTCCGAATTGCAGCTTACGTGATATGAAATCAAACATGACGCAGAGCTCGCTGATACGTTTTGTCGGCCTCGGGCGTTTGCAGAGCTGCCGGATCTTCCAGCATTTCCCATTCCTCGTTTGTTGTGACGAACGGACGCACCCTCCCCATTGTAGCAGTATGCCATTATAGCGTAGCGCGGTTTGGGAATCGATCAGGTCGAGGCCACGGGCAGGGCGGCTGAGTTATTCAAAATAGAAAATGGGTGCCTGGGGTCGAAGCGACGTTTTCGGAGCGCAGCCCCCAGTTGGAACGCTCGCTGTGGCATCGAAGACTCTGCCACAGGCACCCCCAACCCTAAAAACTCACAGGCTCGTCGGAACTAGTTGTTTTGTGTATAGAGTCTGATATATTGAATTCAGTCGGCATTGATCGCCCGGCGAACGAGAAGCCTTGGCGATGGCGATCCAGAATCCGAAGAGGCGCAAAGCAACATGACAACAATCTCTTCACACACGACCCCCAGTGCAAAGACATCCCGAACGATCGAGTTCGTTCAGCGGATTCGCGAACGCATCGCCACGGTCGTCGTCGGACAGGACATCGTTGTCGAGCGTCTGCTGATTGCGTTATTTACCAGTAACCACGTGCTGTTGCAGGGCGTGCCGGGAATCGCCAAGACGTTGCTCGCCTCGGCCCTGTCGAAAACCATCGACCTCCAATTCAGCCGCGTGCAGTTCACCATCGATCTGCTGCCGTCCGACATTCTCGGTTCGGAGATACTCGACCAGCGCACCAATACGTTCCACGTCAATCAGGGGCCGATCTTCACCAACTTTCTACTTGCCGACGAGATCAATCGCGCCGCACCAAAGGTGCAGGGCGCATTGCTGGAAGCGATGCAGGAACGCAAGGTGACCATCGGCAAGGAAACGTTCAAGCTGCCGGCCCCCTTCCTGGTGATTGCCACGCAAAATCCAATCGAGCAGTCCGGTAGTCTACCACGGAGCCTGAATCGACCGGCGGGCCGAATGGTGATACTCCATCACTCTGAAACGGCACTTTCCCCGTCAACAGGCGATACAGCGAACAGCCCAGGCTGTCGATGTCGCTGCGGATATCGACTGACCTCGAGTCGAGGGCCTGTTCCGGGGCACTGTAATCGGGCGTGTCCACGACCTGCCCGGTCTGCGTCAACTCGGTCTGCTCCGTCCCGCTGCCCTGCACGATGCGGGCCAGGCCCATATCGAGTGTCTTCACGTGGCCCGTAACATCCAATAGCAGGTTGCACTGTTGGAGAAGCGGGAGAAGCCGATCAGACGTGACGTTGGGCATATGAAATTCAGACGGATGCTGTATGAGTCTCACCAGCCGACAGTCTATCGAGACGACGTCACAACTGCACGAAGAATCGCTCTTGGGAGGCGTAGACGGACGCGGAGTGAAATAGATTCAGCGACAGAGACGAGACGGCGGGTGCCGGGTATCCAGGTGGCGGTTTGTTAGGAATTATTTGGATGAGAATTGTGGAGCAAGCCTACGTGTGACCATCGGTGAAAGTCAAGAACGCCGATCGGTCTGACGGCCGGCGTGATACACAGATCGAGCATCGAAGCAGGGCCGGTCGCGGCTCGATCGAGACCGCGAAAAGGGTCACTAAACGGTGAACGTCAACTATCAGAACCCTTTCTCAGAGTTTCCCCGTACGCCTGACAGGCTGCTGCACGAAACCTCTTGAGATACTCGATACTCAAGGCCCGACGCTAACGCGATCGGCTCACAATCAGTGGATTCCTTTTCCTCTGTTGCTCCAACTGAAAACCGGCTCAGGTACTTGGCTCAGGTTCCGCAGAAAGTCGCGTGCACGACTTCAGCGGGCAGCGGTGCGGCTTCGAACTCAGTGAATTCCGGCTGTGCAGTGAACGGGCGCTGGAGCAATTCGGTGAGGCGATGAAAGGGGGCAAAGTCGCCATCATTGCCGGCCTTGATCACTTCCTCGATGCGATGGTTGCGCGGGATGAAGACGGGGTTCGTCCGGCGCATCAAGCCAACGGCTCGGCTGCGGTCGCAATCGTGCAGGCGTGCTCGCCAAATGGTCAGCCACTCGACGATCGTAGCGGGTTGGTTGAACAGGGGAGTAATGGCGTCGTCGTTGCCGCTTTCGAACGCGTCGGAAAGATGGCGAAACACGAGCGTGAAGTCGGCCTCGCCATCTGCCATCGCTGCCAGTAATGTTTCCACGATGCTCCAGTCGCCGGTGTCGCCAGCTTCGATACCAATCTTTGCGGTGAATCGTCTTTGCAGTTCGGTTTGGTGGATTTCGGCGAACGTATCGAGAGCACCTTCGGCTTTCGCGATTGATCGTTTCGGATCGTCGTCGAGCAGAGGCAAGAGGGTTTCGGCGAAGCGGGTCAAATTCCATTGGCCGATCGGGGCCTGATTGGCGAAGGCATAACGCCCCTGCTGATCGATCGAGCTGAATGTTTTTTGCGGATCGTAGATGTCCATGAAAGCGCACGGACCGTAGTCGATGGTCTCGCCTGAGACGGTCATGTTGTCAGTATTCATCACGCCGTGGATGAATCCGAGCTGCATCCAATGGGCGATCAGTTTGGCTTGTCGCTCAATCACTCCGTCGAGCAATGCGAGGTAAGGGTTTTCATCGTGCTGCGCGTCGGGATAGTGGCGCTGAATGACATAGTCGGCGAGAACCTTCAGGTTGTCGTGATCCTGGCGGGCAGCGAACCACTGAAAGGTGCCGATACGAATGTGCGACTGTGCGACTCGGGTGAAAACTCCGCCGGGCATGGGACCTTCGCGCTGCACTTTGTCACCACTTGCGACTGCGGCGAGCGCACGAGTTGTCGGCACACCGAGAGCAGCCATGGCTTCGGAGACGATATATTCGCGCAAGACCGGACCTAGCGCTGAGCGTCCGTCGCCGCGGCGCGAGAATGGCGTCGGGCCGGAGCCTTTCAGTTGGATGTCGTGGCGAACGCCGTCATGGCGGACGACCTCACCGAGCAGAATCGCGCGACCATCGCCGAGTTGCGGCGAGAA
Organism: Planctomycetota bacterium; assembly: GCA_963581435.1. Classification (GTDB taxonomy): domain Bacteria; phylum Planctomycetota; class Planctomycetia; order Planctomycetales; family Planctomycetaceae; genus JABISG01. The sequence goes on from CAUZOL010000021.1 coordinate 7,191, forward strand.
GCCACCGAATTGGTGTCCTGAGTAAGCCATCGCCAGCGGCTCGGAGCCGTCCGCGAGTTGGTTACCCGAAAGGATGGCGAGACCTTCCGGCGAATCGAGCCGGGCGACATCGATCCCGAGTTCTGTCACCAAGTCGTGGTTCAGCCGGATCATCACCGGAGCGCTGACCGGGGTGGGTTCGATCGGCGCAAAGAAAGCATCCGGTAGACGGGCGTAGCTGTTGTCGAAGGGAATGGGCATAAAAAGGCAATTCGAGATGGGTTTGGTCAACAAATTGAGGAATGAAGGGAGGCGGTCAAATTCCGGTTTCGACAGACTCAAGTACGCTCTCTTGCCGAATTGCCGGTTCGTAGATGACGCGCCCGACCGGCCAGAGATCCGTCCCTTCATTGGTGCATTTTCGCGGAACGATTGTCGATTGTGCGTTCCAGTCCAACGTACTTGTACAACGTTGTTCGTGAAATCTTCAAGGTGGCGCAGATGTCGTCCAGGCTGTTTGACTTGAAGTTCTGTCAAAACCCTCTGTTGGCTCACCCCCCCGCCTTGGTATTCAAGCGCGGAGTTCGCCCACAACCGGGTTTTGACGGAGCCTCTTGTCACGGAAGAGCTTCTGCGCAAGGACGACTCTGGGAGCAATCGGATTCAACGGCGGTCGACATCCTTTGCGTCCGCGTGCTCGGGCAGCAGCTAAGCTTGCTTCGGTTCGCTCCTGAATCAGTCGCCGCTCGAATTGAGCGAGTGCAGAGAAGACGTGAAAGCTGAGTTCTCCTGACGGAGTCGTCGTGTCGATGACTCCATCGCAAACCGAGCGAAAGCCGATTCCTCGTTTTTTCAGCTCTTCAATTATTGTAACGAGATGACGCATCGATCGTCCAAGGCGGTCGAGCCTCCAGACGACGAGCCTGTCTCCGCTCTGCAAACACTCTTGGCAATGTGTCAGTCCTGGCCGAACCACTTTGACGCCGGAAAGTTTGTCGCAGAATATGTGTTCGCGTTTGACTTGGTGTCCGTCATTTGACGAGTTTCGTAAACAGAATCGGGCCAGAGCCGTCTACAGCCTGTTACGAGATGTGCCTCACCGCTGATCGAACGGGGCCATCCGACCGCGGTGACCGTTCAATCTCCACCAGCTGTCTTCACCGCGTCGGGCGGGCCGTAAGGTTAGGAGCACATCTGGAAGCGTGGCGTGTCGCCAGGAACGAAGAAGAATGGTCCGGCAGGCCAGTTCTCAATGCAGCAGCCGGCCGTCGTTTCCGCGGAAAACCCATCTCCCCAACTTGAGATTGTTGTCTGGTATTGAGCGTTGAAAGCCGAATGTCTTACCGGCCACCAGACCGTTCACTCAGCTTCCGTCGAAGGCGCACTGATTCAAGATAGTTGTACGTCAGCAACAGTGCCCCCTCGGCGGCATATTTCTCGAACAAACTCGTGATCAGATACTCCTCACCGGGCCATGGGTAGGCGAAAACCACGTCAAAATCATCGGGATCAAGTTTCAGTTCTTCGTATCCATCGTCCGCATCTGTGATGAGCCAGGAATACTCGGCGTTGTTGTCGGCAAAGGCTTCCTCGGCACAGGATTCGGCGCCCGAGGGAATGAAGCTGCCTTGAACGAACTCCACGGGCAGACCAAAGTCACCTGCCAGCTTTCGGGATGCATCGACCAGGTCTTTCTCAATCTCAATGCCACAGGCCATAAACTCAAGCTTCGCGGCTAACGACGCGACCACGCCGAAACCACTTCCCCATTCGCACAACGAAGTTCCGGAGGCAAGATTCGCGTCGGTGATGGCTTGCAGAGCGTGGTAGACCGTTTTGAAATTACTCGGGACGAAGCCAGTGGCGCGGAGTGGACTATTATCGAGAAACCGGCTGACTCTCAAATCAGCTTCGCGTAGAAACGCAACGATCTCGTCGGGCAAGACCGAAGTGTTATTCGAGATTTCAATATCCACCAAAGGCACATCAAGTAATCCTGCAAGAACTTCGGTTCAGTGCGAGGCACCACGCCCCGTCATGTGAAGAAACAGTCGATTCAGAATCAACTGAAGCAGACTCAGTCACGAGCAAAAAACAGCCAGTCGGTCTGCTGTACGTTGATCAGATTGTTAAAAACGGTCACGGGTTCAATACGAACTTCGCGGAACACCTCGTGCAGTGCATCGACAAACCGTGAACTTTCTGCGTACGACCAGACGCCGAGAAGCCCGTCCTCCTCAAGATGGAGCTTCGCACGCTGCAATCCATCGGCCGTGTAAAATCTACCGTTGGCTTCGTCCAGGTTCTCATCCGGCGAATGATCCACGTCGATGAGGATCAGGTCATGCTTCTGTTCCGGCGGACCGGCGAGTTGCTGATAGACGTCACCCGGAGTCACTTTCAGCCGGTTGTCTGCGTTCAGTTCGTCCGACAGAGGGACCAGCCCCTGCTCCAGCCAGTTGATCACCTGTGGAAGAAACTCGACAACCTCGCATTTTGAAACTCGATCGGATTCCAGCGCAGTCCAAGCGGTGTAACCCAGGCCGAGGCCTCCGACCAGAACGCGCAGGCGCGATCCTGAGTGCATCTGCAGAGCGATTTCCGACAGCGCCTTCTCGGATGCCGTCAGGTAACTGCTCATCAGAAATTCGTGGTCGAGCGTGACTTCAGTGATGATCGTTCCAGGCTCGCACAGCAGCTCGCGACGCCGCAAACACAACATGCCGAGCTCGGTAGGTTCGTAGGCGAGGATTTCGAAGAACGGAGGTTCCACAGAAACTCTGGTTTCCTTTCGTATGAATTGGCAGCCGGACAGGCGACGGTGCGTCTCTATTTATTCTTCTTTTCTTGTTTCAGTTTTCGTTTTTCCTTTGCACTCAGCTGGGCCTTTTTCTGTTGTTCCTTTTTGCCTTTGTCTTTACTTCCCTTGTCACCCATATCTGTTGCTCCTTAATTGAAAACGAATGTTGCTCTCAGCTCCGTCAGATCGGTTTGACATTTTCGGCACATGGACCTTTCGGTCCACTTCCTTCGGTGTATGACACTCGTTGTCCTTCCTGGAGTTCGTCGTAGCTCACTCCATCGAGTGTTGACGAGTGGAAAAACAAGTCCTTGTCACTCCCGGTGTCGATAAACCCGAAGCCTCTGTCCGTGAGTCGTTTGATCGTGCCTTCTGCCATTTGTCCAATTCCTCAAGATGTGTCCTGCAGCGTTGACCGGAAACACAATGTCCCGGCGTGGTTCACTATGAACACGCCATGCTATCGAATCAACTGGCAACAAGCCATGAGACGCGAGAAAAGTGCGAATGTGGAGCCCAAGCGGCTAGAAGGTTCAGCACCTGAGTCCGCAATACTTCGATCGGAGGATGCTGTCAGGCCGGAGCCGTGGGAAGCAAACGCAGACGTCGGGAGATCTCACACGACTGTGATCGAATCCCCGTCGTTCTTCTGTGATTCACAAAAAGTTGACTAAATCGTGCACCCCGAAGCCCGTCCCGACGGAAATCGTCTGATCGAGCATGAATTCGCGGAAACGTATGAGTTGCCCTGGCGCCTACGGAGACTCAGAGCTCGATCTGATCTAACTGTCGTCTTTAGTTGGAGGTGCGTTTTGGAACGCAAGTCAATGAATCTAAGTGCAGCTCGAGAAACAAAAACGTGTGTAATCCTGCAGCCGTCCTATATCCCCTGGCGTGGGTACTTTCATCAAATACAGAAGGCCGATGTCTTCGTTTTCTACGACGACGTCCAATATGATAAGCACGGCTGGCGAAATCGGAACCGCCTGAAGGGGCCAAACGGAACTTACTGGCTGACAATACCGTTCCTAACCAAAGGCGCTTTGTCGCGACAAATGGAAACCAAAGATGCGAGAATTGATCGCAAGCAGCGCTGGAGTCACAAACACCGGGCGTCAATTGCCCAGTCGTACCGTAAGGCACCTGAGCGAGGGTTTTGAGATGTCGGCCGCAACCGCAGAAATCCTGGAAACCACTGGGGAAAAGCCATTCAACATCACACTTGAGGACGGCTGGATTGGCAGCTTCTCGTGTGTTGATGAAGACGAAGGCGACGAAGATGAAGACGACGATGAAGATGAAGAAGATGAAGATGAAGAAGACGTCCCGCCGAAAGGCGACTGCACTGGAATTCACGCCATCTTCATCGACGGCGCGTCCAGCGGCGCTACGGCGGGATTCACCGCGTCCGCCAGAAGAACGGCGCGTTGACGATGACTGCAGCGCGAGATCGCGACTCGCTTTGCGTTTGGCTCCCACGGCTCCGGACTGACATCATCCTCAGATCGATGCATTGCGGACTCACGTGCTGAAACTTCACGCCACCTGGGTTCCAGATTGACTCTGTGGCACGTCCCATCGCCTGCTGCGAGTTGAAGTAACCAATGCATGATGGCCAAACAGCAGTACGGCAGACAGGCAAGCAAATCGCAGGGTTGAACTCGAAAGGCTGTTAGCAACTAGCGATGTCATCGCGTCTCTCCTTTGGTTCGACGAAATGGACGTTCGAAGTTATGGCCGCTTATGCCAGTATCTCTGGTATCACATTTCCGGCAACGTCCGTCAAGCGATAATCCCGGCCGTTGAAGCGGTAGGTGAGTCGCTCGTGATCGATGCCGAGGATCTTCAGAATGGTCGCGTGTAAATCGTTGACCCCCACGCGGTTCCCCACCGCTTTGTAGCCAAACTCGTCGCTGGCTCCGTACTGCACGCCGCCCTTAATTCCCGCGCCGGCCATCCACATGGTGAAGGAATTCGGGTTGTGGTCGCGGCCTTTGCTTCCTTGGGAATCGGAAGTGCGACCGAACTCGCCGCCCCAAATCACCAGCGTCGATTCGAGCAATCCCCGCGCCTTCAAATCGGCCATGAGCGCGCCGATGGGCTGATCGACCGACTTGGCGGCGATGCGGTGATTGACGCCGATGTCGCCGTGCCCGTCCCAGGGGACGTCACCCACGCCGCCAGCTCCACCGTTGGTGGCGGCGTACAACTGCACAAATCGCACGCCGCGTTCAATCAACCGCCGTGCCGTCAGGCACTGCCGGGCAACCAATTGCGTTTCCTTCTGATCGACGCCGTACATTTTCTGTGTCGTGTCGGTTTCGCTGCCAATGTCCATCGCCTCCGGAGCGGCGGTCTGCATGCGGTAGGCCAATTCGAATGATTCGAGACGTGCCGCCAGATCCGCTTCGTGCGGACGCAAATGTTGATGCTTCTCATTCAGCGACTTGAGAACATCAAGCTGGTCGCGTTGTTGTTTCTCTGTCATCGCTGTGCGACGGGCAAGGTTGGCGATGGGGGTTTTGCTGCGTCCGTCGATTGCCGTTGGCTGGAACACCTTTGGCAGAAAACCGGGCGACCAGATCGGATTGCCGCCACGCGGCTTCACGCCATGCATCACAACGAAGCCGGGCAGATTGGCGTTCTCGGATCCCAAACCGTAATTCACCCACGAACCGACACACGGTCGTCCCTGCAGGAACGCTCCGGAATTCATTTCGAGCATGGCCGGCGTGTGATTATTCGACCGTGAATAGCAGGAGTAGATGAAGGCCATGTCATCGACGTGCTTGGTCATGTGCGGAAAGATTTCCGACGCCCATGCCCCCGACTCGCCGTACTGCTGGAACTTAAACGGCGACTTCAAAATCTTGCCGCTGGTAGTAAAGAACCCGGTTTTGGGGTCGGCTCCGCTAAGTTTCTGGCCGTCGCGTTTTTGCAGTTCCGGCTTGTAATCAAAGGTGTCGACTTGCGAAGGGCTACCTGGCATGAATAACCAGATGACCGCTTTTGCCTTGGGGGCGAAGTGCGGCGGCTTCGGTGCGAGCGAGCCGAAATCGGTCTCGGCTGCCGACGCATTCGAGAGCAGTCCCTGCTCTTTGAGCAGGCTGGTGAGTGCCAGCGATCCGCACCCCATTCCGGCCCGTTTGAGGAATGCCCGTCGTGCCTGGAAATCAAATTGCGGTTGCGCCGAGTTCGGCAGGTGACTGGTCATGTGGTTTCTTTCTTGTCGCAAATTCTTGCAGAGTGTGCCGCTTGCGTTGTTAGTCCACAAACAGGAATTCGTTCAGACACAGAATCAATTGGCAGAAGTCAGCAACCGCTGTATCGGTTGCGGCGGCGTTGTTGCCGTAGGATTCTGCTTGATTCTTGATAAATGTCAGCATCAGGCTGCGCTCATCGGCCGTAGGCGGACGGCAGAGCGCGACCGCATAGGCGTCATCAACTGTGTTTTCCAGCGACTTCTCGGCGTTTGGACGGACGCGCTTCGAGAATTGTTCGGCCAGTTGACGAACAAAGGGTGAGTTCATCATCGCCAACGCCTGGGGCGGAACGGTCGTGATCGTCCGCTGGCCGATTCCCTGCATTGCGTCGGGTGCGTCGAACAATTGCAGTACGGGAATGAGTGTGCCGCGTTTGACTTTCAAGTAGATGCTGCGGCGGCGATCCTGTTGGTTGAGCGAACCGGGACCGAACATTTTGTTGTCTAACGTGCCGCTGATCGCCAACATGGAATCGCGGATGACTTCCGCTTCCATCCGTCGCGCGGGTCGCCGGTACCAGAGTTTATTGGCTGGGTCGGCCTGTGTGCCGGCCTCGTTCGACAGTCCCGCCTGCATGTAAACCGAACTGCTCATGATCAGCTTGTGAATTGGTTTGAGCTTCCAGCCGCCGCGGACCAACTCGGATGCGAGGTAATCGAGCAACTCGGGATGCGTCGGCCGTTCTCCCTGCGTGCCAAAATCGCTGGACGTGCTGACGATTCCGCGGCCGAAATGATGCTGCCATAATCGATTGACAATCACCCGTGCCAGCAGATTACCGGCCCCCTGGTCAACATCGGTCATCCAGTTGGCAAAGGCAATTCGCGGCGGCTTGAGTTGATCTGCCTCGCCGTCTGCTTTTGCCACTGTCCAGTGTTTTTCCTGTTCGGGCGACAGCATCAGCAGCTGCATAAAGCCGGGTGTTGCCAGGCCGAGTTTCACGTTGGAGTTGCCGCGAGACAGAAAGTAAACCTTACGCGTGTCAGCCCCGAAGTTGTACGTCGTTCCCCCTTTGCGTGCGGCGAGAACCTGTACCAGATCTTGCTTGGGGTATGACTTCTGATGCTCTTGCACTGCGTCGTTGAACTTCCGCCAACCGTCATCGTATGGCGCGAACCACTTAAGCAGCTCCTGTTTCTGTTTCGCGTTGCGTTTTTCTTCCGGCAGATTGAGGATTGCCAGAATGTTTTTCGGCGGGCCGGTGTCGAGCGCTTTGAAGTAGAACCCCGACGGGCCGGCACCGTTGACAATTTTCAGCAGCAGTTCGTTTCGCCCGGATTTTAGTGTGAGCTTCACCTTGTCCTGGTCGGCGGCGGCGGCACCGGCCACTTTTTTCGACAGCACGACCTTGCCGTTGAGCCAGACCTTTATCGCGTCATCGCGGCCCAGCGAAATCTCCAGCGGTCCACCCGTGGGAACTTCGATGGTGCGAAACAGGTAGTTCGCTGAATTCTCGCCGGTGAGCGTATTGTAAACCTTGCCGTCAGCCCATGTGGGCTGCGGCGTCCACTTCACCTTACCATCGGAAAACGTCTGTGCAAGATCGACTTTCTTTTCCGGGGGAAACGCCTGGTCGAAGGCCTTGTCAAAGTCGGCCGCCGCAAACGGGCCGGCAACCTGCCAGGGGCCAAGTTTGGGCTGAATCGCCTCTGCCGGGCGATTGCGACTCCATTCGGCGAATTTCGCAGCCAACGGCTCGCCCTCGTAAGCGACGCGTGCATCGGTCAACGGTTTGTGTGCCGCGTCGAATTCGGCCTTCGCTTTGCGAAATACTTCCGGCTGCCGATCGTGGGGGAAATCCTGGAATCCCACTTCGGCAAACGCCGCAGTCATCCGCGAGTAATCTCGCTGTGTGATCGGATCGTACTTGTGGTCGTGGCAACGCGCACATCCGACAGTTAGCCCGAGTGTCGCCGTGCCGACCGTGGCAATCAGGTCATCCAGTTGTTCGTAACGGCTCCGCTCGCGTTCCTTTTGCGTCTGTTGTGATGTGAATGGGCCGGACGCCAGAAATCCTGTCGCCGCCTGTGCCATGTAGTTTGCCGAATCCATTTGGTCGCCGGCGATCTGCAGGCGAATGAATCGATCGTAAGGCATACCTTCATTCAACGCCTTGATAACGAAATCGCGGTAGTGGTATGCGTTCGCTCGGTCTTTATCGAAGGCGTAGCCGTTGCTTTCTGCGAAGCGTGCCAGGTCGAGCCAATGCCGCGCCCACCGTTCGCCGTAATGATCGCTTTCGAGCAGGCGGTCAATGAGCTTGGTGTAGGCATCGGGTGAGGAGTCGGCGACGAATGCTTCGACGTCGGCTGGTTCCGGTGGCAACCCCCACAGATCGAAAAAAATACGGCGAATCAATGTTCGTTTTGAAGCAACGTCATTGGGAACAATCTCCGCGGATTCGAGTTTTGCTAACACGAACTGATCGAGCGGTGTGCGGCCCCATTTCTTGTTCTGCACCGAAGGAAACGCAACGTCATGCAGAGGTTGGAACGACCAGAACTTACGCGCTGCGACGAAGTCAATATTTTTTTCAGTTGTCAACGCTCGGCCATCGCGCGGGTCGGGGGCTCCCATCTCAACCCACTTTACAAAATCGGCGATGACATTGGCCGGTAGTTTGCTCTTCGGCGGCATCTCCACCGACTCGTAACGAATCGCCTCAATCAGCAAACTCTCCTTGACGTTTCCGGGAACCACCGACGGCCCGCTTTCGCCCCCTTTGCGAATTCCTTCGCGCGTATCGAGCAGCAACTTGCCTTCCAGCTTCTTGTTCTGCTGCGCCTTTGCCGAATGGCATTTGTAGCACTGCGCCACCAACACCGGTCGGATTTTGTTCTCGAAGAACTGCAGGTCTGCGGGCTTCAGCTTGGCCGCCGGATCAGCCGCCGTGGAACGACCACACATGGCCAGGAAACAAGTAGCGAAAACAAAAAGAGGCAGTCGCATAATAATGGCACCGTCACTGAGGACAGAAATCTGACTGATAGACACCGCGACTCGAGAGGACGGTTGCGTCCACACGAATCCGCTACGGCTCAAGCCGCGAATTCAATCCAACAATTCTAGCACGCCAATGCACCGTTTACGATGTCACATCAGTTGTGCGACATGCGTGTACAGCGATGGCAGCAGCCATTCCGAACACTCGACTGCAACGTGTGTGCATGCATTCGTATTCTGGCCGTTCAGCCTGCCGTTCGAGATTTCATAAACGCCAGCGCGTTTCGGGCCAGTGTTTCTTCGTCGGTATACATTCTTCGCCAGATTTTTGTGGCGGCGGCCAAATCGGGCAGCGAGAGGCCGAATGCTTCGACCACCATCCAGCCGTCGTATTCCGTCTCTTTGAGTGTGGCGAAGGTGGTGTCCCAATCGACGTGGCCTTCGCCCGGCGTCGAGCGGTCGTTTTCGGAAATGTGCACGTGCACCGTCTGATCGGCACATGCGCGAATCGCCTCGGCGATGTCCTTCTCTTCGATGTTCGCATGAAACGTGTCGTACATCGTTTTCAAGTAGGGATGACCGACCTCGGCGACGAAGCGGGACGCATCGGCCGCACAGTTGAGAAAGTAGCATTCGAAGCGGTTGAGGTACTCGACCACCAAGGTCACTTCGGCCGCTTGGGCATGATCGGCCGCCCTGGCAAGAGTTTCCTGGCCGTACTTCCATTCGTCACCGGTTGGCCCACTTCCGCTGAATTCCCCAATGGCGGAGTGAATCGGACCGCAGAGATGCGTGACCCCGGCGGCGGCACAAGCGTCGATGGCCTGCTTGAGCCGATTCAATCCGGCCTCGCGAATGTCGGCTGAATCGGAAATTGGATTTGCATCGCCCGTGCAGATTGTGACGGCGGTCCGCTCTAACCCGACCGAATCGAGTTGTTTTCCCAAAGCCGTGAACTTGTTGATGTCCATGTCGAAAATCGGAATCTCGACGCCGTCGTAGCCCATCGACTTCAGATTATCCAGAATTGGATAGTGCTCTTCTGCGACTTCGGTTGTCCAGAGCAGCATGTTCATTCCGTACTTCATCACGTGGCTCCTCAGCGGTGTGTCTTGTGGTTGGTGTTTGCGGGCGAAACGTCGGCCGACGGGAAGGGCAACAATTCACTCGCACGTTCGCGGATGAACTCCCGCCCGATGTCGAACACGTCGGCCAGTTCGTCAGGAAGTTGTCTTAGTTTGATTCGTCGCATCACTTGATTCAAGCGATACAACAATCGAACCGAATCGAGGTAGTCGCGGAGAAACTGTTCCGCATGAAAACGCGGTATCAATCCCGCAAGCCGATTTGTCTCTCCGCGGGCCATTTTGTTGACGGTACGTTGTACCAACTCTCCGTCCAGTCCGTCGATGGCGCGGTAATAATCGTCCAAACATTCGGGATCACGTTCGATGAGAATGCCGTCGAGGATCAACTCGGTTGCGATGTGTCCCAGAAATCCGGGGCGATATCCATCTTCCGGCCCAAGAACCTCACGAATCAATCGTGTCAGCTGCGCCGAAGTTTCCACGAACGTGCGAGTCTGGTGAAACTGCTGATCGTCTTCCAGGTGCTGCAAGACACCGGCGGCGATTTCCGCTTCGGGCGACGCGGAACCGTCGGCAAATGGTTCCACCCGGCGAGACCGAAGACGCACGCGACGGTCGGCGACCGATAACCAATCGGGACAGGCGGTGCCGGCCAGAAAATATGGGCGATCACAAAACCGCATGCCGTGAGCGAAGTAGTTCATGAGGCTCCGTCAAGACCCGGTTGTGGGTGAACTCTGCACTTGAAAACTAGGGATATTGTGAGCCAACAGAGGGTTTTGACAGAACTTCATAATTGTGCCAATGCGGAAAGCGGACTGAGTTTGCAGTTGCTCTCGGCTTTCCCCGTTCCGCTTTTCTGTCAACTTGCCAAACTCTCACTTTGCGTCTCGTCCCGGTTCCCACAGGCGATCGTTGGCGCCTTGCCGATTGCAGTCGCGGGCCAACACGAAGAGCAGGTCGGAAAGTCGATTGAGATAAATCACAACTTGCGGATTGACCGTTTCGGTTTGGGAGAAAGCGATAACGCCCACCTCAACGCGGCGACAAACCGTGCGCGCGTGATGCAAATGGGCAGCCGCCGGTGAGCCACCGGGGAGAATGAAACTCTCGAGCGGCTGCAGGTGTTCGTTGACGTCATCGATCCACTGCTCCAACCGTGCAACTTGTGGTTCTGTCACGCGCAATGGCGGATGTTCCGGGGGCGGGTCCGATTCCGGGACGCACAAGTCGGCCCCGACATCGAACAGGTCGTTTTGAATCCGCCCGATTCGGTCGGCAAGCGATTGCGGCATTTCGACCGTGAGCGCGACTCCAAGCAACGAATTCAACTCATCGACACCGCCATAGGCGGTGATTCGCGGATGCGTCTTCGGCACGCGACTGCCATCGCCCAACGACGTTTCACCGCCATCGCCGCTTTTGGTGTAGATACGATTCAGATAGACCATCAACTCGCCGCTGTGAAAAAAGTTTGCTTTCTCACCGCCAAGCCGGGGCGATCATCGTGTCTGGTCCGAAAGGCGGAAACGAGAATTCTACGGAGCCTCAAAATCAATGGCTGGAATGGCTATCGCAGGTTGAACGGCTGCCTCAGCTTTGTCCGATGCCGAATTCGTTGCTTTATTCTCCCCATCGGTTGCATCCGGCGAATGGATCTTCTTGAATTCATCCAAATCGTGCAGCGATTTCAAATCGGGATCCTTCTTCATCCAGTCTTTATCGCGAAAGCCGAGTTTGATCGACCGCTGTAAATCGTTCAACGCCAGCTTCTGGTACTCCGCAATTTTCTTATCGCGGTCGGCCGCCTTCAAGTCTTTCTTGACGGCTTCCAAAGCGCGTCCGTAAACACACGCCGCGTTGTAGGCAAACATGACATCGTTCTCGAACATCTTTCGCTTGCCCTCAATCAACTTGATGCCCTCGTCGGCCTTTCCTTCAAGCACTCGGACGATGCCCAAGCCGGTCAGCGAAACGGAATTGAACGGGTCGAGCTTTATCGCCTTTTCGAAGTCGGGACCGGCTTCCTTGAATTTATTCTGATGCAACAGCGCCGTTCCCCGACCGGCAAAAGCCTCGGGCAACTGGGGATCCATTTGTGCGGCTATCGTATACTTCTCAATCGATTCTTTCCATTTTTTCTGCCGGTCGAATTGTTGGGCTTGGTAGATGTACTGGTAGCCCGGAGACCGCTGTCGAATATTGCGCAAAGCGTTGACGGCATAATTTCGTCGATTGGCGTCTTTCGTCTGCGTCGCTTTTTGTAAGGCGGCCCGCGCTTCACTTGTCCCCAGGTAGGAAAGGGCATTGCTGATGTAGGACCAGGCTGTCGTGCTTTTGGACTTTTCATAGCCGTTGATCAGCAATGCGATGGCTTTGGTGCTGCCGTCTTCCTGCAGACCCTGGCAGGCTGCACGAATTAGCGAACTGTCTTTCGTCAACAGGGCCTCGCCGGCCAACTCGCGAAACTTGGGCGAGCGAAACTGGCGAAGCATATTCAGCACAATCGTCTTTTCGTTGGTACTCAGCGATGCATATTGCTTGAGAAACATGTCGGCTACCGACTGATCGCCGATCTGCGCGAGCGTGTCGATGATCGCGGATCGACTCGACTTGGACTTCTCGAAGTGGGCGAGCAACAACGGCACTGCACGGCGATCGCGTGTACGCTGCAGCAATTGCATCATTTCCGAAGTCGGTGCTGACCGTTCCATGCGGTCGAGAGTGTACTGCATTGCCAAATCTTCACTCCGCGAGTCGGTGCGCGACGCGAGAATCTTAAACGCTGCTTCTTGAAAGGAGCGCGTCCCCTTATGCAGCGAATCTTCCAGGACATCAACCAGCTGCGGATGGCCAATACGCACCAACGCCTGAAGCGCAACGACACTCACCTGTGGATCGTCGGCGGTCGCAAATTCATACACGACGTCACGCCAGATCGGACGGGGATAGCGGGCGACAATTACTACGATCTTCTTTTTCAACTCAGGTGAAGCGCCCTTGAGAAGCTTGAGCAACGCCCGATGGGCAGCCGAATACCGTGAGCCGGCAAGGCTCTCGATGGCGACTGCCGACATTGGCTCTGCTCCTGTTTCTGCCTGCTTAATCAGCGCCGCGAGCGCCTCAGACGTGCCGAAATGTCTCAGCGCGATGAGTGCCGCCCGCTGCATATCGGCCGCATCTCCTTCGGCATATTCAAGAACGAGCGGCAGGTCATCGCTCGAAAGGCGTCCGCCACCGCCTGCCAGCGCGGCCGCCCTTGTTAATGGATGTCCTTCCTCGATTTCGTGCAGCAATTGGTCTCGCGAGAGCACGGCGAATGCCGTACGCAATGCCGCCGACACCGCCGCTTCAACGGTCTTGTGGATTCTATTCGGCGCGTTCCGACCGTAGGACGAATAATAGGTTGTCCCGCCGTTTTGGCTTGGCACTTCTGCCAGATGCAACTCGCGAATCGCCGCCGGTATGATTGGGAAGCGGTTGTCGTTGTTCCGTTGATTCTGCCCCGCTTGTTGCGCTTGCTGCTTGATCCAGCTGCCAATTTGCGAGTCGGACTGTGGCGCAGATTTCTTCCAGCGAATCACCACACGAATGACTTTGTCGGCCGTCAGCTTGTCGAGTTCATCGACTAAACTGCCGATGTTGATCATGTTCAACGAACCGCCAATGGTCATCAACCCCAAGCTACCCTGAGGGCCAACGCGTTCGACGGCCAGTCCCATCACGCTCCGCGCGTAGGCGTTAATGTCGAGCACGGATGGACGACCAGCCAGTTTCATGTTCAACGTCATTTTCGGGATATTGTTGCCCAACGGCAGGTTTTCAAAAACAACCCAGATGGAACCGTTTCCGCCAGCGGGAATCTTCACCTCGGCCGGAAGCTTCAGGCGGCCAAGAGAGACACTCTTGTTGGCCGACGAATAGGAATGGTTCTTCACCTGCGTGGAGATTGCACCGGACTTGTACGTCTTTCCGTCCGCGCTCAGTTGCAATTCACTCCGTTTGATGACGACCGGTTTTGATGTCGGATTGTCGATGATCAGCCGCGCTACAAAGAACCGTACATTCTTTTTCGAGCTGACATAGACGGTCCCGACGTACGGCGTATCCAGTAGCTTGCGAATCTTTGGGTTCGCTGCGGCCGGTGGCTTTTTTCCGTTGACAGCCTTTAACTGAGCCAACTCGGCTTCCGCCTTGTCGAGGTCGCTGAGTAAAGTGGCAAACTGTTTCCGGTTTAGCGTTGGACGTCCGTATGGACTCGGATTTGTTTTTTTGGGTTTCGGTTTGGCGACCGTAGCCGGCGCGTCATTTCCCTTTTGTTTGCCACGGTCGATTTCCGACCGATGTTCGCGCACCGTGCGTCGCAAATACTCAACCAATTCAAAGGAGACGTCAACTGGTTCATTTTCGCGTGCACGCTCGGCACTCGATTTGTTGCCGGTGAGCGAATCGAAAGCATTCCCAAGTTTCTGCAGGATGGATTTCGGTTTGCTCGTTGCGCCGGGCTTGCTAATTTTCGGCGGAGCCGGATCGAATGCATCCCCCTCACCGGCTTGGGGGCTATCTTCCTCTTCCTGTGCATGGACGGCACCCATTGCCAAAGTCGAGGCAAGTGCACAACAGAAAATCCAAGAGGCGCGGGTGCGTTTTTTCATGAGAACCGGCTCCGCAATCATTGAACAGACAAGGCGCAGACTTAACAGGCGTCAGCAGGAAACGCACCTCTTGTGAAGTGGTTCGTTTTCGTTACTGCCGGATGGCAGAAATGCCGCTGAGTGATCGGCAAGGAGTCGCCTGAAACGCTGTATTATATATGGTGACCGTTCCCACAGGGCGTGGCAAGAGCAGGGGATGCCACTTCGTCTGGTGAGGCCGGAACCAATTTTCGCCTTGAATTAAATCAGAACAACATGAAAACCGACAGTTTTCTTCGAGAAGGCAGATGCGTTTCTTGTCAACAACCCAACGTCTCAGCTCGTCGAGGGAAAGACTCGTCCTGATCAGGATGTCATGAAACAGAACGGAGGGACAGCGCAAAAAAAGGCCCTGCAAGCGACAAGCCGTACTTCCTAAAACCCCTTCGGGAATATTCCCTGATTTTTGACCAAGTCGGAAGCGTCCACGCGACAAAGTGTGTCGATTGCGGCTCTTGACCTTGGTCGTATTCCAACGCAATTCAATCTTCGTTCCCACGTCGCGGAGTGCCGCATTGACTTTCAAAGGGTCAACCAGAATCGCCGACTCTTCCGAGTATGGGTCTTGAAGTAGACCTCCCGCAAGTTTCATGTTCACTTCCGACGATACCGGCACGGAGACTGCTTGGCCATTTTTATCCGGTGTACCAGAAAACTCAACCCACCAATCGGTCAGTGCCTTTAAATCTTCGCGGGTGTATTCTTCTGTCCCACGCTTTTCCGCCAGCAACTTGTCGATTTCCTCAAGTCTATCGTGCATCGTACCAAGCTCTTCATCCAGCATTTTTCGATTCCGCGCATCTTCAACCAATAGGAGATTCTTCCGTCCGACGTCAACCTTGTAATTGAGATCGACTCGCTCGCCTTCCAGTTGAAGTCGCTTCTCCGCCCGAATTTGTGGAGCGATAAGCAGATCATCTGGCGGCTGCGTGAGCAATGTTGCGATCTCCGCAATCTCCTCACCTAGCAAGCGCATTGCAAAAGGAAGAATCACGTCTTGCCGAATCTGGTATTTCTTGCAGGCGGACTTTCCATGTTTGCTGTATGAGTTGCAGCGGTAGACGACGTATTTGCCACTATTGGGACGGCAACCGGTCATGGGACGTTTGCAGTGATCGCAAACCAAAACGCCGGTCAAAGGGTAGTTGCCGCTTCGATTACGAAGACTGCGATCAGAGGCCCTTTCCGCTAGCAGTTTCTGTGCCCGATTAAAGAGCGGCCGATCAACCAGAGGCTTGTACACGTTCTCCGCCGTGAAGATGGGTTCTCGCACTTTGCGCTCACCTGGCGA
Source organism: Planctomycetota bacterium (assembly GCA_963581435.1). Classification (GTDB taxonomy): domain Bacteria; phylum Planctomycetota; class Planctomycetia; order Planctomycetales; family Planctomycetaceae; genus JABISG01. Next base: position 23,249 of record CAUZOL010000021.1, read on the forward strand.
TCCATTCGCGACGACCTCACCATTGTCGTCCATTATATGGAAACGCCCTGCTCCTTGCTCCGCACCGAATGCGAAATCTCCAACATAGGCACGCTGTTTCAAGATGTGTTTGACGCTCGCACTGGACCACATTCCGCCGCGAGGGCTGGGAGTTGTCTTCTGGTTTAGTTCGTCGGCAATTGCGTTCATGCTATTGAGTTCGGTGACGAACTGCTTGAATATCCATTTGACCGTTCTTACCTTCTTTCGGTCGCCGTGCTTCAATCCTCCGGCACCGTTGTCTTCCAAACCGTAGGGTGCTGGCCCACCGGTGCGTTTTCCTTCCATCGCCTTGTTTCTGCGTGCAAGCGTTACGCGACGTGATGTCTTCCGGCTGCTTTCGTTCGGGGACGGGGGATGTCCAGACATCCGCAATCTCAGCCGTCGTATTTATTTCGCAGAGGGCGTTCAGGTCGTGCAAGGGGAACTTTTCAGATCACCTTGACGTTTTCGGCCCGAGGCCCTTTGGGACCCTGACCTTCGTCGAACGACACTTGCTGTCCCTCTTGCAATTCATCGTAGCTCACGTCAACAAGGTTCGACATGTGGAAGAACATGTCCTTTCCTGTTCCCGTATCGATGAATCCAAAACCCTTGTCCGTCAACCGCTTGATTGTGCCTTCTGCCATCGCGTCGCATTCCTAAAAAAGTGACCGTGCGGAGACGCCCAAAACTAAAAGGGGCAAGCAAATCTTCCGCAACTGCAAATTCGACCAACCAATACAGAAACGTCAGCTGAAACGTTGCAGACTGGTCATTTTTTCAGAAACCGGCGCGGTAAGAAAACAAGACAAAAGCATCGAATGAAAATCACCGACTTGCTCATGAGCGAAGTACGGTTGATTCCGTTTTCAATATTCCAACAGTCGGAGTCGTTAGCAACACAGCGCAAAATAGTTGCCACCGTTTGACCGGCGTATTGCTATGAAGCTAAATTCAAGTAACGCAACTGAAACGGCAACGCTGGGGCAACCATCGTGCAGCAATTCGTAATTGATCGCGATAATTCAGCGCACCAAGTTTCCCGCCGCAACTGCCTGCGATTCGGCGGACTGGCCAGCTTGGGATCGCTGCTTTCTTCCGCGCCGACTGCGCGCGCTCATGCCGACAATCAATCATCCGCAGTGATTCCTGGATTCGGACGTGCGAAATCGGTCATTGTCGTTTTTGCCAGCGGAGGGCAAAGCCAACTCGATACATGGGATCCCAAACCGCAAGCTCCATTGGAAATTCGCGGAGCGTTTCAGCCGGCTCAAACTGCGGTACCGGGAACTCTGCTCTGCGAACACATGCCGCGACTCAGCAAACTGTCCGACCGATATTCCATCATCCGCAGTATGTCGCACGAAGACCTCGATCATGGCTCGGCGTTTTATCTCGGCATGACGGGACAGTATCACATCCGTCGCTCGTCGAATCCGCCGCCGGCCGCGACCGACCTTCCGTGTTACGGTTCGATTTACAAACGACTCAATCCCAAGCCGGCATTTGTCGAATCGGTTGTCCATATCAACGGACCGGCTCTCGTTCCCGCGTTGATTGGTCCAGGGCAAGACGGCGGACTGCTGGGGCGAAAATTCGATCCGATGGTCATTGGCGACGTCAACGCCGGTTCCGTCGCTTTTCCCGGTCTTGCAGTGCAGCCGGAACTTACCAAGAGACGGCTGGAACTGCGGCGGCAGTTGGTGGAAACGCTCGACCACAAAACGCGACGGTTACAGCGAAACCAAACAATGGCCGACATGAGCCAACTCTACGGTCGAGCCTTCGACATGCTCGACCGACCGGAAACTCGCAACGCATTCGATCTTTCGGCCGAGCCGGCCAAATTGCGAGACCGATATGGCCGCAACCGTTCAGGACAAGCCTGCCTGTTGGCGCGTCGCCTCGTCGAAGCCGGCGTGCCGTTGATCACGGTGATGTTCAATCACACGAACCGAGGCCAGGACACCAAGCCGAACGAAACGGATTCCTACGGCTGGGACACGCACAACGACATTTTCAGTTCACTGGAGAAGCACCTGTTGCCTCGGTTTGATCTCGGTTTCTCCGCGCTGCTCGAAGACCTGGAAGCGCGGGGGTTACTCGATGAAACTCTGGTGATTTGCATGGGCGAGTTCGGCCGCGCGCCATTGGTGGCCCGCGAACCCAATTTCGCCGGCAACTTGCCCGGTCGAAAACATTGGGCCGCCGTCTATTCCATTGTAATGGCCGGTGCCGGTGTTTCGCGCGGAAAACTCGTCGGCGCATCCGACCGCAACGGCGCTTATCCGTCAACTCACAAATTCGGCCCGTGGGACGTGACGGCGACCATCTTTTCGGCACTGGGAATTCATCCCGGTGGCCACTTCACCGATGCATTGACGCGACCGTTCCCTATTTCCGAGGGCCGGCCGATTATCGAATTGTACGAAGGCTGAACAGCCGCGGTGCAATGCACCGCGGTAGCTGCGAGCCATTGGCTCGCAGCTACCAGCTCACAACAACGCCGACGATCGATGGTTCGCCTTCGTCTAACCGGCGGTACATGTCGGGGAGCGATGCCGCCTTGATGCGGTGCGTAATCATCGGTTCGACATCCAGGCGACCCGATTTGAGCAATTCGAGAGTGAGGCCGATGGAACGTTGGCGATCCCAGCGCTGTCCCGGCGCGGCGTACCCGTAAGATGTCAGCAGCGTCAGCTTCTTGCCCAAATAGGGATGTCCGACAGGATTGAATTCGGGCGAATCGGTATGTCGCGCGGCGACAACAATGCGAGCATCGTCAGCGGCAACATCCATTGATGTCTGAATTGCATCCCATCGTGAAGCCGCTTCGATGACCAGATCGGCCCCCGCGCCATCAAACAATTCCTGCACACGATCAACACATGCATCCTGCTTCGGTGATACCGCCAAGTCGGCCCCCATTTGTCGCGAGACATCCAGTCGTTCGTTGCTGATATCTATGGCCGCCGTGCGAAATCCGAACGCGCGGCAATAGGCCAATGCCGCCAGACCAATGACCCCTTGCCCGACCACGGCCACGTTTTCGCCCGGCGCAGGGCTGCCGCGACGCAGTGCGATGTGGCCCACTTCACAAATATTGAGCAGGACGGCCTGTTCGTCGGGAATCTCTGCGGGCAACTTGATTGCCAGCTGGCTGTTGACGGCAGCGATTTCTTTGTGGGCCGACGGCGTAAACACGCGGTCGCCCACGTTGAAATCGGCGACTTCTTTGCCAACGGCGACGACATCGCCCACCATCGAGTACCCGTTCTCAGTGGGAAGGACAAACGGAATGCGCTCGTGCAGAAACTGGCCGGCTTCATCGACGGCCTGCGCCCGAAACACGCGAATTTCGGTTCCCACACTAATTGCCGTCATTCGCGCACGGACCAGCAGCCCGTCGTGGGGGCACTCCGGTTCTGCCACATCCTCGAATTCCGCACGACGCGGCCCGGTGACAATCAGTCGTCTCATCGATTTGCCCTGTTTGGTCTATTGCTTCAATTGGTGCGCAATGCTCTGCCGCTTGCGTTCCATCTCCTGTAGGGAATGCCCTCTGTGGCATTCCGCGAATTTCGCGCGATGCGGAACGCCAGGGACGGCGTTCCCTACAGAGTTGTTGGCCAGGAGTTTAACAAAAAAACGCCTCCGTCGCGTGCTGCGACGAAGGCGAATAAGCGGTGTGCGGAATTTAGACGTTTCTCATTGCTGATCTATTTTCGGACCACGTACAGTGCCGGGTCGTCAATAATCCAATCGGTCGACCACTTCTGACCGTCCTGGGAATTGCAGACGTTGAAGAAGTAGGTGTGAAACTGTTCGCAGTGAACCGACTGCGGAAAGTGCGATGCCATGTGGTCTTTTCGCGTCAACTTATCGATACCTGGGCTGGCATAGTAGTGGCAACGACCGTCGGACGTGAACGACATTCCCAGCGTCCACCAACCGGTCTGCTTAATCTCTCTGACCATGTAATCGACGTTGTAGTCGTTGCCTCGCAGAATGAACGAAGCCGAATCTACCGCTGCACCACGGTGTCCTTTGCTATTAAACTGGATGAAGATCCCCGGGAAGTAGATCTCTCGTTTCTTGTATCGTTTGCTACCAAATAAGCTGCGTTTTGTTTGCGTGGCTGAAGACATCACAGCGCTACGAAACCCGAACGATGTGGCCGTGCAGTTTTCCCATTTCTCGAAGGGGGGCAGGTAAACCCGCACGACAACGCTGGGATTTTTGCGAACGGGAATCGTCCCACCGATGGCTGAGCCGACGTCGAACAACAGATCATCCTGTGCACTTTTTCCGGTCACTCGTCCGGGAATGTAGGAATTCAGCGTCCGCATCTTCAGTGCTCCGGTGCTCCCGAGAATTCCGCCTTTCGGGGGCGTCACGCGCAGCAACTGATCGGGCTGGCCGCGCTTCGGACTTTCAAACCACCGCTGATTGGCCGACATACCGTACGGCTCGCGGACCTGCTGATCGGTCTCCCGGCTGCTCTTGGGGAAGTTGTGCATGAACGTCCACTTGGTATCTTCGAAGTCGTCGCCGGCTCCCTTGACGCGATACCCCGTGCCAGGAACGAATCCCTGTGCCGACGCTGAGCTTACAAAAACGCTGACTGTCAACAGCATCGCCAGAGGAACGCAAGCCCCTGCCGAGAGAATGGTTCTGATGTCACGCATGGCGTCCTTCCGACTGTGAATTCGATGTGAGGGGAGAGGTGTGAGGGGAGAGGTGTGAGGGGAGAGGTGTGAGGTGGGAATGTGAAGTGGGGGTGCCAGCCGAATCGTGAAACCGGAGCAATCGGCACCGGCCACAAACTCAGTGGGTTTGGCGGACATGGGGTTTGTTCGCCGAGGGTGAGTATGAGTTCCATCGGCAGCTTCGTCGCACCGTATGAAACCCGAGGTGCGACGAAGCGGTAAAAAATGCCGATTGCAAACCGATGGCTGGCGCCGAACAATTCACCGTCGTTTCCCGATGAAGCGGCACAACAGTCACAGCAAGCTCAAACCTGCTTACAAGCGAGCGTTACGCGAGTACCGGCATGACGTAGGGGCCTTTGGGGACGACGGCAATTCGAGCGTTTTTGCCGTGTTCGGTCAGCACGTCGGCGACTGCCGCTTCGACGCTCTCTGCCGCTTCAACGAACAACCCGTTCAGCGTTTCTGCCGGAAGGCCGTCGCTGACGAATTTGACCTTCGCCTTGCGGCAGACCTTGGCCAACTCTTCCAACTGCCACTGGTCCATCACGAAATAGTCTTTCCCCAAAATACGCTGCATGAATCCGTCGAGGCTATCGTTCTCATCGAACAACTGTTGGAACTCCGGACTGCCGATTCCTTCGGTTAATCCGGCTGCGATGATAATCGTCCCGCCCTCTTTAACGATGGGCAACACGCCGGTGAGACCTTTAACCGATTGGTAGAACGTCGTATCCAACGGGTACCCGGCGCATGATGTCACCACCGCATCGCATGGTTCGCCAACCTCGGCTTTTACCACTGTCTCAACAAACTGCACGCCCTTGAGAAAAGCCTGCTCCATGTCGCCGGCCACTACCGACGTCACCTGCCGCTTTTCATCGAGCGTGACGTTAACGATGAAATCGCAGCCTGCCATCCGGGCAATCGCCGTATTCTCTTCGTGAACCGGATTGCCCTCCAAGTATCCGCAGTCGGCCTTGGGATGCTCCAGAAACTGTGGCCCATGCCAAATCTTAACCGTCTCCAACGCGGCGATGCCGGGGCAGATCAACTTTCGACCGCCCGAATACCCGGCCATCAAATGCGGCTCGATGAGACCGGTGGCGATTTTCAGATCGGCCTCGACGTAGCGGCTATCAATAAAAACGGGAACGCCGCGCGGTGAGTCTCCCAGCGACGTGTGCTCTTCGAAAACTTTGCCGTGATGATTCTCGACGCGGTAATTCGCCGCGATCTCCGCCCCTACAAGTTCCACCAACTCGTCGCCTTCGTTCGGGCGATGCAATCCGGTGGCAATCAGAATGAGAATCTCGTCGCGCGGAATTCCCGCCTCTTCCAGCGTCGGCAGGATGTGCGACAACAGCAACTCGTTCGGCACGGGACGCGTGATGTCGCAAATCAATATGCAGGCCGATTGCTTTCCTCGCGCCAACTCCGCCAGCGGTACGGAACCGGTCGGATTCGTAAGGACGGCTTGAATGGCCTCACCCGGCTTCTCCAGTGGAACCGTCGGCTGCATTTCCAACGGCCCGACAATGTTCTCATCGGGGATCTCCACATCCAGCCCGGTCTTGCCGTAATCAAGTGTCAGTCGCATGGTTGCCTCGTCGTCTTCTCGGTGTCCGCCGTCAGGCGGTTTAACTCGCAAAAATCGCCAGCCGCAAGCATTCTAGCATCTCGTGCGCTGCGGCACAGTCTCGCGCCGACCAACAACACCGGAATGAATGCATCCGTTACATCGTGTCGTCGCTACACAATGCTCCACCGCGCTTGCCTGAGGACCGCCAGTGGCGAAGATTTCATTCGCTCGTACCAAACGCTCAGCAGTGAACCGTCGGCGAGTTCGACTGTCGAGGTATAGCCGAGGTCGCCGCCGATGCCGTCACCGCTGATCGTCAGCGGTTCCGACCACGTGCGACCGTGATCGGCACTGATGCGGGCCTGATTTCCAAACGGGCGGCGACGGTGGCCGTAGGACATCAACAGCCGGCCATCTCGCAGACGAAGCAAATGTGACGGCAACCCCCAAACACCGATGGAATGCGGCGATGACCACGTCTTGCCGCCGTCTTCCGATTCGCTCTGCAGCGTCTCACCGGCGTTCTTTTTGTTGTGGTTGCGAATATGGACAATCAAACGTTTGTCCGCGGTCTCGACGGCGTGAAGTTCGTGATAGTTGCGATGATCGTCACCCGGCCGCGTGGGAATGGCCGCCTGCCAACGCCACGTTTGTCCGTCATCGAACGACTCGCACACTCCGATTCGGCCCTCGCCGTGCCACAGTTCCTTGCCGGCGTACAAAACGCGTCCGTCGGAAATCTGAACCGGTCCGTGCGGGCTGTTGACCTGGCAGCGGAACGGGGCCGAAAAACTCATGCCGCCGTCGGTCGATCGCAGCATCCACACGCCAAGTCGTGCCTTGCGTTGTTCGGCAGTCAACCGATCGCGGGCAGAGACCCACCGTTCCAACTTCTCCGACGTCCACGCGCCCGGCTTTCCCGATTCGCTCTTCTGCTCGGCCGCACGCAACGTGTCTTCGTATGCGAGCGACGAAAACGACGTCACCAGCAGCGAACCCTTCGCGGTTTCCAGAACGCCGGCGTCGCGGTCGTCGATGTCGGCATCGAGCAGCACGCGCGGCCAGGTCCATGTCCCGCCATCGTCGTTCGAGGTCATCGCTTCAACACGGCCAAACGGGCAAACGTGTGTCTCACGTCCGCCCGACCACACCAACCACAACTGCCCGTTCTTCCGCCGCGTGAGAGTGGGCCAACCACAATAAAGATGCGATTGTTTGCTGATCACATCCAATGAAGCCACCTTCGCTTGCGGTGCATTCGAGCCAAATACAGGCATCCCCATCGTGGCCACCGCCAGTCCGGCCCCCGTCGATGTCAACATCTGTCGGCGGTTGAGCGAAAGCGACATGGCGTACTCCTCGTGTTGAATTCTTATGGTCTGACTTTCCACCAAGCTACCACCGGCGACAGAGTGAATTCAATCCCGGCATCAGTTTACTCGTTCCCAAGCTCCAGCTTGGGAACGCCGACTTGGCAACACGCAAGGGAGGCGGAACGTCAGCGTGGCATCGAGCGAAGCAGAGCTTCGTGGATGTTGGTCCCCAAACTGGAGTTTGGGGACCAGTGGAACGGGTGAAACGAGTGAAAACTTTCATTTGGCACGGTATGCTGAATACCTACTGCTGGAACCAATGTCGCTCGGACATTACGTCAAACAGAACATCGAACAGGAAGACGTCACATGCCACCACGCAAATTCCGATGGACGATTGCCGTCATGGCTCTGTTCCTCACCTGTGTTGAAGACACGTCCATTGCCGGTGACCGCATCGATTTTGAACCGGCACCCGATTTTCTTCAACTACCGGCTGACGTAACGCTCGGGCAATGCTCGGCGGTTGACTTCGACAGCAACGGGCGGCTCTACTTGTTTCATCGCGGCAAACGGCCCATTCTTGTTTTCGATCGTGAGGGAAAGTTTCTCCGTTCGTGGGGCGATGATCTCATCGGCAAAGCGCATGGGTTACGGATCGACGTGGACGACAACGTCTGGGTGACCGACATCGGGCATCACATGGTGTTCAAGTTCAACTCCACCGGCAAACTGCTGTTGGCGCTCGGACAGACCGACAAGCCGGGGCTGGGCGAAAACCAATTCAACAAACCGACCGACATCGCCTTCGGGGCGAAGGGTGAAATCTATGTGACCGACGGTTACGGCAACAGCCGCGTGATGAAGTTCGCCGCCAACGGCAAGTTCCTCACCAGTTGGGGCAAACCGGGCAAAGGACGCGGCGATTTCGATCTGCCGCACTCGATCTGCATCGACAAGCAGGGCAGGGTACTGGTGGGCGACCGCGAGAACGACCGCGTGCAGGTCTTCAACGCCAATGGCAAACTGTTGGCGGTCTGGCCCGGTTTCGCGCCGTACGGCATGGAACTCGACAAGGATGATCGCCTGTTCGTGGCCGACGGTCGCGCCAGCAAAGTGTTCCAAATCGATTCGACCGGCAAAGTGCAGAATTCGTGGGGAGAAAAAGGCGACAAACCGGGCCAATTCAACCTGCCCCACATGCTCGCGGCTGACTCATTCGGCAACCTGTACGTTGCAGAAGTTGGTGGCCTGCGGTTGCAGAAACTCAAACGCAATAAATAGCGCGATGATGCAAATTTATTTAGCCGGCTCGCTTGCGAGCCGTGTCCTCGCGCGACGACGCTTTGGAAGAATCATGTCCCGCAAGCGGGCCGGCTAAATGGGAAAGCGGATCGACCGTTGTTCCCGCCTCGTGCTGCGGGTAGGATCAAAACAGACAAATTCCGTTTTTTCTCAGAAGCCAATCAGCGGGAGTTCAACAATGCGTCGGCAACGGACGAACGATCATCGCGTCTCGACTTCAGTTCTCAGCCGTTTTGTTTTGCCTCTGCTTTGCGGCTGTCTGCTGTTCGTCGGAACGGCGAATGCCGAAGATTGGGCGCAGTTCCGCGGGCCGAATTGCAGTGGTATTTCGGCATCGAAGTTGCCGTTGCCAACGACGTTTTCGGCGACTGAGAATGTTGCCTGGTCGGCGAAGATTGGTGATGGGATCGGTTGTCCGATTGTTGCCGCGGGGCGGGTGTTTGTCTCGGCGATGATGGACGACGCGACGGTTGGCCTGTTGGCATTCGATGCTGCAAGCGGTCGCAAGCTGTGGGAGCGTCGTTGGCCGACCGGCAAGTTGCCGGAAGTCCATAAGACTAACAGTCACGCCGCTACAACAGCCGCGGCCGACGGCGAACGGGTTTACTTCTACTTCAGCACGCTGGGAATGGTCGCCGTCGATTCATCCACGGGCGAAGACGTCTGGCAGAAGAATCTGCCGGTCCCGTACTTCATTTTCAAGTGGGGCGCGGGCATGTCGCCGGTGTTGTACAAGAACATGGTTCTGTTCGTGCAGGACGACGATCTGAATCCCGCCTTTTACGCTTTCGACAAAAAGAGCGGCAAGATTCTGTGGAAAGATGACCGCAGCGATCAGGCCGTCAACTATTCGCATCCGGTAATCTGCGAAACCGATCACGGCGATGAGATAGTGATCGCTGGCACCGGGTCGCTCGTCGGCTATTCGCCGAAGACTGGCAAACGATTGTGGACGGCCCGCACGCTGCTGCGAAACATTAAGACGACGCCCGTCAGCATGGGCGGTGTGATTTACGTTTCACTGCAGAGCAGCGGCATTGCCAACCAATGGCTGGCAACCGCCGACCGCAGCGACACCGGCAACAAAGACGGCAAGTTGAGCAAAGCGGAGATGCAAGCATTTGTAGGTGAAGACGAAATTCCCGAGACATTCTTTAAAAAGACATTCGACCGTGGCGACGTCAACAAAGACGGCTTTCTGGAAGGCCGCGAGCTTGATCTGGCGTTCCTGAATCCAGACAACTTTGCCGGGGCCAGATTTGACGTTGAGAATCCGGCCGACGAATTCATTCTGGCGATTCGCGGTGGCGGGCGCGGCGATGTCACCGATTCGCATTTGCTGTGGAAACACAACACAAAGTACACCGACCACATCGTGTCTCCGCTAGTTGTCGATGGCCGCATGCTGCTGATTAAAGGGGGCGGCATCGGCACCTGCTTTGAAACCGAAAAAGGCGGTTCGCTGTGGGGACCCAAGCGGATTCAAAACGCGGGCGAATACTTTGCATCACCGGTCTACGGAGACGGAAAGATTTACGTCGCCGGCGAGAACGGCAACGTCGTGGTGCTCGAGAACGGTCCCGAGTTGAAGATCCTCGCCAAGAACGACTTGGGTGAGTCCGTGCTGGGAACGCCGGCAATCGCCGACGGGCGGTTGTTCTTCCGCACGCGAACATCGTTGATTTGCGTATCGAAGTGAAGTAACGCGCCCCAGCTGCGATCAAACGGATCGCAGTCTCTGCGGTGCGTTGCACCGCAGCTGGGAGTTCGTTCAACTCCTCACTTCCCGCTTGGCAGTTGCATTGCCTTGAAGCCTGTTGACGTGATTTGCGAGCTACCGAAGCCCGTACCAGCATCCGCTGAGTAAATCAGCGTGGGCGGGCTGTACGCCAGTATGTGCCTCGTCGCGTTCTGCCACTGTCGCTCGGCCAGGTATTGTTCGGCCGTCTTCCCTTTTGGTAGGCGGGCTTGGATGAGATTGACCAGATCGTTCGAGAACGACCGATTGGATGTTCCGTACGATTTGCCGCGGTGTGTCATCGCGATATTGCATTCCACTTTCGTCTCGGAGAGCTTTATCTCCTTTTTCTTGCCCCCGATGCCAAATCGCGATCCTTCGGTCAATTCGTATTCGAGGATTTTTCCGGTCGATTGCCGCGACATCGTTGCGGTCAGAACAACCTGCTGGCCGGCGGCATCCGTGATGCCGTTTCGTTTTAATGCAGCGATCAAGCGCTGTTTGAACTGGTTGGTAATATTCGACATTCCCGCTGGCGTGTTGAAGTTGACGTTCAAGCTGACCTTCGTGCCAGGTCCAAGAATCGTTTTGGCTTTGAGCGCGGTCGCAGATAATTTGGTCACGGCTTCTGGATGCGGAAGCGTGACCGCACACAATGCCGCCGTTTTATTAATAGGGGAATCGGGGGCGATAAACCAATGTCGGCCATCGAGGCTCTGTTCGAGATTGCGGGCGTTTCCGTTATTAAAGAGGTGGACGTTGTAGTTCCAGACATTGAGCCCCTTGTCGATGTCGATCAGTAATCGGTTATCTGCCAGCAGGTGGCGGTCTCCGCACCATTTCAACGTGCGACCGCCCTTCGCCACTCGGAATTCCTTCTCCTTCTTGCCGTCTTTCAAACTGTAGAGCTTGATCGTTCCGCCAGCGATCACCGCCAACCGCTCACCACCTGGGTGAAAGGCAAGACCGCCCCTGACTGCCGACGACAACTTCAATCCACCGCGAGGCTGCCCGGTCAACGGTTCGTAGAACCGTACGTCATGATCGGTCTTTCCGGCAACGGCCAGATACTTTCCCCCAGCTGACAGCATGGGATTGAGGTGCGTCTCGAAAGAATAAACGGCTTTGCACGATGGAATCTCCCACAGCACCACTTGATTCATGCCACCTCGCGTCAAAACGTGGGTGTCGTCGATGAAGGCGGCGAATTCCACATTGCGAAATCGCTTGTCTCCTGTCTGATAGGGTCGCCAACCGGCAATGTGACTGCCGTCGTCGATCGAATACACATCGACTCGACCCTGACCGGGGCGGATTAAGCAACGCGTTCCTTTCGCGTTGACAGCCGTGAGAGTGCAGTTGAACGAAAGTGGGATCTGTTTCAATTCGTCACCGTTGGCGACATCGTAGACCGAGAGCATCGACTTCGGCGGCTTCTCGGTGGAATTGGAATCAGATTTCGCTCCACCTGTCGGACGTGCCGGTGTCCGATTCACGATCAGACGCGTGCCCGACCTGGAAAGCAGAGCTTGAAGTATTTCGATGCCTTTGGTGTTGAGCGTTAACGGTTTGGAGAGCGACCCGGCCGGTAGTTTGGGGCCCGCGTCTGCCTTAACCTGCCAGTTGCCGATTGCAGCCGTTGTGTCAATCTCCTGAACCGTTTTCTGATCGGGCAACGTCAGCGGAGGCAGGCCGACATCGGCACTCGTTCCGCCGCTTCGCACCAGCGCAATCGCCTGCGTGATTTCCTCTTGAGGCAGCTTCAGCGAAGCAACGGAACGGCTTCCACGCGCACCGGAGATTGTCAGTACTCGCCCATTGTCGATCATCCGTCGTGTTGCCGTGCCGCCCGTATCGACGGGGGCCGACCAAACCGGTCCGCCTGCCTCGCGATCAACAATGGCGTGACCGTACACCAGCCATTTGCTGCGATCGGGAAACCACTCCAAAGGCGGCGCACGGTATCCGAATGCCCCCTTGATGGTTGATCGCAACGATTCTCCGAATTTGTGATCGACGGCCGTTTTTCCGTCTGCGATGTCCCATGCCACCAGTCGCGACTTGAACGTTCCAAACAGGCCGGCCAGTTCCTTTCCATCGTGTGAAAACACGAGGCAGAGACATCGTTCGGCCCGATTGCGCTCGTCCAACGGTGCCGCCACTTCGCCAACCGGCTGGCCGTTGTCCAGGTCGTACACGCGCAGGATCTTGTTGCCTTCGTGAATGACGGTCATATACCGTCCGCCTGGGCTGAACGAAATCGATTGAATTTGGAAGCCTTTGGGAAGCTCAATCGTGCGTTCGACATCACCCGCAGGCAGGCTCCAGATCGTTACTGGCTTATTGCTTGCCCAGGCAACAATCCGCTTTGATCCGGGCAACTCGAACGTCTGCAAGGACGGGTATTGTTGTTTCGTGGGAATCTTGCCGAGTGGCTTCTCGGCCTTGACATCATAGACGAGCAGATTCCCTTCGATCAGCATCCGACCCACCAGAAACTTACAGTCCTGGCTGAGCCGACTCGCATTAGAATCGATCTTGATGCCGGTGACGTCGGCGACTTTCTTTCGCGTTCGCAAATCGTAGATCGTGCTCTTTTCCCGATCGTTGCTGTTTCGGCCCACCAGGACGAAAGCGGTCGGCATCGCCGGCAGCAACATGTTCCCCGCGCCAAATCGATCACCCGTGGGGATGCGAATGTCTTTTTCGATGTCAAATTCATACGTCTCCGCTGGGGGGTCCACTTCGACGTTCCAGGCGATGAGATCCAGTTTCGCCGGCTCGGGAACTTTGGGAACGGGGACGTTGGGAACAGCGTTGTTGGGCCTTGGAATATTGGGAGCCGGCCGCATGCGGCCGGGGACGGGTCGGGGAACGCGCGGGAAGTTTGGCGCACGGGGACCGCGCGGGAAATTTGGCGCACGTGGACCGCGCGGGAAATTTGGCGCACGTGGGGCGGGCATTTGCGGAATGACCGGACGGTTCTGCCGGGCGAAATTGTTGGGATTGGGATCTGCCGCCTTGTCGGGGAGCATGATCACAACGACCACAACCAGCGCGACAATGAGGAAGACAACGCCACCCAAAATCCCACCGATTAACAGGAGCGGGTTGACCCCGGAACTGGAAGAACTTCTTCGCTGCGGCCGATTTGGTGAAGCTGCACGTCGGGGTGAAGACGAACGCGCGCGCCGGCCCGGTACGTCGATCTCGCCGAAACACTCTTTGCATTCAATCGTCGATCCCGCGCGATCCTCGCCCAGACGATATTTTTTCCCACAGACGCTACATTCGACAAGAATCGGCATCACTCATCTCCCGTTCGCAACAGCCGGGCGGCCAGCAAGCCAGCCTCGGTGGACACACCCACCCCGCTTCAATTCGTAACAGTTCTGGAGTTTCGATGCCAGTGAGATCACGTCGATTTGTCGACAGATGGACGCAGCCAAATTTGACAGTGGCGGTATTGAATCTGTAGGGATCGAGCTCCGTCCCGATCCGCGTCGCTGGCGCGATCCGCAGTGCCACTGCAGCCGTTCTTAATCTGCGATGACTTTCGTCCACGGAAAAGCTAATCTGCTGGGGCGATTAATACGGGATTAACACCAGCGACCGAATAGCAGGGCGGGCATGCTTAAAATTTCGATGGCGACACCTGCCGAGCAGGCTGCGGCTTTGTCGCTACTGTTCCAAGCCATGCCGACAGAAATTCGTTCGGCTCAGGTCGAGGAATTCCTGACTGGCGCGGAACGCGGCGAGATTTCATTCGATGGGCTGATATTGGCCCGCGAAGGATCACAGATTCGCGGCGTGGTGTTGTCGATCATGCAGGATGACGGCACCGCTTTCGTCTGGCCCGCGCAGGCTGAAGGTGATGCCGATTGCAATGCGATTGTCGATGCGCTTTATGGGACGGTCGCAGGCCGTGTTGATGCGGGCGAGATTGTCTCGGCCCAGTCGATACTGGAAACAGATGCGACCGCTGACCGCGCCGCTCTGATTCGCAACGGATTTCGGCATCTGGCCGATCTGTTTTATCTTCAACGCTTGTTAGAAAACCCACTGCCATCGCGCGTTGATGTGGCGCTCGATGTGACGGTATTTTGCGCACAGGAGAACGAAGAACGCTTTGCCCGGCTGGTCGAGCAAACTTATATCGATACGCTCGATTGCCCCGACTTCCACGAACACCGCACGGGAATGGAGGCGTTGGCGAGCCATCGGTGTTCGGGGGACTTTACGGCCGAGCGTTGGAAGGTCTATTCGATTGACGGCCGCGACGTCGGCATGTTGTTGATGAACGATCACCCCGCACAGGATGCGTGGGAAGTGGTTTACATGGGCGTGGCGGCCGATGCCCGTGGATGCGGTTACGGGCGGGCCATGTTGATCGACGGACTCCATGCCGCACGGAACGCCGGTCGGCAATCGGTTCTGCTGGCCGTCGATGCACAGAACGCGCCGGCGAACAGGATTTACGACGAACTCGGTTTCATCGAAGTCGCATCACGTGCGGTTCACGTGAGAACTGCCAAACGGTGAGTTGAACTTTGGTTCGGAACATCCAGGCTCTATGTCGGCTACGACGTCCAGGTTCCATTTTCGCCATGTGCGACAAAGATATTGTACGGGGCGAGAAACTCGGCAAAGTCGGCGAGACGCAAGAAGCCAATGCACGGACAAGCTCCGACATGGTTGATTCCGCCGGAAAGCAACTTCCGTGCAAGCAGTATTGCTGGTGAACCGGGGATACGAGGTCCATTCTTGTGGGCAACCACCGCGACGGACTTTTGCCGCCCATCGGTATCGGTAACCCACACGGCACAGCCGCCATGCAGTGTGCCGAAGTGCTTAAACAGGCTGCTCACCAAAACGAGCGGTCGGGCAAATGATGGCAGGTTCAGCGGAGGGCAGAACTGTCTCAGTTTTCCCAAAGCGGCAATGGCGTAATTCAAAATAGTCAACTCCACGCCCGCCTTGAAGATGACGTCGTCAACTTCAAAATGTCTCGGGAAGATCGCCAGATCCGGGACATCGCAGAGTTGTACGCGGCGGCGTCCTACTGGTGGCGGGAACTCGACGAACTCGCCAGCACCCCAACCTCGCATTGTACGCCACCCGCCACCGCGCCAGACCTGAACCGGACGCCCCACATAGCTCAAAATGGTTGCAATTGTGGAAATGCCAGCTTGATTCTTGTTGCCGGCATTTAATGCAACTTTGATCGAACGGATCTGTCCGAGCTGTGGTTGCAGTTCGGCAACAAGTGCAGAAGTGATCGCGGGTGTTGTACTTGCACCAGCACAGACAAACACATTTTGAGCGCGGGCGGCCTCGTCGAGTTGAACGATATTGGCAATGTAGTCGCGGCCATCAGCCATGTCGATGTAATGGCAACCGGCGTCGATGCAGGTTTGTGGGATCGAATATTCTGTCGCTTTGAATGGGCCGGATGCGTTGATGACGAGCCACGCATCTTGCACTGCATTTCGCAGAGATGTCGGATCATTCGCGTCGCATTGGCGAAATTCGACACCGAGCGATTCAGCGAACGGTGTCCCCTTGCCTGGGTTGCGACCAGAGATTGTCACCTGTGCCTCTGATGTCACTGCAAGTTGTTCGGCGACGTGACGACCGAAGGTTCCGTATCCCCCAAGAATCAAGACGTTGCGTTTGGTCATTTCTGTGCTTTTCAATTGGAGCAATGTCCGCTGACAAACACACCGCAACAGGTGGCACGAAGTTAACGTGCCGTTTTCTCATTTTTTGAGAAAACGGGCCAAAACGTCTTCGCCGAGCGTCGTAAATCAGGAGTGAAGAAGTCGTAAACCCGATGTGAAGAAACAGTGTCTCGCCTCCATATCCGTCTGCCAGCCGATCAGAATTCCCAATCGGAATAGAGTTTGGCGCGGAAGTCGTGCCATTCCTTTCGGTGGCTCGCACCTTCGGGGCGCTCGACGAGATGGCAGACCCAGTCATCCATTTGCCGAAGGCGGTCGGCGAGAATGTTGGCGGTGCTGGAAGCGACTTTGTGGGCGGCCGACGGGGAGATTGTGGTCAGTTCGTCGTATGCGCTGCGTGAAAGCCGCATGACTTCCACTTCACTGAGGGTGCGGACCGATGCAGAATGAGCGGCCTGATGGAAGAACGACATTTCTCCAAAAACGGCGCAGGGACCGAGTACTGCCAGTTGCTGCTCGCTGCCCTTGCTGGTTGTTTTGACGACTTCGCATTGACCGCGAACAATGATCCACAGGATCTGGATCGACAGCCCTTCGCGGAGAATTGTCTCGCCAGCCGGGTAGGTCTCGTGCTCCATGAGGGCGAGTACCGGCTGTTTTTCTTCGGGCGTCATGTCCTGAAAGACAACGCAATTTTCGAGGGGCAGTCTATCGGGCTGCGGTGGTACGGATTCGGGCATGTCGATTGGCATTCTTGGATTGATGTCGGTAAACCCTTGTTGCCAAGCTGGAGCTTGGGAACAAGGTGCGTCTGCCTTACGCCACCTTCTTCATAGACAACCAGCACCTGCTTCGCCCGAGATGAGCGCGTGGAAGCGTCGGCAGCGGCCTGCTGGGCCAGCATTTCAGCCAGACCGAAACCCATGACACCACCGGAAACTGACCGGAGCAGTTTCCGTCGATCGAAATTGCATCTTTCGAGAGTCATCGCCCGGACATTCTACTAGCCTACATTTCCCATATGGGTCGAGCCTGAAACCGATCCAGGCTCGCGATGTCGCGATTGTAACACGCTGCGGCCGCCCCGTGTCTAGCGCGTGGTGATGTTTTGGCATTTTCTCCCCCGCTGCCATG
>CAUZOL010000022.1:0-39945 GCA_963581435.1 Planctomycetota bacterium
GCCGAATCCGCGGTTACGTCTCGACGCTCCGCAAAAACGACCTGAAAATCCTGGACGGCATCCAATCCGCCTTCCACCAGTCCCCCAACCTGCCAGCGCACATCTTCGTCACTGGGTAGTTACGAAACATTTTCATAACACAACAATTGACAATAGCTCGTTTATCGAAGCCTGAAGCGCAAGCGAAGGATGATTCCAAGGCGATTCCAACAAGCTCCTTCGCTTGCGCATCAGGCTTAAATACTTGGGGTTTTTGTCTCCCGTCAAGCCAAGTTCGCAACGTCAAAACTTACGCTTCGGGTTACTTTTTCAACAGCCTGCGAACCGCCAGAACGGTTGCTTAACAGATCTGGCTCCCAGGATCGAACTTGGGATCGAGAAAGTCCATTGTGACCGAACCCGTGACACCATCCCAACGCAAGGCGAGTGGCGACTTTCGTCCGACGGCATCGCTGGAGACGTTGCAGCAACGTGCACGGCTGCTGACAGCCGTCCGCGCGCATTTTGATGCGGCCGGCTACTGGGAAGTCGAGACGCCGATCGTGTCGCGAGATACGGTGGTCGATGCGTGGCTGGAACCATTTTCAACTTGCGATGCGACTTCTGCGGACGGGTCGGAATTGTTTCTGCAGACCTCGCCCGAATTCGGCATGAAACGATTGATCGCCGCCGGTGCGACCGCGATTTATCAAATCACCCGCGCCTTTCGGCAAGGGGAGAGCGGCCGACTGCACAATCCGGAATTCACAATCATCGAATGGTACAGAACCGGCGACTCGTACCACGACCAAATGGACTTCGTCGAAGAATTCGTCGCGGCCATGTTTCAACTCGGCGGCGAATTTTGCGCGACATGCGGTAACGGCGAACGCGTGCAGTTGCCGTTTGAACGAATCACTTACGACCAGGCATTCGAGAAGTATACCGGTTCGGGCGTGTTGAACCTCACAGCAAGCGAACTGGTCCGGCTGGCCGAAAAACTCAATGTGCAGCCAACGGCAACATTGCGGGCCGATGACCGGGACGGGTGGCTGAACCTGTTGCTGGCCGAACGAGTGGAGCCACATTTGGGCCGTCAGCACGCCACGTTTCTCTACGACTACCCGGCGTCGCAGGCCGCATTGGCGATGATTCGCGACGATAGTCCATCGGTCGCTGAGCGGTTCGAGCTGTACGTCGAGGGGGTGGAACTCTGCAACGGCTATCAGGAATTGACCGATGCCGACGAGCTGCAGCGACGAATTCAGCAGCAATCCGCAATCCGCAGCCGAGAGGGGCTGCCGACGCTGCCGCTGGATAACCGGCTGCTTGATGCAATGTGGGCGGGACTGCCGACCTGCTCGGGAGTGGCGTTGGGCTTCGACCGGTTGGCCATGCTCGCGCTAGGAAAAGAATCGCTCGCCGAGGTGACGGCATTCCCCCACGACCGGGCCTAGTGCGTGCCAAACGGCGCATCGCAGCCACGGCGGGCAAGCCAGCCGGCTAAATGAAGTTGATGAAATCGATGCGGCAGACCAGCAGCCTTGCGCGACCCTAAAAATCGCCGTCGTTAATTCGCTCGTTGCCGTTGCGAGTTACGAGCGCGGCAAACACTATCGCGTTCACCGACTTGGAGAGCGATTGCACCGAGCCATCGACCATGGCAACGTGCATGACGTCACCGTGCCAACTTCCAAAGCCAAAGAACTGAATCGAAGGGTCATTTGTATCGACGTAATACTCGTCAAGAATGGGCCGAATCGGCACTCCGTTACTGTCCAGGTCAAACCGCGCCCGCGCGCAGCAACTCAAGCCGTCACCCCAGAACCCGAATAACGACTCGCCGAACAAGACCGTCTGCGTCTGGCCATCCGTCACGTCGCGAAAACGAACGGAGCTATTCTCATAGAACATGCCATTGGATTGGGACGTACCCAGGTTGCCGCGATATGAAGAGTAAGCGACGCCAGGGCCGCGAGAAATGAGCGGCGTCACCGGGATCGGGCGGATCGAAGGGAATGAAGCGCTGGGACAGGTATACGGTTTGATGCCAACTTGAACTGCGATCAAATTGTCGGGAATGCTCTTTTCCACATCGAAACTGGCGTTCGCGGTCTGTGCGTCCATTTGCGAAAGCAGGAAGGCCTGCCAACTCCACGCGGGCACCATCAGCCACGCGTTGACCGTTATGTTCCTCTTCTTCTGCTGATAACGAAACGGCTCGGGAAAAACAGGGGTCCCATCTGACCGCCCGAGTTGGACGTCTTCTCCCGCGGCGAAAATGAATCCTGACGGAAACGAACCCTGTGATTCATGGTAATTGTGCGAGGCCAGGGCAATGTTCTTGAGGTTGTTCTTGCATTCGGCCCGGCGAGCCGATTCGCGTGCCTTCTGCACGGCCGGCAACAGCAGCGCAATCAGCACGGAAATAATCGCGATCACAACCAGCAGTTCAATCAGCGTAAAGCCGTTGCGGGAACGTCGTCGCGAGTGAGAGGGGAGTGTTTGATTTTGAAGACTCGATTGCATCGCTGATCTCCCAGGTACGGCTCTATGGTGCAAACCACAACGGTTCGACGCACCCTGAACGCGGCACAGACATATTGTTCCGTCTACACCAAAAAGCGTAGCAGTTTTGGGGCGGCAATGCAATCACATCCGGTCGGCGGCCCGTCGCTCGATGGACCGACCTGGACAGCGCCAACGGCGAATCCCCCAGGCGAGCCGAAGGGCTACACCCGCGGGTTTTCGTGGCTACATCCCGAGCGATCGAATCAAGGCGAACAGTCCGCCGCAAATGGCAAGGATTCCCAGCCCGCCGATTCCGTTAATAATGATCGCCAGCTTGCGTTTTCGCGCTGCGAGATCGACATCCGGTTTTCGCGCGTCGAAGTGGTGGCCGCAGTCGTCGCAAATCACCGCTTTGACGATCATTGCCCCAATTGTCCCCAGATACCAAGGCCACGGCCCACTTCTGATGCTGTGTCCGCCGCATTTGGGACAACCCGATCCACCACGACGGCGACCCGATGGCGCATTGCCCGGCAACATTTCGTGACAGAAACGGCACTTACGCGCCGCGTCCTGAATCATCTCGCCGCAGAGCGGGCATTGCTTCATGTGGGGACTTTCAGCGACCGTTAAAAACAATCAGCGAACAAAGTTTCGCCAGCACTCGTACTTTTCAGAATTCAATTGGTGAACGAACACCGGGTTGCGTTTTGGTTTGGCCGGATGGCGATCGAGCAACATACCCGCTTCGCGCGGCGTGCGGCCTCCCTTGCGAACGTTACACCTTAGGCAAGCGGTCACCACGTTTTCCCATGTCGTCGGCCCCCCACGACTGCGCGGCATCACATGGTCGATGCTCAGCTTCTGTGCCGAGAAATGCCGCCGGCAATATTGGCAGTGGTTTTCGTCGCGAAGAAAAACGTTCCGTCGGCTGAACTTCACCGTCTCTTTGGGAATGCGATCGTAATCGAGCAGCCGCACCACGCGGGGGACCTGGATGGGAAAGTTGACCGCACAAATCCAGTCGGCATCGTCGCCCCACTCTTTCATTTCCAGGCGGAGTTCGCTGATTTCCCGCCACGACTCGAAGTCGTAGGCCATGTAGGCACCCTCTTCGATGTTGATCACCTCCGCCATCCCCTTCCACAGCAGCGAGAAGGCCCGCCGCACGGTGATGACGTGGATTGCGAGATAGACCCGATTCAATGCCAACACGTTGCATTGCATCGCGGAACTTGGTCCAGGCTTCATCGATCGCATGTCCTCTCGAAAACGGAGATGTCTTGCCTACCCGATACGCGTCCTTCCACTTCTTTCACTGCCGATTCAGTCGCTTCGCCGCCGGCCGAGATTTCCCCCGGCCGATACGCGGAATATTCTATACGGGCGTTGCGGAGCCGACAACCTGTGACGGGTTTGGAGCTTGGGGTGGTTGGTTTTTTAACGCAAAGGTGCAGAGATCGCAGAGAAAAGAAGACGAAGGAAAGACGGGGTTGGGAAACCGAAACGCCAGATCCGTTAATGTTGGGGATTCTGCTGGAAATCTGGGGGTCTTGTGCGACAATGATTGAGAGCATTCTTTCTTTGCAAAACTGTGTCAGCTAGAACCCCGTTGTACGGACGCCCGCAGAGCATACACGCCACGAGAAAGTTCACCATGAATCGGAATCACGCGATTCAACCGGTAAAATTGAAATTGTTCGGCCTGATTACCATGACACGAGTGACGTACATTGTCATTCAAAAATGTGTGTTTGTCATTCTCATCTCAGTAGGGATGCTCCTGAGCAGCATTGCTTTACATTCGCGAGCGATCGTCGAGTTTCTGATCCTCGAACTGGGATTGATCGCTGGCAATCAACGGGAATGGGTGCAAGGTCTGGAGATACTTGCATGGTGCCTTGTCGGGTTAACAGTAATCATTGCGGTGGGCGAAGTCTGCGAAACGTTTTTCGTCCTCAGGAAATTCAAAGCCAAGCAGCAGCAACTCGCAATATCGAGCGAGGACGAAACACCTTCCCTGTAGTGCAGACCACCATCCGCCGAGTCTGACTGTCAAAGTTTTACTCGTTCTCAAGCTCCGGCTTGGGAACGCCCGATGCCCGTTTCACAAAAAGGGCCGGAAGCTCTGCTTTCCGTCGAGCGACGTTTGGTTTTCGAACCCAATCAGAAAGCCGCTGCATGAGCGACAACAAATCCCCGTTCGATTTCGTCAAACGCAACGGCCTCGCGATGCTGGTTGGCATGTTCGTATGCGGTCTCGTCGGGTACTTTACTGCCGGAGCCGATGGCCGAGCGCTGGGGACCGGCGTCGGTGTGATCCTCGGCCTCATCGCCAGTGGCATGGCCGCCAAGGTGCGCGGCTCAAAGC
This sequence comes from Planctomycetota bacterium, assembly GCA_963581435.1. Classification (GTDB taxonomy): domain Bacteria; phylum Planctomycetota; class Planctomycetia; order Planctomycetales; family Planctomycetaceae; genus JABISG01. The sequence continues at coordinate 4,862 of CAUZOL010000022.1, forward strand.
CGTGAGACGCTGAGCAGTGAATGCTTCGTTGTTCGACGACAGAAAGGAAATCCGATGAGCGGTTCGCCCAGACAACCTCAAACTTCCGGACTCGCAATTGCATCTCTCGCTCTTTCCTGTCTTAGTTTCGTTCTAGGTCCGTTCGGCTGCATTTCTGGCATCATCTGCGGTCACATTGCCCGGTCGCAGTGTTCAAAAGACCCAGCGCTCACCGGTAACGGCATCGCTTTGGCTGGCCTAATCGTAGGCTACTCTTTTCTCGGTTTGATGGTCACGGTTATCTGCATAGTCGTCGCCCTCTCGGTCATGGCCGAACCGACCAGCGCACCGTTCGTCTATCCGATGTTCTGATTGACTGTCGCCAATTCTCGCTTGATGCAAACAAGCCGTTGAAAATGATCCAACCAGAAACACAAACCGACATCCCGTCCGTGCGCGCCGTTCACAGCGCCGCATTTCCCGGCACCGCTGAAGCGGATTTGGTCGATGCATTGCGGGCGAACGATCATCTGGTTGTCTCAGTGGTTGCATCTGACGAGTCGCAGCTCGTCGGGCATGTTGCCTTCAGCCCGGTGACGATTGAGGGTGTCGAATTGGTCGGCGTTGGCCTCGCGCCGGTTGCCGTCTTGCCGTCGCATCAAGGACGGGGTTTTGGTGGGCAATTGATTCGCGCGGGATTGGACGCATGCCGCGAACTCGGAATCGACTACGTCGTGGTTCTCGGCCACCCAACGTATTATCCGCGATTCGGATTCACTCCCGCGTCGGCATTCTCGCTGGAGAACGAGTACGGCGCGGGCGACGAGTTCATGGTGATTGAACTCACGCCGAAGTGTCTGGCGGGACATTCCGGCCTGGTTCAATACGGCGACGAATTCCGTGCGCTGGCGTGACGGCGTTCCGAATAAGCGACGGCCGGGCACGAACGGCTGGTCGACTTTTTCTTTTTCGCAAGAAAATCTGCGTGAAACCGGCAGATCGATTTGTTACCATGTCCGCGATTCGACCAAGGCTGAGAGTTTGAGTTGCGTTTGATTGACCACCCATGATGAGGCGGTCGAATCGATCCGTTAGGGAGCCGCCATGTATCTCGCTCGCGCCATCACGGTTCGGGGACTTGTCCAATTCGGCTGGAAGCAATGCCTGTTATTCGCCGTCGTCTCGTCGACTGTTTGTTATCTTCACGAAGCGGAAATCTTGAAGAATATTGCGATTCCGTTTCTGCCGCTTTCCACGCTGGGAACTGCGATGGCGATCATTCTCGGATTTCGCAATAACTCGGCCTACGATCGCTGGTGGGAGGCCCGCAAGATTTGGGGCGGGTTGGTGAACCAAAGCCGCACCTGGTCGGCCCAGGTCACAACCTGCATTGCCGCCGGCGAAGGTGAAGCGGCCGAAGTCGCCGAGCTGAAGCGGGAACTCGTGCACCGACACATTGGGTACCTCAATGCGCTGCGAATTCAGTTGCGGCGACAGGACAACTGGCACGAAGTTGCCCCCTTTCTGCCCGAAGACGAACGTAGCCAATTGAAAGTCTGGGTGAACCAGTCAACGCAAATCAATGCCCGCAACGCGGCGCGTTTGCGCGATGCGTTGGATCGTGGCTGGCTGGATTCGTTTCGCCATGTGGCCATGCTCGATACGCTGGAGCAGTTTTACGAGTTGCAGGGCAAATGCGAACGAATTAAGAACACGCCGTTGCCGCGGCAATACTCGTTCTTCACGACGGTGTTCGTGTGGATCTTTGTGCTGCTGCTGCCGATGGGCTTTGTGAAAGAGCTTGGCTGGTGGACCGTGCCGATGGCGGTGCTGGTGGGTTGGATCTTCATTGCGCTCGAACAGGTGGGCCGTTATACGGAAGACCCTTTCCAGAACTTTGTGCACGACGTTTCGATGACCGCCATTTGCCGGGCGATTGAAATCGACCTGCGACAAATGCTCGGCGAAACCGAACTCCCGCCACCCATTCAGCCGGAGCGGAACATCCTCATGTGATGTGCCGACAGGCCTCCGGTTGGACGGTCACTTTCCTGCGGTGTTACAATGCACGGCATAAGTCTTAGTGGCGTTGTATCATCTGGAGGCGGTGGGATGAGGTGTCGTGGTTGCCACGGTTTGGGTTGGCTGGTCGCGCTGTTGCTGGTGATGGCCAGCGCTTCGGCAACAGCCGATGAAGAGAACGCCGACGGCGATCTGGCCGCATACGATGCCCTCGTCAAGCAGGACGATCGCGAGCATTGGTCGTATCTGCCGGTGAAAAATCCGCCGGTTCCGGAAGTTGCTGATGCCAATTGGGTCCGCAATCCTATCGATGCTTTCATTCTGGCGAAGCTCGAAAAGCAGGGTTGGAAACCGGCCGCCCCTGCCAAGCGTCGCGAATTGTTGCGGCGGGTTTATCTCGATGTGATCGGTCTGCCGCCTTCGCCCGCCGAGCAGCAGAAGTTTCTCGCCGACGAATCGCCGACCGCATTCGACACCGTTGTCGAGGATCTTCTCAAGCGCAAAGGATACGGCGAACGCTGGGCGCGGCATTGGCTCGATGTCGTTCGCTATGCCGAAACCAACGGCTACGAACGCGACGCGATCAAACCGTCGGTCTGGCGATACCGCGACTACGTCATCAATGCTTTCAACAACGACAAGCCGTACAACCGCTTCGTCCTCGAACAGTTGGCCGGCGATGAATTATCGGATTCGAGCAGCGAGACGTTGATCGCCACCGGTTTCTATCGGCTCGGTCCGTGGGACGATGAACCGGCCGACCCGCAACAGGACCGCTCGGACCAGTTGGACGACTTGATTCGCACGACGTCGGAGGTGTTTTTGGGGATGACACTGGGCTGTGCCCGCTGCCACAACCACAAGTTCGATTCGCTGAGCATGCACGACTATTACCGCATGTCGGCCATCTTCGACGGGCTGCAGCGGCCGCAAAACGGACGAGCCGAACTCGACCTACCGACCGGTTCGAGCCAACAACTCGCCGCGCTTGCCGATCGTGATCGCGACATCGTTGCCGCGCAAGCCGGGATCAAAACGCTGCAGAGTGCGTTTCGCGCGAAGTTTCTTACGGCCGGCAAGAGCAATCTGCCGCGCGAGGCGTTGCTTGCGTTTCGCACCGAACCGGGCAAACGAACGGCAGAGCAGAAAACACTGGCGGGTCAACACGCGGCGGCGTTGGAGAAAGAGGTTCAAGCCGCCGTGCCGGATGCGACCCGCAAGCAGATTGTCACCCACGAACAGAACATTGCGCGGCTGAAACAGGCGACGCCCGATTTGCCGCGCGGCTACTTTATGACCGAACCTTCGCCGAAAGTCGCCGCTTCGCATCTGCTGTTACGTGGTCGCGCATCGGCTCTCGGGCCACAGGTGCAGCCTGGATTACCCACGGTGCTGGAAGCTGTGCAGCCGCAGTTTCCACAGCCAACCAATCTCACCACACAACGCCGGCTGACATTGGCCCGCTGGGTGGCACGTTCCGAGAATCCGCTGACCGCACGCGTGATCGTCAACCGAATTTGGCAACGACATTTCAGTTTGGGGCTGGTGCGATCGCCGAACGATTTCGGCGTGCTGGGTGAACCGCCGACGCATCCGGAGTTGCTCGATTGGCTCGCCAACTGGTTCGTCCACGATGCCAACTGGTCGCTGAAACGGTTGCACCGTTTGATTCTCACCAGCAACACCTTTCGCATGAGCAAACAATGGAACCCCGAATACGGCAAAGCCGATCCCATAAATCAATTCTGCTGGCGGTTCCCTTACACCCGGCTCGAGGTGGAAGCGATTCGCGACTCGATGCTGGCGGTGAGCGAAAAGCTGAACCGCAAAATGTACGGACCCAGCACCTACTTGTTCGTGCCGAAAGACGCCCTCGACGGACACAGCGATCCGGGAAAAATCTGGAAGCCGTTCGACGAAACCGAAGCATCGCGGCGAACGGTGTATGCTTTTATCAAGCGGTCGATGGTGGTGCCGATGCTGGAAGTCCTCGACCTCTGCGACAGCACGCGATCGAGCGAACGACGAAACGTGACCAGCGTGCCGACACAGGCGCTGACGCTGTTCAACGGCAATTTTGTGAACCGGCAGGCGAAACATCTGGCCGCGCGATTGGAACGCGAAGCGGGTGCCGACGCGGACAAACAGATTGACCGCGCCTGGACGCTAGCGTTGTGCCGACCGCCGCGGGCGGACGAGTTGAAAATCATGCGGCAGTTTCTCACCGACGAAACGCAGGCGGTGCGCGATGAGGCGAAGAAACGAAACGAGAACCTCTCTGTTGCCGACGCGCGACAGCGGGCGTTGGTACAGATGTGCCGGGTGATCTTCAATTTGAACGAGTTTGTTTATCCGAACTGACGTGAAGAAACTCCGAAGTTGAGAAACCCGGTTTTTTGAAAAAACCGGGTTTCTGCGTCGCTGCAGTGACAACGGTTCCAACATACGCGGAGCAGGCCGATGAGTAACGATTTTTCGCCACCGAATCACAACGCGACTCACGGCCTGACAAGCCGCCGAGAATTGCTGCGGAACGTCGGCGGCGGGTTTGCCAGTCTGGCGCTTGTGGATCTGTTATCGCGCGACGGGTTTTTCGCCAGTCGTGCCGTCGCCGCCGAATCGACATCTGCCGCTGCGCGTCCGCTGCTTGCACCGCAGCCGCCGCATTTCCCCACCAAGGCCAAGCACGTCATCTTTCTGTTCATGAACGGTGCCCCCAGCCAGGTCGATACGTTCGATCCGAAACCGGCACTCGAAAAGTACGCTGGAAAACCCTATAGCGGCAAAGCCAAAGTCGGCTCGAACGGCCGGCCGATCGGATACCTCACGCCGTCGTTCTTCAAGTTTCGCCCGCGCGGCAAAAGCGGTTTGGAAATCAGCGACATCTTCCCGCACACATCGCAGCACGCCGACGACATTTGCGTGATTCGCTCGCTGCAAACCGATACGGCTGCACATGCTTCCGGCTGCCTGCAGATGAACACCGGCAGCGTGCTCATCGGCAAGCCGAGTTTGGGTTCGTGGATGAGTTACGGGCTGGGAACCGAGAACGCCAACCTGCCCAGTTTTGTCGTGATGACCGATCCGCGTGGCGGGCCGATTGGAAGTGCGTCGAACTGGATGCCGGGCTACCTGCCGGCCGCTTATCAGGGAACGTTATTTCGCAGCGGCGGCGTGCCGTTACTCGATCTGGCGACACCGCCCGGTGTCAGCAACGGAACACAGCGGCGTTCGCTCGATTTGCTCAAGCAGCTCAATCAACGACATCAGCAGGCGTTTCCCAACGAATCGGAATTGACCGCGAGGATTCTGTCGTACGAGTTGGCGTACAAAATGCAAACCTCGGCCGCTGAAGTGGTCGATCTCGACCGCGAAGATCGGCAGACGCGCGATGCGTATGGCGTGGACGAAAAGCTGACATCCGACTTTGGCCGCAAGTGTTTGATCGCGCGGCGATTGATTGAACGCGGTGTGCGGTTCGTACAGTTGTACTCCGGCGGCGGCCATATTGAAGACACATGGGACGGCCACACTAACTGCCGCAGCAATCACAAACTGCACGCGGGCGAAACCGACAAACCGATTGCCGCGTTGATCAGCGATTTGAAACGCTCCGGTTTGTGGGACGAAACGGTGATCGTGTGGGGCGGCGAATTTGGCCGCACGCCAACCAGCGAAGGCGTAGGAAAACCGGGCCGCGACCACAACTGGCGCGGCTTCTCCATGTGGTTAGCCGGCGCCGGCGTCAAAGGCGGACAGGCAATCGGTGCGACCGACGAACTCGGATTCCTCGCCGTCGAAGAACCCCATCACATTTCCGATCTGCACGCCACCATCCTGCATCTGATGGGTCTCGATCACGAATTGCTAACGTATTTCTACCGCGGTCTGGAAGAACGCATCACCGGCGTACGCGGGCAGGTGATTCAGAAAGCGCTGGCGTGAGATGCGCAGTTCTTCAAAGCCATTCAGCCGCCCCGCTCGCGGGGCGTGGCGTTGAGACGACATCAACGATCATCTGGACAATCGGTCAGATTGTGCAACAATGGCGAGTCGTTCCCTTTCATTGTGACACAGTGTCACCAAGTCCCCCGTCGGACGTCCAAGAACTGTGAAACATATGAGTGCTATCTTCGCGATCACGATCGTTATTCCATGCCTCATATTGTATCTGGCTCTATTTCGGCCAGATTCTTTGCATCAATTTCGCCGATCAAATGTGCAAGAGACCAGTCTTTTATGGACCAGTCTCTGCGTTATTTGTGCCGTGCCTGGTGTGGCTGCGTGGACCGCGCACATCATTCCGGAAACGTACGGGCCAATTCCCACCGATTTTCCGGATGGGTTCGCGCATGGCATGATGATCATTCTTGGAGTTCTTCCCGTACTCCTCATTTTTGCGGGGATAACTGCGAAAATGCCCTGTCCATTTTGGGCCCGTGTTTTCGCAGTGGTCACCAACTGCAGCTATCCGCTATTCGTGGGCGGAACACTTGCATTCGGTTTTCTCTTTGAGAGCTAGCGAAGTAGGGCAAGCCATTCCTTAAATCGCAAAAAACGTTGAGAAGAACACGCCTTCGCGTTGGAGGGTGCGGTTGTCGGACCAGGTGCGGATGCCTTGGAGTTGGATGTAGGTGCGGCGGCCGACTTTGCGTTGGTACCGCAGGCCGCCGCCGTAGACTGCTTCGCCGGCGACTTCTTCCCACACGATTTCGGGGATGAACGATTCGTCTTCGTGACGGCGGAACAACTGCACGCCGAGCGAGACGCCGATGGTGTCGTCAACGCGCGTGCCACGGGAAACCTGCACCAGCGGGTTCACGTCGAACGTGCTTCGCAGGCGGTCGAAGTTGCCGCCGCTGATCGAATTCCAGCCGCTGGTTGCTTTGAAGGCGTTGCAATAAAAGACGGCCCGCTCGATGCCGGTCGTACATTGGAATGAGTTGCTTGGCACGCGATTGAGGTTACTTTCCAACACGTACAATTGCCCGTCGCCACGGCTGCCGGCGTCTTCCCACTTCGAAAGAACACGGCCGGCCAGCGAATACGGCCCGAAGAACTTCGTGGCACTCAGTGCGGCATAGTAGGCGTCGAGATCGGCCGCGCCGCTGTTGTGCGCCGAGGCAAACGTCGATTCGATTAACGCGTGCCGATAGTCGGCCGTGGTGTGAATGCCGGCGACATCGAGATTCGCCCCGCCGAAACCATCGACGTCGTCGAAGCCGTAGAACAGTTGGACGTTCAGATTGCTGAGGCGGCCGGGCATGATTGAGTTCTTGTTGACGGCGACGCCGATGATGTCGTCGTTCATCAGCAGATTGTTGTGCAACACGAACGGAAACTTGCCGACGACGACGTGGTAATCGCGGGGCGTGAATTCGTCGTCGAGCAGCCCGCCGAAGATGCTGGACAACTCACCTTCAAACCACCAGCGATCGGGGACGCCGGTGGAATTGCTTTGATAACCGGACGGATTGTTGAACTGGTAAAACGAGCCGCCGGAGTTTTTTTCGCCGAGCGGACGAAACTGCATGTGGAATCGTTCGGTTCCGGTCAAACGGAAATCGATGTCGAGAATTGCCTGATGCCCGACGCCATCGGTCCGGCGGCCGGCGTCTTCAACGGCCACTCCGAACAATTCGTAACTGCCATACACAACCAATCGTGGTTCCCATTGAAAGCCATTCTCGCCGAACCACTTCAAACCGGGGCGTGGATGAATGGCGTCGGCCCCCAGGAATTCGGCGAACGCCGTCAGCGGTTGCGGTTTCTCCCACGACTCGGGCAGACGCAGCAGATCGTAACGCACGTCGCTGTCTGCGGGCGGCCAGTTCAGCCGGTCGCCTTCCGGCTCGTACAGATACGAACCGCCGTGGTTCCACAATTCCTCGGCCAACGGCGGCAACGGTTCTTCGTCGTCGGACGACGGGACCGGAGTGTATGGGGTGTCTTCATCGGAGCGTGGGGCAGGCAGCGGCGGCAATGTCAGTTTCGGCGGTTGAGCTTCTGTCTCATCAATCGCGTCATCAATTGCGGTGTCAATCGCGGTGTCAATTGGAAGGGCAACGGGCCGGAATGCTGGTGGCGCCGGCCGTCCATTCGCGCTGCGAATCGGCGATGCTGCTGACGGGCCTGTTGCGGTTTTCTCGATTGATCGCGCGGTCTTGTGGGGCGGGCGAATCAGGCCGACGCGTTGTTGCTCGGAATTCGTCGCTGCTGGTGTGTTTCGACGGATCGCATGCCACTGTCCGAAATCAGTGACAGATACGCGTCCTGTCGGTGACGGTGGTTCGATCAATTGCGCGCAGAGGGGCGACGCAGCCAGGATGGTCCAGGCGACGACTGTCGGAATCAGTTTGTTCGGTGCTTGCTGCATCAAACGGTTACTTCTGTTGTCGTGCTTTGCTGAGGAAGAATGGCAGTCGGGCGTGCGGTGTCACTTCGATGATGGATTGGTGGCGTTCGATTTCGACCACTTCCAGTAGGTGTTTCAAGTGCGGTGTGCCAATGCGGTCGAACAGTGCCGGGGGGAAATTCCGGAAGTTCAATTTCACATCGAGCCGGTAATAGCCGGGCCGATCGGGCAGGCGAACCGGATAGACTTGACCGAGAGTTTTCAATGGGGGCAAGCTGGACTTGGCCAGTCGAAATGTCGGCGGACGTCCGAACGATGCCGCAATGCCTGTTGCCGGCCGCAGAATGTTGAGCGGGGTGAGATGGCGATTGACCGCCAGCGTGACCGGGCGTTCGGTTCCGCGTGCCGTCAATGCGACGAACTTGCTTTGCATGTTCAACAGATGCCGATCGTAATGCAGTTTGCCCCGTTCGACATAGTGGCTGTGCGCGTCGCGGAGGTCGCCGTTGCGATCCAGGTCGCCCGATTGGAACACGACACGGCCGGCGGCATCGGTCAACGTAATCTCGACCCACGCCTGGCGCTCGGCGGTGAATCCGGTTGGGAAGTTGTGTCCCGCCAGTTTGCTGATGACATCGACGCGAACTTTGATGCGGTCGCCGGCCGTTGCCCGGCGGGGTGCCTTTACGCAAATGTCGGCGGCGTTCTGCAGCAGTTCGTATCGTTTTTCGCGGGCAATGTTGAGTTGTCGGCGGTTACGGCGACGCAGTTGATTCAATGTCTTGCGGTGATACGGCGAGAGCCGGCTTTCATCGCGGTAGTCGATTTCGTACATCCAATCGAGCTTTTCGGGGAATTCCGTATCGGGCAGCATCGAGTAATCGGGGCCAGCAAAACTATGATTGGAAAGTCGCCGCAGCGGCATGCGTTTGGGATCAACTCCGGGAACCCGAGCGGCCGGTCCAAGCGGCCGGTCATCATCGGCAATGGGCACACCCTGAATTGGCCCCATGTGACATTGTTGGCAGGTGACGCCTTGCTTTGCGGCTGGGCTGTGTTGCCATTCGCTGAAGGCCTCTTCCAGCCGAACACCTTGCGGGCTGGTGACATCGTGACACATGCCGCAGAACGACGACTTCTTGAGATATTTGTTGCCCGCCGCGAGGTGCGTCCGTTGCTCGTTCGGAGTCGAATCATCGAACGGGCCGAACATGCAGGTTTCGAGAAGTTTGCCCGGCAGAATCGCCTGACGGACATTGGATTTATAATACGGCCGGGTCATGCGATGACAGACGACGCAGGTCACGCCTTCCATCGATAATCGGGACCGATTGACGTTTCGCCGCGAGCCGTTTTCCCCCAATGCCGTTCCCAACGGTGTATGACAACGCACGCAGAACGTTCCGATTGTCCCCGAGGTCCGTTCGATGAGCGTGAGGTTGAATGCTTCCATGACGGGACTGTGCTGCGCGTAGGCGTGCATCGACCGCGACCATTCGGTGTACTGTTTGGGGTGACAGACTTTACATTCTTTGGCCGAGGGAAAATCGATTTCGAGCAGCGGTCGTGATGAGCAGCCGTCGGGCAGTTTGTATTCAAGCGCGCCGCGGGCAATCCAGTTTCGCACGGCGGCCAACTGCTGACCCGTTAACCACTCGTTCGGGTCTTCCGGCATCGCGGGTTCATCGGGCAAATTGGAATTGCGATCGCCGTTGTCATTCCAGATCAACTGTTTGAAGAATGCGGATTCATCGGGTCGGCCGGGAATGACCAACGGTTCGCCATCGGCCGACTTCGCATCGATGACGGCCTGGTAGCTGGTGAGGTCGGTCTCTTTGGCTCCCGGACGGTGACAGCCGGCACACTTGACGGCGAGAATGAGATAGACGTCGGGCCAGTCGGGGTCGAAGGGATGTTCGACGTTGCGCACCGTGTACGGGGCGGCCATCACCGGTGCCGGCTTGATGAAGCAGGAGATGCACAACATCCCCATGCAGATGAAGAATGATGTTAACGCGCCGAAGCGCGGGAATAGCCGCCTGGGCATGCCTGGACTCCGTACCAGAACGGTCGGCAATCGGGGGTTGTCGGCCGCGGCAAATGGTTTTTTTGAAAACGGTGGCTGGGTGAGTGGGAAGAGAGGCGGGAGCAAGAAGAGGGGATGGGAGTCTGAATGAATGCACAGAAATTGGGACAGGCCCACAATTATTGATCGAACAAAAGGACGGAACGACTTCGCCCGGTTCGCCTGACGGAACGCAGGTTACGCGGATTGACCTGCCGCATGACGAACAGACGTTGCTGCCCTAGCGGCTTCGATAATCTGCGATTCGCTTATTGCCGTCACAATCCGAACGTCTCGGCTGATCGAAACCTGACAGCATTCGCAAGTTTTCGGCACATCGCAAAACTGCCGATTGTATCGACGAGTCGCGGTGGTGTCGGTTACGATGGGTGGCGAGTGGTTTGTTCTGGTCCAGGTTGACGGGGATTTTGAACAGCAGAGCGCAGAGGTAACAGAGGCGTCTCCGTTTCCTCTGCGCTCTGCTGTTCAAAACGATCGAGAGGACAGGGTATTGCCTGGCCCTTATCTAAGTCATCGCATAGTTTTTCGCACGCACATTTTTTGAGGCATTTGGAGCAATGATGGCAATTCAGGTGAGATTCGCCGGTATGACGGCGGCGATTATTTTCGTTTGCACGTTGGCCGGTTGTGGCGGCCAGAGCGAGACGAATTCATCCGACAATGGGGCCACTCAGTCTACGGAGTCGGATCAGCCAGCCGTCAGTAGCAGGCCGAAATTCACGCCGTTGGATCTGAATGCCGGTTCGAGTGGAGGTGACGGTTCGTCGAAACCTCGATTGACCGGCGCGGCGAAAACGGTAGCCGTCAAGAAAAATCTGCGGCCGCTGGTGCGGGGCGTCATCGGCAAATGGAACGGCACGATCTTTCAGAAGGCCGGCGTCGAGAAGGTCGATTGGGTTTACGATGTGAAGACAGACGAGACGCATCCGGCGCTGAAGATGACGACGAAAACCGGCGGCTATCTGAAAGAAGGGCGTTTGACCTATTTGCCGGACGAAGAAAAATACGAATTTACTGCCATCGAAAACGACGGGACCAAGTCGGTGTTTCTCGGCGAGTTTTTCGTGGAACCACACGACGTGGTGGACGGCGTCGAAACAAAGATCGTGCAGCGGGCGTATACGCTTATACTGACACGCGATGCCGATTCGCCAAAAAGTAAGCTGGAAAAGGTGGTCTTCAACCAGTTAGACAATGGTCGCTACTTGCTGGAGTTGCACGACAAGAGACGAAAATTCGACACCATCAACACGATGCGCGAGGGAAGAACGTTCGGTGTTGATGAAGGCTATGGTGAGAAGGAGTGCATCATCTCGCAGGGGTTGGGAACAATTTCGATCCCTTACAAGGGCAAGACTTACTGGGTTTGCTGCTCGGGATGCAAGGCGGAGTTCGATGCCGATCCCGATAAGTGGATCGCGAAATACGCCGCACTGAAGAAGATGGAGAAATAGGGTGGGGCGTTCCCCATCGACGACGTCTCCGGGAAGTTTGCAATCCAACCCCCAGCCGACTTGCAGCGAACCCGTCGGCATGCGACGATTCGGCTTTCTGGCATATGCCTCCATGAATGTGAGAACGTCGAGATGGCCGAAGGGCTGATTGAAGAGCAGGCGGAATTCGACGATTTGTGCGCGCAGATTCGCGAAGCGGGAATCGTTGCGTTCGATACCGAGTTCGTCACCGAGGACACCTATCGGCCCGAATTGTGTCTGTTGCAACTGGCGACCGACACAATCAGCGTTGCGGTCGATCCGTTTCAGGTCGAGCGATTGGATGCCTGGTGGGAGTTGATGGCCGACGACGAAACCACGGTTGTCGTTCACGGCGGGCAGGCGGAAATCAAGTTCTGCTTGGCGTTCGGCGACGCACGGCCACGGAAACTTGTCGATGTGCAACTGGCCGAAGGGCTGCAAAGCACCAGCTATCCGCTGGGATACGAAGCATTGGTTCAGCGGGTGCTGGGCGAACGCGTCAGTGGGAAAGAGACTCGCAGCGACTGGCGCCGCCGTCCATTGTCGGCACGTCAGATTGTTTACGCGCGAGAAGACGTCGATCACGTCTTGCCGATTTGGAACCGGCAGCGGGAATCGCTGCAGCGGTTGGGGCGGCTGGAGTGGTTCGACGCCGAAAGCGAGCGGTTCATCGACGACGTCGAGACGGAACACAATCGTAAGGGCGCGGATCGTCTATCGGGTATGCACAAGCTTCGCCCCCGCGAAATAGCCGTTGCCTCGGCGCTGGCCGATTGGCGCGATGCCGAAGCCGCCCGGCTGAACAAGCCGCTGCGGCGGATGCTGCGTGACGATCTCATCATCGAACTGGCACGGCTTCAACCGAAAACGGTCGGCCAGTTGATGGAAACGCGCGACATGAATCGCAGCGGCTATCGGCGATCGGCCGAAGCGATGGTCGCCTGCATTCAGCAGGCGGTCGCCATACCGGACGATCAGTTGCCGCGCCGCGAGAAGGGGCATGGGTCGCGAAAGCGGGACGAGGAGCAGGCGTTGGGCCAACTCCTGAATATGGCCTTGTCGAATCTCTGCGCGCAAGCTAATGTGTCGCGGCAATTGATCGGCACCAGTGCCGATCTGCGCCAGTTGGTGCGGTCGCATGTCTTCGGCGCCGCGAACGGGCCATTACCGCGACTGGCAAGCGGATGGCGCGCGGAAGTGTGCGGCAACCTGCTGACCGACCTGCTCGACGGCAAGGTCTCGTTACGCGTGTCCGATCCGGAATCCGATCATCCGCTGGTTTTCGAGCGGTTCAATCCGGAATCGGACTGACGGCCAACGCGGTAGGTCAAGATTGCGCTCTGCGGCGAATTGTGAAGCCGGAATGTCGAACTCTTGGTCGTGATTTGATCGCCAAAAGGCGATAGTTCCGAGAATCCCGGGCTGGTTTGCCATTTCGTCGATTTTTTTGTTGACATTTTGCGCGTTTCCCTCAAAAATCGGGAAGCTGAAGTGATTTCAGTCCAGCCTCGGTTGTCCCAACCAATTGACCGCCATTTGAAGCTTTTTGCCAACGATTTGTCGACTGGAAGAGTCGAAAATCTGTTTCCTCGCAAAAGCAAACTGGCAGCAACGGTGATGGGAGGGGTTGACGTGAGCAATCATCTGCCAACTTGGTTTGTAACTTGTTGTGCAGAAAAGTGTTACGGTAATCGTTTGCTCCGTTATTAACGCAGTCAATTGAGTGGTGACGGAAACTGTTCGCAATTTTGCTGTTGAACGACACCAACAGACCTTTGCCAGGTTATTATTTTTCTGAAATTTGGAGTACGTGGAATGTCGCTGCAGTTCGAGGCTTATCCCGACCTAACCGCACCCTCGGGAATTGATGAATCGGAATACATTGGTGATTTTGACATCCGTGGCGATGACGCACATTACGAAGAACTCGGCGTTGTCCCGCTCGATGCCACTGTAGCCAAGCCGGGTTCGACGGACAAGGTTGTGATGTTGGCGGCACGTTACGCCGCCGGCTTGCCGCTGTGGCACGACGACGACTGCTACGATCACGGTCCCGGCGGCTTCCCCGAAGACGACGAAATGGTCTGACCGGCTGCAGATTTCGATCCCGACAAACTGATGACGGCTGTCGGCGTGTGAACTCACGCTGGCAGCCGCTCTCGTTTTCCCGCCTATGCAACCCGCCTGCTGATCGCGTTTTCGCGGTTCCCCTGTTTTCCGTCATGGCGAGTCCACTGCCGTCGGCTTGCCGAATGACGGTTGAATGGCGCGAGAATTGCATATCGGCGTTAGACAACTGGCGGCGACTGCCACCATCGTGAAGACACGGGTCGGCACGATGAAAATTACAAACCGGATTGAAAAAACAGCCAACCGAAGAGAAAGAGGAGTCCAACAGATGCCCACTGCACCGGCATTACGGAGAGCCGGCGTTCCAAGTCAAACACACCGAATGGATCGCGACGAAGTTCTCCTGCAGCAAATCGACGCCAAAACGTATCACCAGGTCCAGGATCTCGATGTTGCCTGCGAAGGCGACTGCGTCGTAGTGACCGGCCGTAGCCGAAATTATTACGTCAAACAATTGGCAACACAGGCCCTGCAGTCTTCGTCCCCCGACATCAGAATTGCGAACGAAATCGTCGTCGTTGCCGGTTGACGCCTTTTGCCTTGCCCCGCTATCCCACCACGACACGCCTGCCCGCTCATTCATCGCGCCTGCCAATTTAGCGGGCTTGCGCGCAAAGTCAGAACGCTTCAAGGCCTTCCCGCAAACGTTGCGGACAGGGGGTTTCGTGCGTAGAATTGCAAAAGCACGTACCGTAATCCTCTGTCAGTCGCCGCTATTGGGAGTTCCCTGTGAACGTTAACCAGACTGTCATCAGCACGTCCCCCGAAAATCGAGAGACTCCACTGGCTGACGTACAGGGCTGGGTCACTCCTAGTCGCTGGTTCTTCGTCCGCAGCCATTACGAAGCCCCCGAAGTCGATCTCGACTCTTGGGAAGTTTCAGTTGCCGGTTGTGTGAAACGACCGCTCGCCGTGAACTGGGAGCAGTTGAATTCGCTGCCGCAGCAATCGGTATTCTACACGATGGAATGTGCCGGCAACGGCCGGTCGTTTCTGCATCCCGCCGTCGAGGGCGTGCAATGGAACGCCGGAGCAGTCGGGCATGCCGAGTGGTCGGGCGTGCCGCTGAAATATCTGCTCGACGAAGCCGGACTGCAACCCGATGCCGTCGAAATAGTGTTCGCCGGAGCCGACCAGGGTGTGGAAAAGGGATACGATCAGGCACAACCCTATGCTCGCAGCCTGCCGCTGGAAAAGGCGCTGCATCCCGATACGCTGTTGGCCACGCGAATGAACGGGGAACTGCTCGAATCGAGTCACGGCTTTCCGGTCCGTTTGCTGGTTCCCGGTTGGTACGGCGTTGCCAGCGTCAAATGGCTCCAAAGCATCGAAGTGGTCAGCAAACCGTTCGACGGGTACTTTCAGACGGTCAAATACACCATCCAGCGCAAAACCGGTCGTGGCATGCAGACGGAAGTTGTAGGTCCGATGCCGGTCAAGTCGGAGATGATACGCCCCGCTGCCGACGCAACGCTCGGCATCGGTGCCAATCGAGTGTTCGGCATGGCCTGGGCCGGTGAAGAGGCAGTTGCTGCGGTCGAAGTGAGCGTTGACGGCGGTGAAACCTGGCAGCGGGCAGAATTGAATGGGCCACGTGCACCCTACTCGTGGACGCTGTGGGAATACTTATGGGAGGTTGCCGTCCCTGGCGATTACCAATTAATGTCGCGGGCGATTTCCACGGCAGGCCGAATTCAGCCGACACAGCACGATCCGAACTTTACCGGGTACCTGATCAACTTCAGCCGGACGACAACGGTCCACATCGAAGCGGAACAGCAAAGCCACGATTTGCTGGGCGACTGGAAATCATTGCGGCACGAGATGACCGAAGTGGCCCGCGCCCGCGCCGGCATGCCGCTCGATGCCGAAATGGAATTCAGCAGCGGCTCCGGCATTTGATAGACTGCAGAAGACAAGGCCGCCAACGCGAAGTGGGACGGCGCGGCAGATTTCGAGAACGAGTATCGAACACCAATGTTGAGCGTTGACGAAGCCTTCGCCGCAATTCTGGCCGCCGTGGAAACTTCCGCGCCGGTATCGACGGCGCTTGCCGATGCGCTGGGCCTGACCTTGGCCGACGATATTATCAGCGGCATCGATTCGCCCCCGTTCGATAAGTCGCTGATGGATGGTTTCGCCGTTCGTGCAGACGACGTGACCGGCGGCAAGACTGTGCTCCGTGTCATCGACGAAGTCATGGCCGGAAATCTGCCGACGAAGGTCGTGCGGCAAGGCGAAGCGACGCGGATTATGACCGGCGCACCAATTCCCGAGGGTGCCGATGCCGTTGTCCGCGTTGAAGAGACCTGTTTCGATGCCGAGGCAGGCACGGTCGAAATCTCCAGCCCGTCAACAGCCGTCGAGTCGAACCTGATGCGGCGCGGAACGTCGATGCGACGCGGCGATCGTGTCTTGCCCGCAGGGCGAACGTTGAGGCCGCAGGAACTGGGAGCGTTGGCCGAATTGGGCGTTCACACAGTCAATGTTCGGCCTCGTCCAACAGTTGCCGTACTGGCAACCGGCGATGAACTCGTCGCCGTCGATCAGACACCGGGGCCGGGACAGATTCGCAATTCCAACGAAACGATGCTCGTCGCCCAGATCCGCCGCGCCGGGGGCGAACCGGTGCCGTTGGGAATTGCCCGCGACAACCGAAAAGACCTCGGCGAACGGATTGCCGCCGGACTGCAGTGCGACATGCTGTTGCTCTCCGGCGGCGTCTCGGCCGGCAAGCTCGATCTGGTTCCGTCGGAACTGGAAGCGGCCGGCGTGCGGCAGATCTTTCACAAAGTCCGTGTCAAACCGGGTAAGCCTGTGTGGTACGGCAAATTGGGGGTGCCCAACGGCGCTTGCCGCCACGTATTCGGATTGCCGGGGAACCCGGTGAGTAGTCTCGTCTGCTTCGAACTGTTTGCACGGACGGCGATTCGTAAGCTGATGGGTGTCGAGCCGTCGCTGCCGAAGACGGTCCCCGCGCGAATGGCGGCAGCTCATATTGCCCGCGGAGACCGTCCGACGTATCATCCCGCCCGCTTGGAATTGAGTGGAGAAGGTGCAATCGTCCGCCCGGTCGCTTGGCAGGGTTCGGCCGACTTGCGATCGACGGTCGAAGCCAACGCGATGATCCAGTTTCCCGCAGGCGACCAGGAATATGCAGCGGGCGACACGGTCGAAGTTTTTTGCTGGGACGATCTTTCCTAGCTGTTTGCACTGGTGTGATCGCATAATGCAAAGCCCACGGGCCGCGCCCCGTGGTATCTCAAATTGTCCAAGGATGGACGAAACATGACGACAGAGTCAATGACCGCACAACCGCAACGGCTTCGTTCAACTCCCGAGAACGAACCGACCGTCAAAATGATCATCGCCTCTGCGCGATCGGCACCCGTCCGTGGGCCGGCGCGTGGCGCATGGTTGTTGTCGTTAGCGACGGGAATCTTGTTGTTGATGAGCTTTCCCCCACTCGACTGGGGACCGCTGGCGTGGGTGGCGATCGTTCCACTTGTGCTGCTCGTGCGAATTCCCACTCGCACAAAATGGATGTACCGCGCCGTCTACGGGGGCGGTTTCGCATTCACGATCATCGCCCTGCAATGGATGCGATTGGCCAGCGCGCCGATGTACGCAGCCTGGCTGGCGTTGGCCGTGTATGTGGCCATGTACTTCCCGTTATTTGTCGCCCTCTCGCGAGTGGCCGTGCATCGCTTTTCTATTCCATTAACAGTGGCGGTGCCGGTGGTTTGGGTGGGACTGGAATTCGCGCGGGCCTACATGCTCACCGGCTTCTCCTGGTACTATCTCGGTCACACGCAATACCGCTGGGTCGAGTTGATTCAAATCAGCGATGTCGTTGGCGCGTACGGCGTGAGTTTTCTGGTGGCGATGTTGGCAGCTTGTCTCGCGGGGCTGCTACCGGTGTCGTTGCTCTCGCGACTGAAACTGCTGGTCCCCGGCGAAGAACAACCGCTGCTGCATGCCGAGCGAACATCATTCTCCCGGCGCGCCATCAGCGTGGCGGTTTGCGTCGCCGTTTTCGCCGCCGTTTTGGGATACGGTTTCGTTCGCCGTGGCCAGGCAAACTTTGTCGAAGGCGCGCGGGTTGCATTGGTGCAGGCGAATGTTACGCCTTCCATCAAGCACGATCCCACACAGGACAGCCGCCGCAAAATCTTCCAGACACACCAGGCATTGACCGGCATGGCAGTGGAGAAAGGCCCGCTCGATTTGGTGGTTTGGCCGGAATCGTCTTATCCCGACCGGCTAACGACCGCCTCGCCCAACCTCTCCGACGTTGAGTTGCAGCGGAATTTGCCACCAGGTGTGCTAGCGAAGAATTGGCGACACTCTGGCGTGCCAAAACACTTGAAAAGTATCAGCCGTCAGGCTGGAGCGGCGATGATCATCGGTTTGGTGACCGGAACCCTCGATGAGGACGGTTTGCGGGCGTTCAATTCGGCCGCCTTCACGCGTCCCGATGTGGGACTGACCGGACGTTACGACAAGATGCATCGGGTCATTTTCGGCGAATACATTCCTCTTGTGGAAGAGCTGCCGTGGATGGCAAGTTTGTCGCCCATGCCGGTACAGTTCCAGCTCTCGGCCGGCAAGTCGGCTTCGGCCTTCGAGTACAATGGCATGCGGTATGCCCCGGTCATTTGTTTTGAAGACACCGTCCCGCATCTCATGCGGGGCATCGCCAAATCGACGGCCGACCCGGAGACGGGCAAGCCGGTCGATTGTTTCGTCAACCTCACCAACGACGGCTGGTTTCACGGTTCCAGCGAACTCGACCAGCATTTGATTACGGCACAGTTTCGCTGCGTCGAAACCCGCACGCCAATGGTCCGGGCGGTCAACACGGGCATCTCGGCCATCATCGACGGCGACGGCGCCGTGGTCGAGCCGGACGATTTCATCGACGGCGACGGCAAGGGACGCAACTCGATGCGCGATCCGAAGACCGGCCGATATCACAAGCAACTCAATGCAGTCATCGTCAGCACCGTCCCGCTTGATGACCGTCGCAGTTTCTACGTTGCGTGGGGCGACTGGTTCGCCGGCAGTTGCGGCCTGATGGCAGGTTTTGTCTTCATCGGCGGCCTGATTCCACGCCGCCGCCGCCGCGACAAAAATGTGGCGACCGACGAGAGTTGATGCAGGGTTTTTCCAATTCCCGTCTTCTTTCTCTGCGTTTCTTTGCGACCCTTTGCATCTTTGCGTTAAAATACAAAGCGGTGAACGCACTGACAGAATGCCTTGCCGGCAACTGAATCTTGCTCAAAGTCCTGAAATCGCCTAGACTGAGGGATCGGAAAACATTGCGCGGTTTGACAGCAATTTTCGGTTAGAGCCGAGCTGTGTGAATCGTCTTTCTGTATTGAAGCGATTGACGAAGCGGAGAGTTTTCGACGGGAACCGCTCCACCGAATAGACGGTTCAGTGTTCGCGTCGTGAGTCAAAACGGGTCAGCCTGGGGAGAAAAGCTATGGCGAGACGTTCGATGCATTGGTTCCGGATGATTGCGGTCGGGGCGTGCGTGTTTGCCCTCGTTGCTCCGTCGCAGGCTGCCGACAAGAAAGACGACGACTACTATGAACTGATGCGTGTCTTCGTCGATACGTTCGAGCAGATCGACAGGAACTACGTCAAAGACGTCGATCGCCGTGAGCTGATGGAAGCGGCCATCAAGGGCATGCTGGCCAAGCTCGATCAATATTCGTCTTACATCAGCCAGAAAGATCTGGCGCGGTTCACTCAGGAAGTGGAACAGGAGTTCGGCGGGATTGGCATTCAGGTCAGCCTCGATCGGAAGACCAACCGGCTGACCGTGATGACGCCGCTTCCGGGGACTCCGGCCTACAGGGCGGGCGTGCGTGCCGGCGATGTCATTATGGAAATCGAAGGCAAATCGACCGAAGGATTCCAGATTGACGATGCCGTCAAACTGCTCAAGGGCAAAGCGGGCGAGAAGGTCACTCTTGGAGTGAAGCATCTCGGTGACGATGACGTGGTGACGCTGGAAATGGAACGCGCGATCATAAAAGTGGCGACCGTTCTGGGCGACAAGTACAACGCCGATTCCACCTGGAACTTCTGGCGAGACGAAGAACAAAAAATCGGCTACGTCCGGCTCAGCCATTTCAGCCGACATAGTACCGAAGAATTAACGGCCGCTTTGAAGACGCTGAAAGCGGGCGGCATGAAAGGGCTGGTCCTCGATTTGCGATTCAATCCCGGCGGATTGCTTTCGCAGGCGGTGAAGATTTCTGATCTGTTCGTCGAGAGCGGAAAAATTGTCAGCACCAAAGGACGCAATACCCCGGAACGCACCTGGAATGCCAAGAAACCGGGAACGTACAGCGATGTCCCGATGGTGATCCTGGTGAATCGTTACAGCGCATCGGCCAGTGAAATTCTGAGTGCCTGCCTGCAGGACCACAAACGAGCGGTCATTGTCGGCGAGCGAACCTGGGGCAAAGGCAGCGTTCAAAACGTCATCAATTTGGAAGACGGGCTGAGTGCTCTGAAACTGACGACTGCCAGCTATCACCGTCCCAGCGGGAAGAACATTCACCGCTTTCCCGGAGCAAAAGACACGGACGAATGGGGTGTGATGCCCGACGAAAACTACAAACTCCGCTTCACGAACGAGCAGTTGAGAGACTATCTCGATTACCGGCGGGAACGCGACGTGCTTTCGAAAGAGGGGCCGCCGAAGAACGACTTCAAAGACGAACAACTCGCCAAAGCGCTCGAATTCCTCAGCGGAAAACTCGGCAAAGATGCGGCGGCAAAAAAGAAAACCGACGGCGACAAGAAGGACGATGCGAAGACGTCTGCCACCCAGCCGAAGAAGACCGCCAAGTCGATCAAGCAAACGGCTGCGGCTCAACGGCTGGAACTGCTGAGACGCGCAATGCGGGCGGCCACCGTGAAGTTTCGCGTCTATGTCGGCTCGGCCACTTAAATCCCGTCCACGCGGTAAACGAAGCATAGACAATAGAGAAGTTCAAATTCAGCGGCCGGAAACTTCGTGTTCCGGCCGTTTTTTGTTTGGGAACGAAGACGTGGCTGAATCCTCCGCCGACACCGCGACCGCCGGACTGTTGCTGGCAATTGAGTCTTCGTGCGATGAAACGGCGGCTGCCGTTGTCGATTGCGATTTGAACGTGCTCTCCAACGTGGTCGCTTCGCAGGCTCAACTGCACGAGCGATTTGGTGGTGTCGTTCCGGAGATTGCCTCGCGGGCGCATCTTCGTGCGGTGCTGCCGGTGATCGATGAAGCACTTGCGAAAGCCGATTGCCGGCCGGCGGATCTGACGGCGATTGCGGTCGTCACGCAACCGGGTCTCGTTGGTTCGCTGCTGGTGGGACTGACGGCGGCGAAAACACTGGCCGCCGTCCTGAAGATACCGCTGATTGCCGTCAATCACATCGAAGCCCATTTGTACGCCTGCCGAATGGCTGCCGGTTTCGATGTCTTTCCGGCCGTTGGATTGGTTGTCAGTGGCGGGCATTCCAATTTGTACCATTGCAAAGCGGCCATCGACTTTGAACTGATCGGTTCGACAATTGACGATGCGGCCGGTGAAGCGTTCGACAAAGTGGCGCAGATGCTCGGCCTGGGTTATCCCGGCGGACCGGCAATCGATGTTGTGGCCCGCGAAGGAAATGCGAAGGCGTTCAAATTCCCGCGGACGTTTCTCCGCGAAGAGCGGCTCGATTTCAGTTTCAGCGGATTGAAGACCGCCGTCCTGTATGAAGTGAACGGCATTCCCGGCAGTCATTCTGCCCCGCCGCCGAAACTGACCGAGCAACGCATTGCCGACGTCGCGGCGAGCTTTCAGCAGGCTGTCGTCGATGTCCTCGTCGCAAAATGCCGACAGGCCGCCCGGCAATATGGCCTCAAGCGGCTGTTGGTGGGCGGTGGCGTTGCGGCCAATTCGCAGTTGCGGCAGGGATTAGACGAGCTGCAGCGCGAAGAGGCCATCGACGTGATTGTGGCACCGATGGAGTACTGCACCGACAACGCGGCGATGGCAGCTATCGCCTGGGAACTGTACGGCGAATCGCGATTCGCGGCGCTTGATGTCGATGTCACTCCCGGACTGGTGCGGCGCGGTCGTCGTTAGAGCAATCGACACGTCCCGCAAGCGGGTCGGTTAAATGCGATACGACATACCGGTCGTCAGTTCCCGTTGCCACCGTTGCCGCCATTCCCACCAACTCCGGGGTTGCCTGTTGGGTTTCCGCCGTTGTTGACGAAGCTGAAAGTGAAGACGTCGGTGAGTGCGGTGAAGGCCGGGACGGTGGTGATGCGGACGTAACGGCGGTCGCCGGAAACGACGGCCATTGCGTTGTTGGTCACCCCTTCGGAGATGACGGAGATGACTGGCCGAAAACCGACATTGCCGACCCCGTTGAACTGTTGACGCGACGCTCCAAATCGCCTTCCTGCCTGCCGCGAATCCGGGTTGAGCCGGCCGGCCATTTGCAACAGGGAACGGCGACGGGGAACTCGCTGCGATAGCTTTGCACCATTGTCGCGGCGGCGAGCCGGCGCCAACTCGGTTCGGCGGCCTTGTTTCAAGGCAAGTCGAATGACCTTCTCGCGACGGTCGAACACGATGGGGTACTTGCGAACGGTTTCGTGTTCGGTACCCCAATAGCGGATGACCTCCAGTTGTGCGCGTCGGCCGACGATGTTGCCCCAGACGTGTTTGATTCGCAGCCGATAGTTTCCTGGTACTCCGCGCGGGCAGACGTATTCTTCGTAGCAGTTGTCCTGAGCGGGGCCGTATCCGTCGTGCATCAACACGCCGCCGCCGCGAGATTGCGGGTTATCGAACGAGCAGATTGTCCCCGGTGGTTCCTCGACCACGACGTCCAGGTCGCCGACTCCAGCCCACGTCAGTCGCACGACGAGATCGCGGACGCGAGCCGCTGCCATTGCGGTTTTTACTTTGTCGGCCTGTTCGGTCTTTCCGGCCTGGCGCAGTTTCTGCTCGGCCTCAAGCGCGGCATCCTCTGCCTCGCGATGCAATTGTTTGTGATTCGCCGTCCAAGCCGATGTGACAACTCCCGCAGCCGCCCAGCCAACGGTGTCATAGTCCTTCTGCTTGAGGGCGAGTTTCAGGCTCATCACATAGGGTTCGTGGCGGGTGGGTGCCAGCCGCGATGCTTGTCGGTAGAGCCTCAGCGCCAACGTCTCACCGCCAAATCGAGTGAGATAGGCGGCCGAATAGAGCATGCTATCAACATCGGCGGCGGTGAAATCGACCCGTGAGAGCAGCACGCGTTCGACCTCATCTTTGGGCCGCCCTGCAATCTGCATCGATAGCGCGAGGGTCTCATACATCCAGGGCTGGGCCTGGCCGTGGATCAGCGCTGCCTGGATAGCCGCGATGACATGTTCGTGTTGGCCTACGGCGTGAAGTTGCAGCACGACTTTACTGACATCGGATGGGTTCAGTTTGCGCTTGGAAAAGTAGTCGTTCCAAACTTCGGTTGGTGTGCCGGCGTTGGGGTCGAGCGGCAGTTTGACTTCCGGCTGTTTGGTGGCTTTGCGCGCAGAAGAAGCGGAGCGAGGAGACTGCTCCCCGCTCCGCTTGTTTGGTTGCCTCGCCGATTTGGCGGGGTCACTTTGTGATTTTGAACCGTTTACCGATCTAGTTTTTTTTTACTCTTGATCGATTCGATCGTCTTGTTGTCGAAGCGGAACGGTTTCTTCGGCAGTGGGTCTTTGACTTGGGCAAAGGCTTGGCCGACAGGTCGGTTCACCTGGCTTGTTTTGTCCTGCTTCAGGATTCCGTTGAGCAACTGTTGCACTTCGGCGTCCTGCAGCGGCTTCACTTTGGGGGCGATGTTTTTCTTGCCTTGGGGCAATTTGGTCGGCGGCAGGCTGAAGAGGCCGCCGCCCGCACCACCACCGCCCATTCCATTACCGCCAGGTCCACCACCGCCGGCTCCGAACTGGCCGCCGCCCTGTTGACCGCCAGCACCGCCAATTCCACCCGTGCCGCCGAGCCCTTGTCCCAGTCCGCCGGACTGTCCTTGCATAATTGGAATCACCAGATCGCCTACCGGGTAAACGCGGGTCGAAAGCTGTTCTTCCGCGTCGATCTCCGTCGTGATTTTCATGACTTCATCTTCAATGACGTACGTCAATCCGAGCGGCTCCAGAATGATCTTCAGTGTACTTCGCAGCGAAATGCCGGAAAGCACCTGAGTGATCGGCTCGTCGGACGCGATGCCTTCTTCCGAAAGCGCCGTTTCGTTGAGAATGATAGTGATGTCGTGCAGGTCGGCGACAAACTCCATCGCGTCTTTCAGCGAAGTATCGACGAATTCCACTTCGGTCGTCTCACTCAATGCCGCCTGAATTCTCTCTTCGGACGGGCTGTTCTTGTGCAGATCGACCGATGCCCATTTTGCGCGGCGTTCGGTCAACGCTTTCCAAACTTCGGCCGCCGGCCAACGAACGGGAGGTTCATCGGGGAACGGCACGTGTGAGAGTTCGACTTGGTGCAGAACGGCTAAGAACCGGTTGGCCCGCAGCGCTCTCAGTCGAAACGCCTTGTTCAATTGGCCGGCTGCCTCGGAACTGAACAACGCCGCAGCCGCAGCCCCGTTACCGGGACGAATATCGACAACCGCTTCGGCAACGGCTTCCGCTTCTTCGTAGGCATCATCGTTGCCGTGCACACCTTCTTCAATCAACGCTCGTACCTGATCGATCAGCTGTTCGATTTTCTCTTCTTCACGAACCAGTGCATCCAACAGCCGTTGTTGTGCTTCCTGCTGGGCTCTGGAATTCTGGGCCTGAATGCCCTTCAAAATTGCGACTTCCTTCTGGGCGACGACATCGTTACGGACGCTGCGAAGCGTTTTCAGCATTTGCTGTCGCGCGTCGGGATCGATATCGACGGTTCTCACCGCTTCTTCACGCCGCTTCAACTCACCAATGGCGGCGTCGGGATCGCTGGCGGCGATTTTCCGGGCGAATTGGATTGTGTCCTGTACCCGCAACCGCATCTCTTGTTCTCGAATGATGCGAATCCGCTCGAGTTCATCCAGCAAATCCAACTGTGCTGGCGTCGGGGCGTCCTGGTGTGGTTTCAAATCGTCGGCCGGTTGGGCTGGCGGCTGTGCTGCCACCTGGGCAACCGTTTGAATTGTTGCCTTCTTACGGGCCGCACCAATCAACGCTGCCGCTCGCACGTTCGATGGATCGATTTGTTTGATCGCCAAACCAATTTCTTCGGCCTGCTCCAAATTGCGAACAGCAATCGCTCGTTCGCCCGCCTGTGCCAGCGAATTCACTCGGTTTTCAAATGCGTCTTGTGCCGCACCAAACAATTCCCTTCCGGCCAACCCAACACTCAACCCCTGATCGGTTGCTGCCCGATTCCACATCGCGCCCAGGAACGTGTTGCCTGCCTGACCCGTTTTAGGAACCGTCACATGCCATCGCAGCGACTTGGCTTCGTCGTTAACAACAACATCCAATGTCTTGGGCAGAGTCCCTTTGCCCAGATAGATCGTTTCTCGGTCACTCCGCAACGGCAACGCGGTGGCCGGCAGCAGTTTCAGTTCGGCTTGCGAAAGTTCAATTGTCTTGGGATAGAACACCGGAAGATCGACTGCCGTCGCCAAGCGACGACCGGCTGCGACCAGGTTGCTCTGCTTTTTTTCATTTTGCGAATCAAACAGCACCACGCCACCAGTCTGCTGACCGATAATGCCCAGCAGTTGCAAATCGGTTTGCGGGCCGACGGCGTAACTGTGCATCGGCACCTGCCGTTCGCGAAGCTGACTCATCAGACTCTGCAGGTCGGTTTGCCCCAGCAGATTTGCGGTGCTCATTCCGTCGCCGATGTAAACCAGCGAACCGGGCCGTTTGGCATCGAGAGACTTGAGTCCTGCGCTGATTGCAGCCGGAAGGTTGGTTGCACCGGCTGGGAAACGTCGGTTCAATGCGTTCAATGCCGAATCGATTTCGTCTCCATGCGGAGCGACAAAGCCGGCCGAAAGTTGTTTTGCTTTGACATCGACGGCAAACAGGTTCACGCGGTCTCCGGCCGGAAGTTCGGCGAGAAACGTTTTCAGAACCGCGAATGCATGCGTTCGGTGTTCGCCCAATTGGCTGGCCGAGGTATCGACCAGAATCACGTGATCCCGATCCACGCGTCTCCCGGTGTCTGCCTTCAGTCCCAACGAGAAAAAAGTCTCGCCGTCGGGAGCAGCATAGACGTGAAGACTTGACGACTTCACATCAGTTTGTTGAGCCATAGCGGCTGACTGCAGGCAGCACCCAGCGGCGATGACGGCGACGAAAGACGAAAAACGACGGAACGATGTGCGGGACATCTCGCAACTCCCTGAAACCAAGGCTGAAAGAGCAACGTAACCGATTTGTCTGGCCCGATCTGCCCCCAAATGAGACAACAACACTCGAGGGCAACAATTTTTGGCGTTCTCCAGACCGCCGGACTCTCCCGGCGCACTGCGGCGACGCTAGATTCATTCTACAGTCAGTCTCGGACCGCATAGTAGGAAATTTCCGCAAAAATTGCCGGAATATCCAAATTTGTCACATCGCATCGTTGCCAGCCTGCATCGTCAAAACTCTCGTTGCCATCCTCACCGGGCTTAAAGCCGGGTGCTCGCCAATTGTCGGAACTTTAGTCGAATTCTGCCGGCTGACTCTGCGTCGGCAGATCGTTGTCGGTTATGCCGATTTCGCTGAATTCGCGGCCGTCCTCGTGACGATGAGATGAACACAGCTGCCTCGATCCGCGCTGTGTTGTTCCTGTCTCCTGCCGCCCGTCTCAATTCGGCTTCCGTTGCATGTTCGTGCGCCGAACAACGTTGTTCTTCGCCGTGGCCGGCCTGTGCGCCGCCGGATTGGCCTGGTTTGCAGCTTCTCTGCCGGCCGGGCGAATCTCGCTCGATAGCATCGCGGTTGAGCAGCCGTATGCCATCGATGTCGCCTACGATCGAGCGCGACTCGATCTCGATCTGGACGAACACCATCGCTATCTGCTGGTCGTTGGCAGCCTGTCCGACGATCACCGGCCGCACACCGTCAAACTCTCGGCCGATGTTGTTTCTGCCACCGCAAAGTTACCCGCTCGCAAGATCGCCCCGCTGACGAGAACGTCGGCAACGACCTCCGCGCCGCGTGCCGAGACCGTCGGTTCTCGTCGTGTCGATCAGCAACCTGTTGGCACGGGGCAGGCGATACGTCGTTTCCATCTGCACGTGACCGACGGCCCGCTCGACGATCCGCGTCATTACGTTCAGGTTGTTGCCAGTCTGGTCGGCGAGGGCCGCAAAGTGCGCGTCTATCTCGATCGACAGCAGCGAATACGCGAACTGTCACCCGGGCTTATCGATGACGTCGTGCATCTGCTCGACGACGATTTGCTTCCCGCGTTCCGACAACAAATGGGCGGATTTCGCGATGTTGACGGCGACGGAAAATTCACCGTGCTGCTCTCGCCGTGGCTGGGGAAACTTCAGGGAGGCAAAACCTCGCTGGGTGGGTTCGTTCGCGAAAGTGATTTTCGCAACGACATCGAGTCGCCGTTTAGCAACCGCTGTGACATGATGTACCTCAACACTAATCTCACGGCCGGTTCGCATTTGAAAACGCTGCTGGCCCACGAATTCATGCACGCCGTCTCGTTCAGTGCGCGGTTGCCGTCGGCCGTCCGTCCCAATGGGCTGCCCGATGAAGAAGACTGGCTCAACGAGGCCATCGCGCATTTGGCGGAGAATCTCAACGGCGAGGGTTGGAGCAATCTCGATTACCGGATCAGCCGCTATCTCTCAGAACCGCAGCAGTTTCCCCTTGTGATCGACGACTACTATCACGCCGGCCTGTGGCGGAATCATGGTTGCCGGGGCGCGACCTATTTGTTCCTGCGCTGGTGCGTCGATGAGTTTGGCGTCGATATCCTCAATCGACTGATTCACGCCCCCGCGCGTGGCCGCGAGAACTTGAAGCACGCAACGGGAGTTGAATTCGACGAACTCTTCCGGCGCTGGACGGTTGCGCTGTTTCTGTCGAACCGCGATGCCACCACCGACGATGCGACTGAAACTGTTGCCGAGAATTTCGACGGGTATCGCTCGCTCGATTTGCGTGGTCAGGTCGCCGACTGGGGATTGGCGGGACCGCGTTCGGTTCTGTGGGATCTCGACAGTGCGCCTTGCACACTCCAGCTAGCCGGAACGTCGGTAGCCTTTGT
The DNA here is from genome assembly GCA_963581435.1 of Planctomycetota bacterium. Classification (GTDB taxonomy): domain Bacteria; phylum Planctomycetota; class Planctomycetia; order Planctomycetales; family Planctomycetaceae; genus JABISG01. The sequence goes on from CAUZOL010000022.1 coordinate 33,167, forward strand.
TTCTGTGGATGTGCCGAAATCGAAGGGCAAGCGGCGAATTCACATCACCGGTGAATTCGGCACGAAACTGCAGGTCACACTCATCAAACTTCCGTCCGATTCGCCCGCAATCGAAATGGAAACGCGGTGGAGAGATGTGACGTCGGCAGATGTAGCGGCGCGAGACCGTGAGTTCACAATCGAATTCGCATCGTCGGCAACCGGGGATTTGGTCGTCGAGTCGATCTCGTTTGAACACAACCAAGGCAAGGCGCCAGAGACGCACTGTTTCACCGGCGAATCGCTGGATGGTTGCCGCGTCTCCACGGCCGAAGAGAATGCGACATGTTACACATTCGCGCTGCCCACGACGGCCCAAACCGGAGGCTGGTTGGGGAAGGTTGTGGCGCGCGATCAACGGGGTCGTCGCGCCAGTGCGTTTATCGACATCCCCGCGATCGGTGTCCGCCTCAGCGCAACGCGTTTAGGATCGAGCGACAAAAAATAAGTGTCGGTCGTCCCGTAGTGGTGGCTTCCAGCCGCCACAAATGTTGATCCAACATGGCGGCTGGAAGCCACCACTACGTTGGGTCGGCTATTCCTCTTCTTCACCGAGGATTTGTGCGCGAACGGCGTACATTTGCTTCAGCCGGCCGATGGAGTACATGCGGACCAATTTGCCCTTGTACTGCAGGCGACCTTCGTCGTCGCGGGTGAGATTTTCTTTGATGTCGCCGTTGGCTTGGTCTGCGTACAGGCCGGCAAACGTAATCGGATCGACGCCGCGGCCCGATTCCAAATCGGCCAGCGCATTCCCTCCGCCCGCCATAATGGCGAACGCGTTGGGTGCCTGAGTGACCGATGTGTATCGGCCGTCGTTCTTCAATGCCAGCATGGCCGAGTTGACCGCGTTGTCTGCCTCGCGGATCTTGTCGATCGTTTCTTCGCTGGGGCCGGCGTCGGCCGGTGGTTGATTCTGTGCCTGCAAACCGGCGGCATCAAAGGCACCGCATGCTCCCAGCACGTACCCAACTGCGAGAATTCCGACACCATAGCAGCAACGAGTAAAAATCCGCATCGATCATCTCTCCCGATAGAAAAAACTCGCCAACAGGCGATCTCTGAAATATGTCACCTCAACGGACATTACGGTCTCACTTCAATACTCGCCTGCCCACCGCCCCGTTGCAATAGCAGACCCCGGAACCGGCAATTGAATCATGAAGATCGAACAGGGAATTTCGAATGATGAAGTGGGACTGATTTTCACGGCTTCCCCTCTTCTTAACTTCCTAATTCGACATTCCTTGTTCGATATTCGATATTCAAAACCGAAAACATGGCACGCCTCTCCACTCACGTCACCTATCTACGAACGTCAAACCAGTCTTCGCGAATAATCGTCGTATCGCCACTCTGCCCACTTCGCAGAAAGGTGCGGTTGTAACGGTAACCGCCACGCACGGCGTACCCATATCCGGTACCGGCAATCGCCGGCCGATACGCCCAGCGAGTTTGCAGGTTCGGCACCGCAGCCGTCGGCGGTCCGCCCGGTGGAGAATCGGTGAAGTAGGAGCGGTGATACATCCAACTGCCCGCGTCCGCTTCGGTCGCCATCAGCTCCGAAACTATCAGCAGCGTACAGGCAAGAAGAAGATAGAGTCGCCACTTGGGCGTGTTCTTCAGCAGATTGGCAATGGAATGCAACATGGTGCGGCTCTCGGCAAATGTTGACGGAAGTCACCGTCGCCGCAGCGGAAATGTTGCTTTTGGTCATCATTTCCACCCCCAGGCGACGCCGCCAGAGTAATACGCATCCCGCGTGCCGAAACCGCCGTTGGTGTCTTAACAGTCCGTTGAAAAACGAAAAACATCGTAACCCGATGCGTAAGCGAGGCCGTTTACTCCGGGGAAACGGCCACTTGATTCACCTCGCTTACGCCCTTTGAAGTTGCGCATTTCAGTGTTCAGATTGGAGAAAGGGCAAAAGCTCCCCGTATATCGAAGCCTGAAGCGCAAGCGAAGGAGCTTGCTGGCATCGCGCTGGAACCATCCTTCGCTTGCGCGTCAGGCTTCGATACTTGGGGTTCTTGTCTCCCGTCAAGCCGAATAGCGCAACTTCAAAACTTACGCTTCGGGTTACTTTTGGAACCGCCTGCTATCCTTCGAACGGAATGCCCGCCGCTTCGTATCGCCGTTTCTTGTCGGCCTTGTCTTCCAGGATCACCAGACTGCCGGTGTCGGCGTCGTAGCCGTACATCTGGTAGGGAGGTAAGGCGGCGTAGCTCAAGTCCTTCGCCAACGTCATGAATTGCGCGTAGCTCGGATTCCCAATGTCGTTGGCCGTCTTCCAGATATCCATGTTGTGCTTGAAATTCGATATGTGGATGCTCGAACTCATGGAGATGTAGGCAGAGGCGGCCACCGTGATCGGATCGTTCCCGCTTATCTTGTTCTCGACGACGACCAGGTTTGGGTTCTTCGCCATCTCCGCTTTCTTGTCCACCACCTTCGCGGTCGTCTTACCGATGATGCTCGATGGATCTTTGGGGGGATTCACCGGCTGTGCCGCACCACCGCCGTTCGCCTGCCCTTTGCCGCCGGCCATGTTGTCGATGTCGCCGTCCATCTGATCGACCGGTGCAATCCCCGCTGGTGAAGAGGGTTGCCGCTCGGCGTTCATCGCCTCCTCAAAATCCCCGCAGCCGACTATTCCAACCAACAGCAACGTCGCAATGAAACAACGCATGACAAATCCCTCGTATGGCCCGAACCGTTAGAACCGTAACCGCCAAGCAGTGACATCTCACCACCCAGCCGACATTGTCGCCCTGCAGTAGTGAGAATGGCAAGAGAAGAGTGGAAAACGATCTACCGGTGGTTGGCGTCATTGAAGCGACGCACCATGGTGTTGGAGGCGGCAAAGATCTTCACGGACAATTCTGGTGTGCCTGCCATCAGCAGCCTGCACCATCCAACCTTGTTCGGACAAAGCGGTGCGTCGGCGCTGCGCTTTGACACACCCTACCCTGACGACTTCTTCCCGGCCTTGCGCTTCTTGCGGGCCGGTTTCTTCTTTGCGGTTTTGGCGACCAGTTTGCTCGTGGCTTTGGTCTGGCGATTCCAGGATGCTGCCAATTCTTTCACCAGTTCTGGTTTCTCCTTTGCCAGGTTGTTGGCTTCGGCGCGGTCGGTTTCCAGGTTGTAGAGTTTCCAGGGATCGCCCTTGGCGGCGACCAGTTTCCAGTCGCCCACGCGGATTGCGCGATTCTCCTCGTGCAGCCACCAGATTGAGTCGCGGTCGATGGTTACCTCCTGGCCGAACGCGAGGACGAGACTGTGGCCGGGTGCTGTGGGAATCGCTTCGCCTTCCCACTCGGTTGGTTTCTCAATTCCGGCGACTTCCAGAATGGTGGGGGCGATGTCGATGACGTGGCCCGGCGTGCGGCGGAGTTCGCCGCGTGCCTGAATACCGGCCGGCCAGTGAACGATCAATGGCGTGCTGATGCCACCTTCGTGAACCCAGGTCTTGTGGCGGCGAAACGGCGTGTTGGCGGCGCTGGAGAAACCGGGGCCGAGACACAGATAACTGGCCGCACTTCCGGGCGGCGCTTTGGGATCGTGTCCGCCGTTTCGTGCCATAATTTCCGCACTCGCGCCGTTGTCTGAAGCAAAGAAAATCAGCGTGTTTTCGTATTCGCCCATCGCTTTGAGTTGGGCGACCACGCGACCGATTTCACGATCCATGCGATCGACCATTGCGGCGTGAATCGCCATCTTCGTCGCTTGGAAGCGTCGCTGCACGTCGTTCAGGTCAACCCACGGCAGTGGCCGATTGATCTCGCCTGGCCCAAGTTTTTTGAACGCATCGGGAAAATGGTAGGGCGGGCCGACATCGGGTTCGAGTTTTGAAAGCGTGGTGTTGAGCAAATCGAGTTTCTGTTGACGGGCATGTCGTCGCTTCCGCATCACGTCCCAGCCATCGAGATATTTGTCGCGGTAGCGGGCAATGTCTTCGGGCGGTGCGTGCAGTGGAAAGTGTGGCGAGATGAACGCCACGTAATGGAAAAAGGGGCGGTCTGCAAACTTGGTCGCATGATCCTGCAGGCATTCGATGGCATGATCGGCGACGGCGGTGGAGGCGTAGTATCCTGTTTCGTCGGCAGCCGGCTTGATGCGAACGTCGTCGAGGGAATTGCCTGCAGCCGTAAAGAAGTTGCCCTGGTTTTTCATGTCGAGCGACCGATCGAAACCGCCGGCGAGCACTTTGCCGTCGATGTGCCATTTGCCGCTATGGTAGTTGCGATAGCCGTGCGGTTTGAGAAAGTCGGGCAGCAGCCGCGCCCATTTCTGGCGATTGCCGCGCCCGTGATCGGGCAGCTTGTCGCGACCCACCTGTTGTGCGTAATAGCCGGTCAACAGGGCGGCGCGTGTCGGCCAGCAGCGGGCCGTGTTATAGAACTGTGTGAATCGCAACCCGCCGGTCGCCAGCTTATCGAGGTTCGGCGTCTGGATTTCTCCGCCATAGCAACCGAGGTCCGAATACCCCATGTCGTCGGCCAGAATGAACACAATGTTCGGTCGATCCGGTTTCTCTGCAGCGGTGGCAACCAGGTTTGCGGCGAACAGACACAGCATCGCCGCAATGCCGATTCGGTATCGCCGCGCAGGTTTGGCAACAATCGTCTGGTGGTCAATCATGGTGTTCTTCCCAACTGTTTATTTCAGGCTATCTCGGGCACGAGTGGGATTACGCGATTCTTTCAGGTGAGATGGGCCGATGCAACTGGAATGCGCACGGGACCGGGGTGAGACAGTCTTGTCATCGAAAGCGAATGGAAATTGCAACCGCGGATTTCACGGATGGTCACGGATTAAGTCGATAATTCAGCACTCCAGGAGTGTAGAGGTAGTCGATGCATCTTAGCTCAGAGATTCATCCTCTTTGTTTTATCCGTGACCATCCGTGAAATCCGTGGTTCATTTCCGAATGCAACTGGGCCGCAGTTACCAGCCCGGCACGCCGGGTGCCCACGAGCAGAAATACATGGCGCGGGGGACGGTGGTGTCGAGCAGCGCTTTCCATTTCGCGCCCGGCTCTTCTGCTTCCATCGAGCCGATGAGCAGATCGAGAAATGTCTGTGGGTGTTGATAGGTCACGATTCGCACTTCTTTCAGTTTCAGTTGCTCTTGCAAATCACGCAGCGCGTCTTCCTCGTAGCCGATTTTGTCGACGAGACCGTTTGCGAGTGCCTGGTTGGCGGTGTAGATCTGGCCGGTTGCCAGTTTCCGTACAGCGGGTTCGTCGAGCGTCCGGCGATTCTTAGCAATCACGCCAATGAACCGGCCGAAGGCGTCGTCGAGGATTTCGTTCCAAACGGTGCGCTCATCGGCGGTCAGTTCGCGTAACGGGTTGAGGGCATCTTTGAAGGGGCCGGTTTTGAGCGGGTCGGATTTGACCTTCCATTCTGCTGCCAACTCACTGAGGTCGTATCGTGGAATGATCACGCCGATGGAACCGGTCCAGGTGGTCGGTTCGACATAAATGGGTGCGCCTTTGCCTGCTCCCATTGCAATGTAATATCCGCCCGACGCGGCCATCCGCTGCATGGCGACGTAAATCGGCTTCTTCTTTTCGCCGGTCTGCAGCTTTTGCAGCTCGTGGTAAATCTGATGGCTGTCGGCCACCAGTCCACCGGGGCTATCGATCACCAGCAGCACGCCCTTCACGTCGCCATCGTTGCCCGCCTGCTCAATTGATTTCAGAATGCGTCTGGTGAAGGGGGGCATAATGGTTCCGCGAACGCGAATGACGGCGATCTTTTCTTCTGCCCCGGCGTCGCCCGAATGAAACCGTTCGGTCGGCCCCGTCGCGGAGGCAAAGTAGTCCTGGTAGCTGTTGTACAGGGAGACGTTGACCAGCACCGAGGCGATCAGCCCGAAGAACAGCAGGCGGCTCAACCATCTGCCGGCATTGCTGGGTTGCTGTAGCACAATCGTCGGCGGACGCGTCGCTTCAGGCGAATTGGGTGCTTGCGGTTGTTTTTCGTCGCTCATGAATCTTGCTCCTTCTGTTTCGCGGCGGCAGACCGCCGGCGAAGGCTTGTGTGGGTCGTATTCTGTACCGGTCGCAGAAACTGGGTAAAGTTTAACGGTCGTAGTGGCCGCTGTCGGCGGTGACTCAGAATCGGTGTAAAAAACAGCAGAGACGTCACAATTCGGACGACCGGGCGTCGATAGATACTTTGAACAAATCGGTTACCCCAATTGCGACGATTATCCGTAGCCTGACGCATCTGTGCAACATTGGGGTAAGCCCCGAAATCTGCCACCGACGCGGTCTCGATTCCATCGACGGCCCTTTGGTGCAGGATGAATCGCCGGCGTACGACTTCCGCAGTCACGAGGAGATGAGGGACCATGAACAAACGACCTGACTACCCAGCACGCGGATGGTTGTACTGCGCTGCAACGAGTTTGCTCCTGATGGGGCCGACAATGGTGCACGCACAAACCAAAGACGCTGGCGAGACCAAGGCCAAGCCGACAGTGACGAAAGCTGGGGCCAAAACGACCCGGAAGACGACAAAGTCCAAGCCGGGTCTGTTGGCAATCTTCGGTAAGGCCAAGACGGCTGCGGCACCCAAAAAAGGCGCGTCGGCTCAACCGACATTCAACGCGTTTCGCCGGAGCCAACCGTCTGCTCACGGCCGGACGAGTCAGCCGATTCAGCAAACGGCCGGGAAGCAGCCGCTTCCATCGCTCGAGAAGCAATCCACGACACGGAAAACCACCACCAC
>CAUZOL010000023.1:0-39420 GCA_963581435.1 Planctomycetota bacterium
ATGGAACCGCTTACGCAGCCACGAAAAGATGACGCTCGTCGTCGAAGGACGTTCCTTCCAAGACGGAATTCTGCAGGAATTCGCCGCTTAGAAACATTTTCATAACACAACAATTGACAATAGCTCCTTCGCCGCAAACATTTAGCCGGCCCGCTCGCGGGCCGTGTCTTGGTGCAGCGGGACACTCAGGGTGTCACGGCTCGCGAGCGAACCGGCTAAATTGGCGCCTCTATCGTCGTAATTCATTCCTCATAAATCATCATTTTGCATTCCTCACCATGACAATTCGCACTCGATTTGCCCCCAGCCCGACCGGTTACATGCACATTGGCGGCATGCGGACGGCGTTGTTCAACTGGCTGTGGGCTCGCCACAATGGCGGACAATTCATTCTCCGGATCGACGACACCGACCAACAACGGAACGTCGAGGAAGCACTCCAGCCGATTCTGCAGGCCTTCCGTTGGCTCGGTCTCGACTGGGATGAGGGTCCGGAAATCGAGGGGGCATTCGGTCCCTATTTTCAATCGCAGCGCGGCGATTTGTATCGGGCGGCCGCGGATCAGCTCATCGCCGCCGATCGCGCGTACTTCGACTACGACACGCCCGAACAGATCCAAGCCGACCGCACAGAAGCCGAGAAAGAGAAGCGGCAGTTCCTCAACATCCGCCGCTCGTTGGAATTGACCGACGACGAAAAACGACAACTCGAAGCCGACGGCCGCCAGCCAGTGCTGCGGTTTCTCGTGCCGCGTGATGAAAAGGTGGCCATCGACGACGATGTTCGTGGCCATGTGGAATGGGACTGTGCGTTAATTTCCGATCCGGTCATCTGCCGCGCCGACGGATCGCCGCTCTACAACTTCGCCACGGTGGTTGACGACGCGCAGATGGAAATCACGCACGTCATTCGAGCCGAAGAACATCTGACAAACACGGCCGTGCAGGCGCTGATTTTCCAGGCGTTGGGTTATGAACTTCCCACCTTCGCGCACATCCCGTTCGTCGCGGCACCCGGCACGAAAGAAAAACTGAGCAAACGCGACAAGAAGATCGAAAAATACCGCAAGATGCCGCAGTTCAAGAAGATGTTCGATGCGGCCAACCGCGTCTTCCCGCGCATCGGGCTGGGAAGTTCCGAAACGCTGAACCCGGTGATGGTCGAATATTACGAACGAATCGGCTACCTACCGGAAGGAATCTTCAACGCGCTTTCACGACTCGGTTGGTCGTACGATGACAAGACGGAAATCATGTCACGCGATTTCGTCGTCGAGAACTTCACACTCGATCGCGTCGTCAAAAGCCCTGCCGGTCTCGACCCCGACAAACTCGACAGCTACCAACAACACTGGATGAACGAGTTATCGATCGAAGAAAAAACCAACGGCTGTGCCCCGTTCCTCGAACGCGCCAACCTCAAAGCCGACGGGCTGCACCCCGTCGGAACCCCCGAGTCGCGCGACAGCATCGCCCGCCTCATAACCGCCCTCGGCGAACGATTAACCATTTTCAGCGACATCCTCGATTACGACGAGTATTTCGTTCCCGACAACGAACTGCAGTACGACGACAAGGCATTCAATAAACGGCTCCGCAAAGACGAGACGGCGTCCGATTTGCTGCGCAAGTTTCGCACCCAACTGGAATCCGTCGAACCCTTCGATGCCGCCACAACCGACGCTTGCTTGCACACATTCTGCGAGACCGAAGGCATCAAGATGGGTCAAATCATTCACGCCCTCCGCGTCGCCACCACCGGCAAACCCAAGGGGCCGGGCATGTTTGATTGTCTGGAATTGCTCGGCCGCGACCGGTGTCTCGCCCGCATCGACAGGGCGCTGGCGCAGATTTGAACTGCTGCGGTCACTCTCGATGTGTTACAATCGAGTAACGGTGACTACCGACTTTCTGCGAAAGGGGAGGACCGCTTGTGAACACGGTCATTCAATTCTCAATATCCGAAGAGAAAAAAGCTCTGCCGATTCTGCTGCGCCATTCTCCTGGCACGATTCTTCCGAATGGCACGTATGTGCTTGCGGATACCGCGATCAAGGCGCTACGCGATGCAGGTGTCGCGTTCAAGGAAATTGGCTCCGACGCTGATGCGCCGACACTCGAGGGAGTAGGTCCTGGTGAAAGAATATGATCTGTTTGTTCCACTTTGCTATAACGATGGAACATCCATTGAACCCGAGAAATTTCAGGAGATTCAACGTCGGCTGCTCAAAGAATTTGATGGCCTGACGTATTTCCCACAGCCAAACGATGGCTTCTGGAAACTCGGCGACGTCACGTATCGCGACGAGATCGTAATCTACCGCGTCGTCATTGCGCAGACTCGCTCCGCGCGACGCTTTCTTTCCGAGATGAAGGAAGAATTGAAGCGAGAATTGGACCAGGAAGAGATACTGATTATCGAACGGGACGTCAAAACGCTGTAGTCGCGCAGTTGTGAGAGAACTTGAAGCTCACACCGGACCAACGCACTCGCAGAATGGTCGAGTTGGAAAAATCCGCCGAGGAAGTGCGTCGCGCAGGACGGGAAGCGAAGAATTCTGAAAGTCGCTGAGTCGAATACCTGCAACGGTCGGATGTCGGTGTCACGAACACAGAAAACATATGGAACAAGAGAGTGAAAATGACAACGGAGTGCAAGCGTATTTTTGTTCTCGGTGCGGGCTTTTCAAAAGCGGCTGGTTTGCCGCTGGGAACCGAACTTACAGATATCCTAATCCAGGCAATCGAAGTACGACTTGATTTGCCCGACCAAGACAATGAAATGTTGGAATGGCTTCGGGATTTTCGCAACCGCTTAAGCGCGTTAGCAGGTAGCTCAACTGCTATTAACGTTGAGCAGTTGTTTGACTACGCTCACCAAGATGCCGAAATGTGGAGAATGGATCAGCAGCGAATGCGGGTCGGACGTGGCGACGGGCCCGGTGCATCGTGGAATCATGCAAGGATGATTGACCATGTCTTGCGTCTTCTTCTGGAACAAGTGATCTCGGCCATACTCGAAAGACAGGGCGATGCCACTGCTAGTGTAATTAGCAAATTCGCCCAGCAATTGAGAGCAGGCGATGGCGTAATCACTTTCAATTATGACACGCTTGTGGAAAAAGCGCTCGACGAGTGTGGAACCACTTGGAGTCATGGACTTGACGATTTGAAAGAAGGGCCACACGTTGTCGTTCTCAAAATGCATGGATCGGTAGATTGGTTTCAATTTGGAAGAGGCGAGGCACTATCGGAATTCACTAGGCTCTATTCAAAAACTGACGAAAACGCTTCTGGCGATAACGTTCCAGACGATTTTGAATACCGTTTCGAACTCTGGCGAGCTGATACAACTTCCGCGCTAGCCAATGCGCTAGAACGGTATGAAGGGATTAGCGATCGATATTTGTTCCCAGGAATCGCGGCACTTGGCGGTTTTAAGCCCCTCCATAAACTCATTGGAAGCGGACTCACATGGTCAAGAGCGGGAGGTGCGCTAAGGCAGGCAAAGCAAGTCATTGTCATTGGGTTTTCGCTATCGCAATATGACGCAATGGCCCGGTTGTTGTTTTCCGATGCAATGATGGATCGAAAGAATAATGGTAATCTACCTGAGGAAATACGACTGATCGATCCAAACGCGACAAGGATGATTAGGGACTATAAGGCCGTATTTCATTGCAAAGTCGTCCCCGATGCACGTGAATGCCAGGAAGTTGATTGGGCGGAGTTACTCGGCCCCAGTCAAACGACACAGGCTGAGACTGACGCCGAACCCACATCCCCCACCGATTTTGTGCGCCAGATTGTTGCCGATGACATTGAAAGCGGCAAATGGGACGGGCGCGTGCAGACGCGGTTTCCGCCCGAGCCGAACGGTTATCTGCACATCGGGCATGCCAAGTCGATCTGCTTGAACTTCGGCATCGCCGAAGAATTTGGCGGAAAATATAATCTGCGATTCGACGATACCAATCCCACCAAAGAGGAACAGGAATACGTCGATGCCATCAAAGAGGACATTCGCTGGCTTGGATTTGATTGGGAAGACCGCGAGTTCTACGCGTCCGATTATTTCGAGCAGCTCTACGATTGGGCCGTCCAACTCATTAGCGATGGCAAAGCGTTCGTCTGCGATTTGACTGGCGAAGAAATGCGCGAGCATCGCGGTACGGTGACCGAACCGGGAACCGAAAGCCCGCACCGCAGCCGCAGTGTCGAAGAGAACCTCGACCTGTTTGCACGGATGAAAGCGGGCGAGTTTCCCGACGGATCGAAAACGCTGCGGGCGAAAGTCGATATGGCATCGCCCAATATGAATTTGCGCGACCCGGTGATGTACCGGATTCTGACAGCCACACACCATCGAACCGGCGACACCTGGTGCATCTACCCGATGTACGATTTCACGCACGGTGAAAGCGATTCCATCGAGCGTGTGACGCACTCCATTTGCACGATGGAGTTCGAGGACCACCGGCCGTTGTACGATTGGTACCTCGACGCGCTCGGCATCTATCATCCGCAGCAAATCGAGTTCGCCCGCCTCAAGCTCACCTACACCATGACGAGCAAACGCAAGCTGCTTGAACTGGTGGAGGAGAAACAGGTGAGCGGCTGGGACGATCCCCGTATGCCGACGATCAGCGGATTGCGGCGTCGCGGATACACGCCCGAATCGATTCGCGCGTTCTGCATCGAAATTGGTGTCACCAAATTCAACAGTACGACCGACATGGCCGTCCTCGAAAACGCGTTACGCGCCGATTTGAACAAGCGGGCCGAACGACGACTGGCTGTACTTGATCCGCTGAAGGTCGTCATCGAAAATTACCCGGAAGGCGAAAGCGAAGAGCTGGACGCGATTAACAATCCGGAAGATGCGTCGGCCGGCTCGCGGACGATTCCATTCTCGCGCGAGTTGTACATCGAACGCGACGACTTTATGGAAGACGCGCCGCGAAAGTTCTTTCGCCTCTCGGTCGGCAAAGAAGTGCGGCTGCGTTACGCCTACTTCATCACCTGCACCGAAGTCATCAAGGACGATGATGGAAACGTCATCGAGCTGCGCTGCACCTATGACCCCGCAACTCGCGGCGGCGATTCACCCGACGGTCGCAAGGTGAAGGGGACCCTGCATTGGGTTTCTGCTGCACATGCCATCGAAGCCGAAGTGCGGCTGTACGATCACTTATTCGAGAATCCCGATCCGAACGACGTCGAAGACGGTCAGACCTACCGCGATAACCTCAACGCGAACTCGCTGAAAACGCTCGCTGGCTGCCAACTCGAGCCGTCTTTGGGTCAAACTGCTCCCGGTGATCGCTTTCAATTTGAGCGGCGGGGCTATTTTTGCGTCGATTCCGATTCGACCCCGGAAACCCCGGTATTCAACCGCACGACCCCCTTGCGAGATGCCTGGGCAAAGATTCAGAAGCAAAAGCAAAAAGGCAAGTAACTCGTCACGCGACGGGCTGGTTTTTGCGACCCTATTTCCTGGTCGATTTCCGCGGCCACATTGCACACACACTCAGCAGTCCGCCTGCATCGAGTGCACACCTTCGGCTTCCCGATCGATTCAGGGCGTTTTCATATTCCCTGAAATCGTCATTTTCGCCGGAATCCTTGCTTTCCGTCTCGTGAGTGCTATGCACAGCAGTCGCGACGCCTATAATCAAGGCACGAAAACGCTTGCAGCACTCAAAAAGTCAGAAAATGGCACAGGCCACATCGCTACCTCAGTCAAACATTGCGGGCATGATTGGCAACGCGCCGGTCATGCAGGATGTCTATGCGCTGACACAACGTGCCGCTCAATCATCGGCCACGGTATTGCTCACCGGCGAAACGGGGACGGGCAAGGAATTGATTGCCCGAGCTGTCCACGAACTCAGCCCACGGGCGAGCGGACCGTTCATTCGTGTCAACTGCGGCGCGCTGAGCGAGAGTTTGCTCGAAAGCGAACTGTTCGGGCACGTCAAAGGAGCCTTCACCAACGCATTTGAAAACCGCACCGGCCGGTTCGAGGCGGCTCACGGCGGAACAGTATTTCTCGATGAGATCAATTCGGTCAGTTACAAACTGCAGGTCAAATTGTTGCGCGTGCTGCAGGAACACGAGTTTGAGCGCGTGGGTGACACCAAGAGCATCGAAGTCGATTGCCGCATCGTCGCCGCCACCAACCGCGATTTGCTGGACGAAATCGACGAAGACCGGTTCCGCGAAGACCTTTATTACCGGCTGAACGTGCTGCCGATCTATTTGCCCCCGCTCCGCGATCGCCCGGAAGACGTGCCGTTACTGGTTGACTTCTTTATCGCAACCTATGCTGCGAAAAACAGAAGGCCGACTCCTCAACCGACGGCCGAGGCAATCTCCTTCCTGCAACGCTACGGCTGGCCAGGCAATGTCCGCGAACTGCAGAACTATGTCGAGCGGGCGATTGTGCTAACCGACGGGAACACGCTCGGCGCGGAAGCATTCCCCCCGCACGTTCGCGGCTTGGCCCCCGTCCGCATCGGCCGCGGGAAAACGGGCGGTGTGGAGACCCTCTGTAGCGAGTTGGTTGCTCTTGGCCTTGCCGAAGCGGGCGACGCAGCCAACGATGTCCACGAGCGGGTCGTCTCGCTGGTCGAAAAGGAACTGATCTCGCAGGTTCTCAACACGTGTCAGGGTGTGCAGACCAAAGCGGCGACGCGACTCGGCATTAACCGCAACACGCTGCATAAGAAAATCAGCGATTACCACCTGGACGAGGACGTGCGGTAAATCGACCGATCGACGTAGTCCGCTGTGACCAAGTATCGGCTCCGCGAATGTGCAACGTGAATCGTTGTCTCTGAATGCCGTTACCTCATACTTGTCCGGCCGCTGCCAAGCTGCGGACACCGGGCAATATGATCGCACCGGGTAACACCGCGATGCTCTGCGCTTCTTCTCGCAAGATGTCTTAAGTGCCATTCTAATGGCTATTTCAGCGCCCATCTCCGGCACAGTGGCCACACAAGCAGGGGCAAATACCCTATGGAGGCGAATTCCTTATCAGGCCGATGACATTCTGTAGCGGCCCGTGGTATTCCTTGATTCCGCAATTTGCCTCAGACTGACTTAGTCGCACGTCGGCAGTCCGTTCTGATCAGGAAACCCAGGCCCATCGACCCGAAATTCTCTAACCGCTTATGGAAGGCGGCATCCAATGAAGGTGATTGTCGTAGATGATGTCGGGGTCGTGCGGCATTCCATGGACCGTCTGTTGACCGATAACGGCTACAGTGTCGTCACTGCGGCTTCCGGAAACGCCGCGATTGAGTTGCTTAAGAAAGATAACACGATTGGTGCCGTTCTCACGGACCTCCTCATGCCGGGCATGGACGGCATCGAGCTGTTCAAGGCATCCCTCAACATCAATCGTCTCACCGACGCCGGAGAGATCCCCCCGCCGGAATTCATCTTGATGACGGCGCTGCGGCCCTCGGCAGACGTCCATCGCAAAGAGGCAGGACTGCTACAACAGGCCGTTTCTTTGGGCTTCGTCGATGTGATGCTGAAACCGATCGACAAAGAGCGATTGTTCCGGAACCTCTCTGAGATCGAGAAACGGCTGAATGGGGAATCGACTGGGGCGACGGATTCAGTGGATTCCAGCACGGGGTCTCCCACCGCCGGCGTTGGAACGAGTGGCTCGGCCTCCGCACCGCCGGCATCGCGCGGGGGTCGCGTCGACGGCGATTGGCAGACCGCCGTGGAAGAGGTGCGGACAATCACGCAAAGTAAGTTCGAACAGTTCCAGTCGGAACACAATGCGCTTAAGGCAAAACTCAGTGAGTTACAGGCTCTGGTTGAAGAGCTGAGGAGTTCCTCATAATTCGACTTCCACCACTGCCCGTGAACACCTTTGTCCGTGGGCAGTCAAGTCTTGTTCCAAGCGATGTTTTCTATCAAATTGAACCTCAAACGTTGCGAGCAGCGTAGCACCTGGAGAATCGGCAGATGAAACTTTGTGACATTTGCATCGCCGTAATCAGCGATCGAGCGGTATTGCTCGAAGCAATTGAAGACCGCCTCAATTCACAGTCGGAGATGACGGTTGAGATTGCAAGCGGCCGCAGTGGCGTGGCTCTGCAGCGGATGTCAAATTCCGATATTCACGTTGCCATTCTCGATGCTGACCATTCCTCGGGGCAGGCTTTTGAATTCGCCTCGCAAATCGGTGCACTTTCGAAGAAGACCAAGCTGATCTTTCTAGCCGGGACAATCGCCGTGCCGCTCATCAGGCAGGCCTTACGGTTGAACACCTGTGGCATTCTGGCAAAGACAGAATCGACCGCAGCGATTGTCGATGCGGTTCGCGGTGCCGTCGGAGGACGGACCAGCTTCTCGACAGAAGTGCAGCGATGGCTGAAATACGACGATTGTCGCCGGAGGTTCGACGTCGCCGACCACGAAGCCGATAATGCGAACCGTCGTTGCGCGTGTGATGCATCAAATCGTGCATGTTCTGGCCGAGCAGGTCATCGGCGTGGTCGTATCCCAGCGTTTCCACACACGCTCGATTGCAGAAGGTGCAGTTTCCCTGAAAATCGAGACCGTAGATCGCTTCAACTGTCGAATCGAGTATCAGGCGAATTTGCTCCTCGCTCGCTCGCAGGGCATCTTCAATCAGCATCCGATCGCCAGCTTCGCGCTCCAATTGGGCGTTTGCCCCCTCCAGGTCAGCCGTGCGATCCTGCACCCGCAATTCCAATTCGTCATGAACTCGGAGCAGGGCCTGTTCCGTCCGCATTCGCAGCAATTCCGCGCTGGCTCGCATCGACGAAACTTGCAAGATTGATCGAGCATCTGAGGGAAAGGATATTGGCTCAGCGTTTGCGATCCCCATCACGCCGACCGAATTGCCGTCGAGATCCAACAGCGCAACTGCCAGGTAACTTTCAATGTCAGACCCCTTCAACCATTCGTCCTCAGGAAATAACTGCCGCATACTGTCCGGATAATAGACGAGTCCCTGTTCCATCACGTGTTCGCAAGGCGTCCCTTGCACGTCATACTCAAAATTCTGCTCGAAGCCGTTTCCGTTCCAAAAAGCGAGCAGCCGCAATTGTCCGCCGCGTTGGTCGGGAATTTCGGAAACGAAGGCACAACGAACATCCAGCGCATTCGCCAGATGCCGCGTTAGCAAACGAAAATAATCTTCTCCAAACGACAGCGACGTTCCCTCGACGACCAGACGCAACATCTTCTCCGAACGTCTGCGACTGGTGATGTCGCGCCAGACCGACCTGCTACGAACGACGTTTCCGTTCTCACCGCGAACCGCCGTCAGACTTAAGGAGACGTCGATAATGCCTCCATCGCTGCGTTTCAACTGAAGTTCCTCATCGCGCACCATTCCAGTTTCAACAAATTCGCGGAACACATCCACTCTCGCATCTTCACACTCAGGTGCATAGAGATACGAGATGTGAGGCATCGCCAGCAGTTCTTCCCTGGTGTAGCCGGTCGCCTCCGCCAGCGTATTATTGCAATTGACAATTCGTCTGGTCACTGCGTCGATCGACGCGCACATGTCGGGTGAGTTGACATAGAGATCGAAGTACCGCTCTTCAAGCACTTGCGCGCGGAGCTTCTCCTCACTCTCCCGCAAGGCCTTTTCGATGCTCAACCGTTTAGAGACGTCGCGCACCGCCGCACAAACCAACAAGCCGTCGTCGGGCTGCATGGGACTCAAGCTGATCTCAGCCGGAAATTCGCTACCATCCCAGCGAACGCCATGCAGTTCGCCACCTTCGCCCATTGCGCGAGGATAGGGGTCAGCAATATAAGAATCCCGTTGACTCACATGGCCCGCGCGAAGCTCCACCGGCACCAGTGCCTCGATTGCGAGCGAAACAAGATCGCCACGCTCATAGCCAAACAGTTTCTCAGCATGAGAATTCGCCAGCACGATTCGTCCAGAGGTGTTGATGACGATGATCCCGTCCGGCATCGACTCCAACAACTTGCCATGTTTCTCCCTGAACAATTCGCAGATCAACCGAAACGGTTCCTCGTCGGTTTGCACTTGAGAATCGTGGTGTCGCAACTCGTCTGACATAGACTTTCATTCTTGCCTTGATCGTAACGTCACAGGACATGCAGCCCAAACCGATTGTTCCCTGTCGCGTCGGCCAAGGCAATCGCGAACCGGGCGCGGTGACCGCATTTAGGCGTCACGCTCATTCGAGCCACCGATTCCACACGCGGCGACTACAATTCCCGCTGTTGCTGTTTTGGTAACGACACCCTACAGCACCTTTGCAGGTTGCGGCAATGACTTTTCCGGCGTTTCCGGCGGAACCGGTACGCAGTCGATCAATTCGTGCCGGATAATCCGCACGTCGTCTGGTGCGCTGATCCCAAGTTTGACTCGCCCTCGGCTAATCGAAACGACGGTAATTTGGATCGCCGAATCGATCTGTATCGACTGGCTCTTTTTTCGGCTGAGAACCAACATGGCAGCATCTCCACATCAAGGTGTTTGACACAGATTCCCCTCCATCAGGCAGACGCTCTGAACGCGTTTGCTTTCCGAACCCGATATCTTTGCACCGGCGAGTCTACGAATGTTATGCGAGCGACGCATCCGCACAATTTTTGCATACGTATGCAAAAATTGTGCATACCGCTGTAACTCACTTCACGGCACAATACGTCTCTGAAACAGCAAAGGCAATCGGTTCTCGTCATGTCGATTCTTGATGAACCCTCATAAATTTTCAGCCGGTGATGTGAAGCGGGGAAGTTCACAGTGTGAAATTCAACATGTGAAGTTGCCATTTTCGGATCGTGGTCCGGAAGGAGCAAATGTGTCTGACAACCAGAATCGCGCGGCATCCAACAATCTGACATTGATTCTTGCGATTCGTCGGCGCCTGCCGGTTCGATGCAAGCAAAAAATAGTGACAGGCAAGACAACAGAGACTTGTCAGGGTGGCTGGGGGCGACCGGTGGGAGACCCCAGGTCGTGAACAACTGGGTGTTTATCCGACTCAAACCCAGCCACCCGTTAAAACAACATGCAACTGGAATTGGTTGCAGAACCTGGAAACGAACATAGAAATCTCCAGGTCAACCCGCTTGAACCAGTGAAGGACTGGGACAGGCGCGCCTTCCTGCGGTTGGTATCCGTTGGAAAATCACCGCCCGGCCATGCGGAGCATCGCCAAACGCAACGCAACCGCAAATTTTTTGCATGCGTATGCAAATTTATTACATACCGCATCCGCTCCAACTTCGGCACAATGAAATTCAGGAACCGAGTACGGCGTCTTGTTCTCGGCACGGTTGCCAGTCGAACGATGGCAACCTTGGGAGTCTGTTACAGCGAGGTGAAGGAATGGTTGTATGCAACGACAAGTCGTCATAGTGACTCGCGACTCCCAGTTTCGAGACGCACTCAAACGCGTGTGTTCCGGCCAGGGTGATCCCGTCGAGACAGCGGACTCCATTGCAACCGCACTGAAGATTGCATCACAGATGCCGGTTTGCGTCGCCATTGCGGACGTAACCATCCAAACGGCCGGCGATGGTGTGAGACTCGCGAGAGTCATTCACGCGCAGAACCTCGGTGCCAAATGCTTCCTGATTGTCGATGACGGTTCTGCAGAAATCGCAAGTTCAGTGAAAAACGAGCCGTGGCAGCGATTCGTTTACAAGCCCATTCCCATGCTTCAGTTTGCCGCCGACCTGGTCGATGCGGTTTCAGAGTCAAAAGTGGCCGATTGACCAGAGAAATCGTACGTCCCAAGTCAAGCAGCTTGGATCGACTTCCCGCGTATTCGTCGCAATGGCATTCTGCGCAATTTTTCGTTTCTGGAGTAACACCATGTTGAAGACAGTGATCGGAACGACGATTTGTTTGCTTTTCATGGTGAACGGCGGATTCGCCGTCGCGCAGTCGCAAAAGGGCAAGATCGTCCACGATGCCGAGTACTACATTCTTGAAGCACAGAATGGTGAGCGTTGGAATGCGGAAGATGAGGCGCTCGATGCGAGACTTGCCTCGCTGCGAAAGAAACACGGCCGACCGCCGAACATTGTTCACATCATGTGGGACGATACAGCCTTTGGCGATGTTGGCATCCCAGCGATTCAACAGGTGCGCGGACTGCGAACTCCGCACCTCAACCGGATGGCCCGAGAAGGCATATTGTTTACGCGGATGTATACCGAAGTGGGCTGCACGCCGAGCCGAGCCGCATGCATCACCGGTCGCTATGCCGTTCGCAGTGGAATGTACAACATCGGCATGCTACGTGAGTCGCACGGCATGCGTAGCGCCGAAGTCACACTCGCCGAAGTGCTTTCCCAAGCGGGCTATGCAACCGCCTTCCACGGCAAATGGCATCTGGGCGACATCGAACAGAGTTATCCGCACAAGCAGGGTTTCGACGAGGCATTCTTTACCGGGTACAACCAGATCCTATCGTTGAATACGCGAATCGCCGAAGGCGCCAACGCGTCGATCGGACTGTTCGAAGACATGCTGCCAAAAGATCCTTACAAACTCGACAACACGTTCGTCACCAAGGGGTGGGTGCAGATCGCTGAGGGGACAAAGGGCGGGCCGACGCGACAGTGGGGTGATAATTCTCATGAAAACTACATGAAGATCGATCCGGAAGCCCAGCGGCGGACTCTTGCATTCATCGAACGCAACGCCAAAGCAGGAAAACCGTTCTACGTCGCCAACTGGCCCAACCTGACGAGCTTCATTCCAAATCCCAAGAAAGTCTCGGCGTCCAGAAGCATCCTCCAGGATGGTCTTCAGGGGAATGTTGATCCCTTTGTCGGGAGAGTAATCGCAAAGCTGAAGGAACTCGGGATCGCCGAAAACACACTGCTGGTGTGCATGGCAGACAACGGCCCCATGTCGCACAATCCTCCGCCGGGATTGGGCATGGCCGAAACGATCTTTCGTGGTGGCAAGGGTGACTTTCTCGAAGGCGGCGTCCGCGTGCCGGCTCAAGCTTGGTGGCCGGGGACCATCGAACCGGGACAGACAGTCGGTGACATCATTCACGAAACCGACTTATACACAACCTTCGCCCGCGTCGCAGGGGCACTCGAACATGTCCCGACCGATCGAGTCGTCGATGGACTGGATCAGACGTCGCTGCTACTCAACGGCGACACACACAGCCGCCGCGACTTCGTCTTCATTTATGCCGGTCCGAAACTCGGGGCAACGGTTAAGGGCAACTACAAGCGGCATTGGATATCGTCAGACCCCGTCGGCGAAGCCAGCGGAATCGCGGCGGCGTTCTATTTCCTGCTGGCCGCCCCCCGTGAGAAGACACCGCTGATGGTGAATATGATCCACCTCAAAAGCCCCTTCAACCGCATGAAGTTGCGGCACGACCTGTGGAAAAAAAGGTATCCCGATGCGCATGAGGTTCACGGAATTCCCTGGACCGGCATCCAGAATGCCACCCCAGAGGTTAAGGCACTTGCGAGACCGCCCTTCGATCTTAAAAAGCTGCCCTTCGATCCGCTCGAATACATCGAACACCTCGACCAAATCCCGTTTGACCGGGATTTGGACCCGGGAATCGGGCGGTGAAGGTTGAATCGAACAGGTTTGCGGGGCGATCTCTCGATGGCTCCGCAATCCTGTCCACTGCGTTGGGTTGTGTGTGAACGGATGCTATATTGTGCGGGGTTCCTGCCCGACACGTCAGGCGGGCTTCGTCCAATGCCATTCTTGCGACACACAAACCATGCCCGGCGATTCGCAGACTGCGCTCACCAATGTCCTGCAGAAGTATTGGGGATACGACGGCTTTCTTCCGCTTCAGCCCGAAGCGATGACGCGCGTGATGGCCGGTGGCGACTCGATTGTCGTGTTGCCAACCGGCGGGGGAAAATCGCTTTGCTTTCAGGCACCGGCTATGTGTCTGGACGGACTGGCGATTGTTGTTTCGCCGCTGATCTCGCTGATGAAGGATCAGGTCGATGCGCTCACAACCTGCGGCGTTCCGGCCGCCTGCATCAACAGCACCATGTCGTATGCGGAAAAGGGAAACGTCGCAAGTGAGATTCGCGCCGGGCGATTGCGACTGTTGTACATGGCCCCCGAACGGTTAGTGCAGCCACGAACGATTGAATTCCTGCGTTCGGCCAATGTCTCGATGGTGGCAATCGACGAAGCCCACTGCATCAGCGAGTGGGGACACGATTTCCGACCGGAGTATCGCGAACTCAAAATGCTCAAGGAAGTGTTTCCTGGCGTCGGCATTCACACCTACACCGCCACCGCAACCGAAAAAGTGCGTGCCGACATCGCCGCCAATCTGGGTCTCGACGATCCCGAAATCCTCGTCGGCTCCTTCGACCGGCCCAATTTGACGTACCGGGTCGAGCAGCGCACCGACCGACTGGGGCAGGTTCTCGATGTCATTGAACGTCATAAAGGCGAGTCGGGCATCATTTACTGCCTGCGGCGCAAAGATGTGGACGAACTGACGCAGGCGTTAATCGAAATGAAGATTCGCGCGTTGCCCTATCACGCCGGCCTGCCGGACGACCAACGGCATCGCAATCAGGATGCGTTCATCGAAGAGCAAGTCGATGTGGTGGTGGCCACGGTTGCTTTCGGCATGGGCATCGATAAATCCAACGTGCGCTACGTCGTGCATGCTGCAATGCCCAAGTCGATCGAGAACTATCAGCAGGAAAGCGGCCGCGCCGGACGCGATGGTTTGGAAGCCGAATGTTGCCTGCTGTATTCCGGGGGCGACATGGCGACCTTGAAGTGGATGCTTTCGGATTTGGAAGGCGACGCTTACCAGGCGGCCGTCAATTCGCTGGATGCCATGTTCAATTTCTGTGCGGGCGTCGTCTGCCGCCACCGTGCGCTGGTGAGCTATTTCGGTCAGGAGTTTCCGCAGGAATCCTGCAATGCGTGCGACGTCTGCCTGGGCGATCTCGATCTGGTGGACGAACCGCTGATCGTCGGCCAGAAGATTCTCTCCTGTGTGGTGCGGCTAAAAGAGAGTTTCGGCGGCGACTACACAGCCAAGGTGTTGGCTGGATCGGGCGAGCAGCGAATCAAAGAAAACGGGCACGACCAATTGAGTACGTGGGGGCTTCTCAAGGACGAATCTCGCCGCAACATTCGCGACTGGGTCGAGCAGTTGGTCGGACAGGGATACCTGCAGAAAGCGGGCGAATTCAATGTGTTGGAAATTACCGATCTGGGACGCCAACTGCTAAAAGGCGATTCGGAACCGCGACTGCTTCAGCCGCGGGCAGCCAAATCGAAGAGCCGATCGGCAGCTGCCGACGATTCGTGGGAGGGCGTGGACCGCGACCTGTTCGAGTTATTACGAACTCTGCGACGAGAGACGGCGGAGCAACTGGGCGTTCCCACGTATATCGTCTTCGGCGATGCCACCCTTCGCGACATGGCACGGCGGCGACCGTCGTCGTTGGAAGGATTTCTCAACGTCAAAGGAGTTGGTGAAAAGAAACGCGCCGACTACGGCGAAGCGTTTCTCGCCTGCATTGTCGAATATTGCAGCGAGAACGAAGTATCGACCGACGTTGAGTCATCGACATCGTCGCAAAAAGCGGCGCCGCCTCGTCCGCGCCGCGGTCCGTCCAGTAGCGCGCGGAAATCGTTCGAGTTCTTCGAGTCGGGCCATTCCATCGAACAAGTTGTCGAGTCGATGGGTCGGGCCAAATCGACGGTGAATGCCTACTTGCGAGAATACCTGGCTCACGCGACGGTTGAAGATCCCTCACCGTGGGTCGATGCCGAGACAACGGCCCGCGTCGAGCAGGCACTCGATGATGTGAATGGAGATCGGCTCAAACCGGTTTTCGATCACCTCGATGGTGAAGTCAGCTACGACCAACTCCGCATCGTCGCGACCTGCCGAAACAATCGACAGGCGGCGAGCAAGGATTCTGCAGCAGCGACCTAGAAATTGTCCGAGAACCCTCTGACGGGTCACCCGAAGACTTGCCTGGAAGTTCACGAACAACCGTAATCGGGTTTTCGGATGAGTTCTAATTTGACACTCGATTCTCCGATTATGCCGGCTGAATCGGGCAGCTGACTATCGACGATTTCTCTCGCTTCGCTATACTTCTTGGCATGCCGGGAGGGCTGCGATCCAGACGCGAGAACCAATCACCACGCGATCGGTTATCCGGTCGCCAACGCTGCAGGAAACGGACTTTCATGGCGAAAACCGAACATTCCATCCACGACAAACTGACCCACCTCATTACCAACCTGTGGTGGAGTTGGCAGCCCGACGTCACAAACATTTTCCGGCAGATCGACCCGGTGTTATGGTCGAAGGTCGATCACAATCCAGTCTTGCTGCTGCAGGAATACCCGCCGGAAAAACTGGAACAACGTGCTCGCGAGCGAATGTTGCACTCCAGCATCAACCGGGCCTATCGCCGCTGGCTGGAGTACCAGCAGTCGGACGACACCTGGGGCGACACACACGCTGGACTGTTGGGACATCGACCGGCGGCCTATTTTTCGGCGGAGTTTGGGCTGCACGAATCACTGAAGATTTACTCGGGCGGTTTGGGTGTGCTGGCGGGCGACCACCTCAAGAGCGCATCCGACCTGGGGATTCCGCTGGTGGCAATCGGCCTGTTGTACGATGAAGGCTATTTCTCCCAACGAATTGATGAAAAGGGTTGGCAGCAGGAGTCGTACACCGAAATCGACACAGCCACGCTCCCCGTTCAACCTGCCAAATCGGCCGACGGAAAGACGATCGTCATTTCTGTTGATACGCGTGCAGGCAAGATTTATGCACAGGTGTGGCGCGTCGATGTCGGACGCATTCCGCTCTTCCTGCTCGATACCGACATCGCGGAAAACTCAGACGAAGACCGCCACTTGACCGCGCGGCTTTACGGCGGCGATCAACGAACGCGGATTCGCCAGGAAATTATGCTGGGGGTCGGCGGGGTTCGTGCGCTGGAAGCGATGGGAATTCATCCGAATGTCATTCACATGAACGAAGGGCATTCGGCCTTTGCACCGCTGGAAATTGTTCGCAACCGTATGAAGAACGACGGTATGACGTTCGACAATGCGTTGCGAGCAACGGCCGCGATGGGTGTCTTTACCACACACACACCGGTCGCCGCCGGACACGACCGCTTCGATCAGGGACTGGTGGAAGAGCACGTCGGCCCGCTTGCTGACGAATTGGGACTATCGACCGACGCGCTGATGGGCCTTGGCCGTGTCGATCCGCAGAACTCAGGCGAATCGTTCTGCATGACGGTCCTCGCCTTCAAATTCAGCCGTCGCGCAAACGCGGTCTCCAATCTGCATGGCGTTGTCAGTCGGCAAATGTGGGCCGGGTTATGGCCGTGGCGCAGTGAAGAAGAAATTCCCATCGGTCACATTACCAACGGCGTGCACGTGCCAACCTGGCTGGCGTCTCAAATGCGCGTACTCTACGACCGCGTGCTGCCCGCAAAATGGTTCCTGCAAAGCGGCCAACCCGATGTGTGGGCCGGCTTCGACGAAGTGACGCCGGCGGAATTATGGGAAACGCATCTGTCGCTGAAGAATCGGCTGATTGCATACGCCCGCACGCTGCTGGTCAAGCAGGCCAAACGTCGCGGCGAACCGGACAGCCGCATTGCCGAATTGAACAACGTACTCGATCCGGAGTTCCTCACAATCGGTTTCGCCCGCCGTTTTGCGCCGTATAAACGCACCGACCTGGTGATGCGCGACGCCGAACGATTTGAAAAAATCATCAACGATGCCGACCGGCCGGTGCAGTTCATCTTTGCCGGCAAATCGCATCCGGCCGATGAAAATGGCAAGGCGATCCTGCAACGCGTCTTCAAGATTTCGCAGGACAGTCGATTCAAAAACCGCGTCGTCATTCTCGAAGATTACGACATCAATCTCGGACGCCACCTGGTGCAGGGTGTCGATGTCTGGTTGAACAATCCCCGTCGGCCGCACGAGGCTTCGGGAACCAGCGGGCAGAAGGTTGTCCTCAACGGCGGACTGAACTGCTCGATCCTCGATGGTTGGTGGGCCGAAGCCTTCGACGGCGAAAATGGGTTTGGCATCGGCAACGGACTGATTCACGTCGATTCCGATGTGCAGGACGAACGCGACGCCGAAAACCTGCACGACGTGTTGGTCAACCAGGTGATTCCGCTGTATTACGATCGCGACGACGACGATCTGCCGCAGGAGTGGATCAAACGCATGAAGCATGCCGTCCGCACACTGGGCTGGCGGTTTAACGCCGACCGCATGGTGATGGACTACGTCAACGAATCGTACATCCCCGCCGCCGGCGGTCTCTCGTGCGAAATGAAAGCCATGCCGTAAGGTGCATCGCGACAACATCGCAAATCGCCCATGACTTCCCACTCTTGAATCACATTGTAACCCGAAGCGTAAGCGAGGGCCGACCCCTCGCTTACGCTTCGGGTTACTTTGGGAAGTTGTGTTGGACATATCCCAAAACGCAAAGATCGGAAACACAAATTGTCTGACGCACCGCTCAACTTCAAGCAGGAACTCACCGGATGTTTTGGTCAGCCGGTGTCTGAAAATCCGACGCAGGCGATGATCGAGGCCGCCTACCAACATCATGGTTTGGATTGGCGATACCTCACCATTGAAGTCTCACCGGACGGTCTCCGCGACGCGGTCAATGGCGTGCGGGCGATGGGGTTTCGCGGATTCAATTGCACGATTCCCCACAAAGTGGCCGTCATTGAGCATCTCGATGAACTGGGCGAATCGGCATCACTGATGGGAGCCGTCAACTGCGTTTGCCGACGTGGAGACAAACTCGTCGGCGAGAACACCGACGGCAAAGGGTTTGTCGAATCGCTGCGTGAACAAGTTGATCCAAAAGGTCAGCGTGTCGTCATCTTCGGGGCGGGTGGCGCAGCGCGCGCGATTGGTGTCGAGGTGGCATTGGCTGGCGCGACTCACATTACCATCGTCAATCGCACCTCGGGGCGCGGCAATGAGTTGGTCGAGTTATTGAACGAGAAGACGCCCGCCGATGCTGGGTTCGTCTCCTGGGATGGCGAATACACAATTCCCGACGGGACCGGCGTTGTCATCAATGCCACGTCCATCGGCCTGTATCCCGATGTTGATGCGCAGCTCGCGATTAACCTGGATTCGCTGTCGGCCGGCATGGTTGTCGCCGACGTGATTCCCAACCCGCCCCGCACGCATCTGGTCCGCGAAGCCACCCAGCGCGGTTGCAAGGTGATCGACGGACTCGGAATGCTGGTCAATCAGGGCGTCATCGGCGTCAAGTATTGGACCGGCATCGATGTCGATGCCAAGGTGATGCGGCAGGCACTCGAGGCCGTATTCGGCGCCTGATGCCTGTGCAAGCAGACCGGCTAATTCTTTTCGGGCTGACTGCTGCGCAGTCGAAAACTAGCCAAATTATCCACGTTTCGGGCTTAAATCGTCAGTACATTATGTCAGTATGAACCTATAATGAACGACTGAGACGTATAAACATTTCAGATTCGTCCCGATCGTACCGTCTGTCGAGCGATTTGATTCCGGCCTGGATGGTTCGGATTTCACAGTGCCGAGGAGCGGCGTAGCCTTCCGACAGGCACCGCCTGTCGAATTCCAGAATTGAGGAACGACACATGAAGAGTTTGATCCCCGTTTCGACCGCTGCCGCCTTGGCCATTGCCCTGCTGACCATTCGTCCCGGTTACTCGGACGACGCTGACAAGTCTGTAAAGAAGGTGCAGACTCAAAAGACAGTGGCGGCAAAAGCTGCGCCGGCGAAATAAAAAGCTCAAACGACGACACGGAAGAAATCTCGACGCCGTTTACCAAATAACTACGCAAAAATCGGTATCAGCAAGAAACAGCGCGAAGAAATCTATACCCTTCAGGAGACTTACGCTTCTCAACTCGACGAACTGAAAGAGCAAATGGCTGCACTCGTCGCCAAACGCGACGCGGAGGTTGAAGCCGTTTTGACCGTTGCCCAGAAGAAGCAGTTAGGCGAGTTGCGTGAAGCAACCAAGAAGCGATCTTTAGAGCGGTCGAAAAAGAAAGCGGCGAGCAGCGCCAAGTAGCCAAACAACTTGACCGACCATCAAGGTTGGCGGTTTTTCGCAGTGAATCAACATCCGGCCGATCGTGATTCTGCAACGAGGAGAAGTGCTGTATCAACACGCCCTTCTCCTCGTTGTTTTTCTATGCCATGTCTTGAAGTGAGTTGTCGAGTCGCCGGTGAGAGACGCGCACAGCGACTGTTGGCGCAGACGCTTGCGGCGCGTTATAGTGGCCTTGCGTTGAGCGACATTGCTTGGGTAGGGGATCGGGATTCACTTCGAAGCTGGACGGCCTTTTGAATTACCGTCTCGCTGCTTCGAATTGAAACTTCCGATTGGGCCGGTCTACCGCAGCGCCGCCAATCATCAGTAGAAAATTCACGCCGGAAATCTCCGACAAAGATTGACTGCTCAAGTTGCGCGAACCATCCAACCGCACACTGTGGAACAAGCGGAGCGTATCGAGTCATGCTCCCTTCAGGTCAATCGGGAATGACGCAACATCAGTCGTTGAAATTTCGTGGCAATGCCTTGGCAGCAGCCGACCTGGCAAATCTGCGAGCGCAGACGAGTTTGACGGCGTTGGCGCTGGAAGGGACCGACCTCAACGACGCGGGCATGGAAAGCCTGCGCGATCTGACCGGTCTAACGGTTCTCAATCTCACGGGGACACAAATTGGAGATGCCGGGCTGGTTCACCTGCACCGCATGAAGGGGCTTCGGTTTCTCGTACTGAGTCAAACCCGGATAACAGATGCCGGCCTCGAACATCTCGCCTCCCTGCCGCAATTGGAATTCCTGGGGCTCAGCGGAACTTCGGTAACGCCGGAGGGCGTCGAACGATTAAGACAGTTATTGACCGGATGCAATATTGAGGTTGGCTTTGATTCGACCCCGCCCCCGCCCCTCAACAGGCTGCCGTTTCAACTGCAGCGCCAAAGGCGGATGTCACAGCAACGGTTCTCGATGCCATCCCCGGCAGCCAGCCGGTCGGTGATGGACCGGTCCCCGTAGATTTCGGCCGCTACTATATGATCAAGACGCTGGGCGAGGGCCGTATGGGAACGGTCTTCCTGGCGCACGACGAACAATTGGACCGCAAGGTCGCGCTGAAAATCCCCAAGCTTTCCACTCACGGCGGGGGCGATACCCGCGAGCGCTTCTACCAGGAGGCGCGACTGGCGGCCAAATTGCGCCACCGCAATATTTGCCCCGTGTACGACATTGGCGAATTCGGCGGCCATCCTTACCTTGCGATGGCTTACATCGAAGGTAGAGAACTGACGCAATTTATCGATTCAAAAAAACGTCAGCCGGAAACTGTGGTTGCTACCGTCATTCGCAAACTCGCATTGGCGCTTCGCGAAGCACATTCCAACGGCGTTCTGCATCGCGACCTGAAACCAGCCAACGTGATGATCGACCTTCAGCACGAACCGGTTGTAATGGACTTTGGTCTGGCGCGAATGATCGTGCAGGACAATGCCCGCATGACAGCGGCCGGCACAATACTGGGAACGCCGGCCTACATGTCGCCCGAACAGGTCGAGGGCGAAGTCGATCAACTTGGCCCGCCGTCCGACGTTTTCAGCCTGGGCATTCTCTTCTACGAACTGCTGACCGGCGACTTGCCGTTCCAGGGAACCGTCGGCTCGGTCATGACGCAGATTGTCATGAAAAACCCACCGCCCCCGTCCGAATTGCGTGCGGGGCTTGACCCGGAACTCGAAGCGATCTGCCTGAGGATGTTGTCGAAGCGAATCGAGGACCGGTACAAATCGATGAGCGGCGTCGCAGTCTCGATTACTGAGTTTTTGAAAACGGCCGGACGGAAATAGACAGTCAATACTGTTCGTAACCGTCGTGTGAAGCGGATTCAACCGCGCGAGTCGCGACCGTTTGAACCGCGGCGCTTGATTTCGGCGACCTCTCGTTCCAACTCTTCCTGCTTCTTCCGCAGACGCGCCAGCGCGACACTGCTGTGCGTTCGCGTCGCAAGATAATCCGCCACGCCCAACAGCATCACCCAGAAAGTCAGCAACAACACACCGAGCCAATAGACGCCGAACCAACCGGGATTTCGCCTGAGAATCTCTAACTGATCACCGACTCCAATCAACACGCCCAGCACGGCGATCAATCCGGATGTCTGCAGGCGGCGGCGAAATCGCGCGGCCAGATGCGCGCGTGCGGCCTCGTCAAGTTCCGGTTTGTGCTGCGTTCGTTTCCGCATTCGCAGATGTGCCGTGACCATCGCAAATCCAATAAGGAAAAGCAATCCGCCGGCAGCGGGAACGATCCATCTGTTTTCATCCACGGTTGTCGCTTCCGCGTTGTGCGTCGCTTTGCAGAGGAGCGGTCGATGAATGACCTCAATTGCTGACGCGCCCTCTGCCGACCTTCGATTGAGGCACCTGAGTCAGCCATTTCAACAGAACTCGCCCGACCTTGGCAATGCTGGCCCCCGAGCAATTCGCGGGGATGTCCTTCGTGGTATGCCAATAGGGGTTGCTGCGTGGACCGTAATCGAAGTCGATGATGTCGCAGGTTGGGATGTGGGCAATATCGTTGAGCGGCAGGTGATCGTCGCGGATCTCATATTTTGCTCGCTGTACGAACTCGCGCATTTTCATTTTGCGTGCAGTTGCCCAAATGCTATCGACTAATTGCGGCGCATATTTGATGCTGTTTTTTTCCTTGAAAATCGTCAACCGACGGTCCGCGATCATATCGACCAGCACTCCCCACACGTAAATGTGCTCGGGCGGGTTATCGCGATAGTCGCGCGCGAAATGTTCGGAGCCGAGAAAGTATTTATCGCGCGGCTCGTACACCAGTTCTTCACCGTCGAAGAAAACAAAATCGACGCCATACTTTGGCTGCAACTTTTGCATGTGATGCCCCAATTCCATAAAGAGCGCCACACCGCTGCCACCGTCATTTGCTCCGACGAACCGCCCGCGAGGATTGACCGGGTCGCGATCGGGAAAGGGCCGAGTGTCGTAATGGCATGCCAGCAACACGCGTTCTTTCGCCTGCTTGTTCCACGAGACGACGATGTTGTTCATCCGCACCGGCGTACCCGTTTGCGGGTGTGCCACATCGAACGATTGCATGCGAACCTGAGCACCCAATTTCGTAAAGTGACCGACGATGAGTTTTTGCTGTTGTGCCATGCCGGCTGTGCCGCTGACCCGCGGACCGATCGCGCAGACCTTCACCAGATACCCAAACGCTCGCCTTGCGTTTGGTTCTCCGATAATTCCTCGCGGTGCTTCTGTCTTTTGACTGATCGTTTTCACCTTCGACGTTTTTTCAGGTTCGGACGTCTGTTTCTGGGATGTCGTTTTCTGCAACATATTCAGCGTGCATCCCGCGATTAAGGCGGTCAGTGTGACGGCAGATAGTCCCCACCACTTACGCCGCCGCCACAAGGGCAGATTATTATCGTTGCCCGATTTGTGTTCTTGCATCAGAAGGGATTCCTCGCTGCCCCCAACGACCGTACCATCATCGGCCCATCACCATAACGAAAACCAGCGGTCCGACACAGGGCAAAATTGGGGCTGGGGGGCGGACGAGATATACGATGCGACTTGCGCATTCGATGTTGTCGCAAACAGACAACGAACAAGACACAGAAGCCTGAAGCGCAAGCGAAGGAGTCTAAGCATTCGCTTACCTTCGTCGTGGCTCCTTCGCTTGCGCTTCAGGCTTCTATTCCCGCTTTGCTCTACTGTTTTTCTCTGCGGCACTTTGCATCTCGGCGCCTTTGCGTCAAATCATAACGCCGGGCAGACGCATCATTCCTCGTCTCTCGTTCGCTGCAATACGCCCAGCAATTGCCGCACGCGCTGTAGATCCACGCCGTCGGGGCGTTCCTTCAACAGCCAGTTGGTGTCGTCGATTGCTTCATCGATACGGCCGGTCTGGAACCTGAGCACCGCGCGGAACCAGCGATCCTCGGCAGAATCCGGATCGATTACCAGAACTGTTTCGATGTACGAGAGCAGCGATTCGGCGTCTTCCTTCGCACCGGCCACGCCCATCAGATTTCGTAACATCCGGATGAGGATGGCACGTTTCGGCTGCGCTTCGAGGAACGTCTTGTCGAGCGGCCCGGGAATCCGCGACTTTACCTGCTGCACTGCTTCTTGATCCGTCCACACGCGACCGCGGTCGAACGGGTCGATCAACTGCGGCTCCCCCTTTTTCGGCTCGTGCCGAACCACAAAATG
Source organism: Planctomycetota bacterium (assembly GCA_963581435.1). GTDB lineage: Bacteria > Planctomycetota > Planctomycetia > Planctomycetales > Planctomycetaceae > JABISG01. The sequence continues at coordinate 24,336 of CAUZOL010000023.1, forward strand.
TCCCGGCAATCCAACACCGACGACGTTCAAATCGATCCGCCGCGCCACGTCCATATATAGCACCGACAACATAATCGGCAATCCCTCGCGATCGTCGATGACTTCGTTCAGGTAGCTGTTGGACTGGTGATAGTAGTTGGTTCGGCTGCCATGAAATCCCAACTCCTCGAATAAGTATTTGTTCAAAGCGGACAGGCGAGTTGCTTCGTCTGCCTGTTTGTCGAACCCATCTTTCAACTCGCCCGCCATCCGCTCGATTTGCCGAAGGTAGGCATCAACATCGACTTCCTCATTGTCGATGGCGGCAATCAGCAATGCGCCGCGAAGCAGGTCGATCTTACCTTCGTCCTTCTTCAACTCCACTGCCAATTGATTCCTTACAGATTTTCGATGTACGGCGTCGGCCAGTTGTCTTAACCGCTGGGCCTGTTGCTCCAGTTGTTTGGCCCGCTGCCGCAGAACGTTGCCGCTGTTTTCGGCGTGTGGCAGCACTTTCTCCACCAGATCGTGTTTGGGTGGTCGGGCAGCTGAAATCCCTTCAACGATGGCCGTGATCTGCTTCACTGCAGCCGCGTCGGGTCGCGAGAGACGAATCTGTTTGGCAACTTCAAAGCGTTTGAATTCTGCCGTGGTGTGACGGAACTTGGCCAACCCGACACGACCTTCGAGGAACTGCGCGTCCTTCGATTCGATGACCAACTCATCGTTAATGAAGCACTGGATCTTGTCCTTATGCAACCGCACCTTCAGGGTGTTCCACTCACCGGCGTGGTAATGACGGCTGCGAATTTCTTCGAGTACTTTCCACTGAAAAACATCAGCGCCGTCGAAGCGACTGAGCCGCAGGCCGCCGTTGCTGGGATAGAAACCGTAGTGTTTCTGATCTCCGTTGGAGTGAAAGACGAGCCCGGCCGCTCCATCTGCCTGATCCATGCGAACGGTCACCGCAACTTCAAACGGCAATGCGGGCGTCTTCGTCGTCGAAAGAGCGATCGACCGTGCTCCAATTCCCTTGCCTCGCCCTTCGACCCGGATACGGCCCGCGCGCTGTTTCCATTGCGCGCCGAACAGCGGCGTCCATTCCTTTGCGTTGAGAGTACCAATCGTCAACCAGCGCGACATGGGGACCGGATTCGGCTTTTCGATCAACGGCTTCAGCGCGTTGATGGGGACAGCGAAGCCCAAGTTGTCGGTCACCAGCGACTTCAACGTCACGATTCCGACCACGCGTCCCTGCGCATCGAGTACCGGTCCGCCACTGTTGCCCGGTTCGATCGGGATGGCCAATTGCAGCATCGTCTTCTCGTCGATCTCCTGCCTGCCACTGAGGACGCCGGCAACCACGCTGTGCTTCAAACCTCGCGGATTTCCGAGCGCGACAATCAGCTCGCCCTGTTTGATTGCGCCGGAGTCGCCCAATGCAAGTGGAGGAAGACTCTTGTTGTCGATGCGCAGAATCGCAAGGTCGGCAACGCGATCGGTGGCGTGGACGGAAACAACATCGAACGACTTGCCATCGGCCGTCTGCACGGAAATAGGACGTGCATCGCCAATGACGTGCAGATTGGTCGCAATCAGCCCGTCGGCCGAAATGACAAATCCCGATCCCACTCCCGCCTGCCGACCATCGCGATCTTTGTACGAGACGACCACCACCGACAGCCGCGCATCGGCGGCAAGTTGTTCGACAGATTTTGCCGGAGTCTTTGGGGCGGGGGCTGCGACGGGGCTGTCTGAAGTTTTCGGTTCGTCGGCGACCAGCAAAGCCGGCGCGACAACAAAACAGAGCGCACAAAGGCGAACGATGGGGCGCATTCGGTTTCTCCAAATTGTTCCTGCAACGCAAAGTGCTACGTTCCTCTCACCATGTTAACGCAACATGCCGGAGTTTGCCCAGTTGCCGGCCCCAACCGCATGACTGACATCGCAACGAAGCACTGTTACAATCGCTGACCGCTTCGACGTTTCTGAAGTGTGAACGAATCATAAATAGGCAGCCGCGGTGAGATCACAACCGGAGCATGCATGACGTTTGCAACGACAACCGCCGTCGGCGGCCTCTCGTTTCTCGATTACCTCATCATCGGCATCTACCTGCTGTCGATGCTCTGCATGGGACTGTGGATCGCGCGCAAACAACAATCGACCGACGATTTCTTTGTCGGCGGACGCAACCTGCCTGCCTGGGCGGTCGGCATCAGCCTCTTCGCCTCGCTGCTCTCCACCATTACTTTCCTCGGTATGCCCGGCGAGATGTTCCGCACCGGCGTTGCGTTTCTCACACGGCAATTGGCGTTGCCGTTGGTGTTGGCGGTCGTTTGGTTCCTGTGGATTCCCTTCTTCATGCGGCTGAACCTGACCAGTGCCTACGAATATCTCGAACGCCGATTCAATTACACGGTGCGTGCACTGGCGGCCGTGTTTTGCCTGCTGTTGTTGTTTGGCTGGATCTCTGTTGTCGTACTCACCGCATCGCGGGCCATGGCGGAAATCGCCGACATCAATCTTAACTGGTTCTTTGGCCACAACATGTCGGCCACTCAGTTGCACGCCGACGGATCGGCGCGGATTGGCGCAGAAGATTTCCTGCACGATGGAACGGCATTGGCGGCGCGCATCCGCGCGTCGGCAATGACCGAACGGCCGACTCCGCAGAAGCAGGTTTGGGACATGCTTGGGAAGCAGGTGCAACAGCAATGGCCGAGCGCTGAAGCGGGGAATCCGATATCCAGCGAATCAAGGCAATTCGTCGCCGAATCGTTGTCAACAATTCTCAATCGACGCGATCTGTATGACCAGTCGGTTTGGCAGTCGGTACGACTGAGAGACGCGGCGAAGACATACCTGAAAGCGGGCATCGACAATTTGAGCGATGTGGATGTTTCGCATTTGAATCGATCGCTGCTTGTCTCTGCGTTTCCCGATGAAATCGATCAGCGCCGCCCGGCATTTCGCGATGCCGACATGCACATGATCATTCTCTGCATTGGAATGTTCTCGGTGTTGTATACAACGCTGGGGGGAATCCGAGCCGTCGTTTGGACCGACGTTATTCAGTTCTTCATCCTGATGATCGGCGCGTTTTTCACGATGGGCTTTATTGCGTGGATCACCGACTCGGGACTCAGCGATTGGCTGGAGACTTCAAAGGCCCACAAGCACGAAGCGGTCGAATGGTTCACGCCCGATATCGGCGATCGTTCGAGCGTCGCGTTCATTTCGCTGGGAATGTTCTTCTGGTTCATCTGCACGCACGGTTCCAATCAGGTGGCGCTGCAGCGGTACTTTACGGTGAAAGACGTGCGATCCGCACGCAAAAGTTATTTGGTCAGCGCGGTGGCAAGCGTTGGCATTGGGGTCATTCTGGCCGGCGTTGGCATTTCGTTGATGCACTTTATTACACAGTATGATCTGCCGTCTTCATCGGGAATCACGTCGGTGGTCGATTCGGTCCGCAACACGGCACAAGACGGACTCTTTCCGGAGTTCATCCGGATCTATCTTCCCAGCGGAATGCGGGGCATGGTTGTGGCGGCTTTATTTGCCGCTGCGATGTCGACCATCGATTCGGGAGCCAACTCTGCCTCGACCATCATCACCGTTGATTTCTTCCGGCGCTTCGACCCGGCGGCAGGGGCGGATCGCGAATTGCGACGTGCACGCATGCTGACGGCCACGATGGGAGTGATCGTCGTCGTCTACACGATCGGTCTGTATCATCTCTCAAAAGGGACCGACATCATCAGCCTGTGTCAAAAGGGTTTCAACTGCTTCCTCGGACCGCTCGGTGCATTGTTCGTGCTGGGAATGTTTTCGAAGCGGGTCACAGCGAAATCGGTCGTCCCGGCGTTTCTGCTGGGCGAAGTTTTCGGCGTCTGCAGCAGCTACAGCAAAGACTTGTTCGATTTCAACTTCTCCACGCACCTCGTCATCGCCGGCTCATGGTTGGTCACAATCGTCACCGCTCACACTCTGGCCATCCTGCTTCAAACCAAAGCCACCGACGAACAACAGCAATTCCTCTGGCTGCCGGTCATTCGCAGCGGAGAGTTGCCAAATTAAACAGTTGTGAGACACACTGGATATTACGCTGTTTAGCGGCGGGCAACGCCCCTCGCGATGCTGAAACGTGGTCGAAATGACCACGCGTGTTGTAGAATTGATGCCGTTTAGCCTCGGCGGCAAAAACCTGCGTGATTCCACAACCCTTTCATATAACAACACTTAAGGAGAACGCGTCAAGAACTCTGACGTTTTGGCATCGCGATTGCGTTTCTGGGTGACTACCCCGATGAGCGGAGCTTTCACCATCAACGAGTATTCGCACCATGTTTCGATGTTTGACGCCACTTTGCCTTGCCGTCGCGCTGGCTGTGCTCTCCTGCTCGCCCGCGAATGCCGCGATGAAACTGGTTGGCTCCAAGGTCCGTGTCTCCGGCCGCATCGCCGACATGACGCAAGTCACCACGGCTTCCGGCTATCAGTTCCGCGTCGGTCTGACCGGTTTGAGTTACCGGGGCCGAGTCGATCGAGCTTTGCTGGATCAAAAGGACTCCGAAAAGCTGACGATCTGGCTCGCTCTTCGCGACATTGTCATCACGATCAATAGCACATCGATATCCGGTCGGCCCGGCCGGGCGAACTGCGGTCCGATCAAAATTCAACTTGGTCACCGCCGAGATTTGTGGATCGCGTACGACTTCAAGAAATCGACTGAAGCCATGCAACCGGCCCTGAAACTAATGAAAACGCGGTTTGCACTCCCGGCAGATAATTGGTCGGTCGGCAGCCCGTCATGGGTTAGAGTCTCCGGCTTCGGGATGTCGCGCTCGAAAGTGGTGACGGGCCTGCGCAGCGGGCTGATCGAAAACAAGAAGCAGATCGAAAAGCGGATGATCGACGTCTCACCGACTATGTTGTCCAAAGTGGCGCCAGTCCCAAACAACACGTCCGTCAATCGGCGTTCCATCGCGCCGGCCGTTCACAAGAAACTGAAGAGCAGCGGCCTCCTTTCCATGAAGCCCGAACCGCCAATCGATCTGGCCGGCATCCTCAGCTGAGTGACACGAGGAGTCCGCCGATCGCGGTCTGACGGTGACTTTCAGCCAGGCAATTCACGTCACAGAAACTGCCTACTTAACTGTGAAGTTTCGCGAAAACGTCGCCACGCGTTTGCTGAATTGATCTTCGACAATGAGCACCAGCGCATACGATCCGCTGGTCGCCTTGGCTGGAATTTGTAACTCATAGCTGTGGTAGTAATCGCGGCGATGATTGCGGCAGAGATCGGTCGTCGCATCAAATTTGATGGTCTCAATGACTTCCGAATTTTGCGTCGTGACCTTGTGGACTTCAATCGTTGATTGCAACTGCGTTCGGTAGACGCCATCGCTGCCACGATCGCTGGTGAAGTTTTGGATTTCACCGTACACCATGACGGGCTGACCGGGATTGAATACGTTGCTTTCGAAGGCTTCGTAATTTCCAAAGCTGGAGATCTTCGTGCAGAAATCGACATTTCGGATCTCAAGTTTCGCTGTCTCCTGCAAACGCTGAATGGCCGAACGCAACTGGGTAATCGTCTGAGTTGCGCGATCGTCCTGATTCGGAATCCCCTCGACGTCGAAGTAGTTCGCGAGCGACCACATCACTTGGGTCCAGAATTCCTGGTCGGCCGGCTCGAGTCCGCGCACACGTTCCAACGCCCGCGCTTGTTGGCCCGACATCAAGTAGAGCATTCGCAGATGGACTTGCTTTTCGACAAAGTCCTGCCGACGGGACGCGATGAGTTCCCGACGGGAGTTCTCGTCGAGGTTGTTGCCGACCGACAGTTGATCCGCCTGTTCCCAAGCCGCTTGAGCGGCATAGGCTTGCTCCTCCGCCGAGACGATGGTTCTCTGTAGCGAATCGAGCCACTGCGCGGTCATTGCATCGGACTGCTGATACGCGGGCAACATTCCGTTGCCGTCCTGGCGACGAACCGTCGAAGTGTCGATGCCGGCAAACTGTAGCGGATTGCCGGAGGCATTGGAGCGTGCTTCCCTCGGGTTCGGATACTGCTGACGTGTTGCCGCCTCGTCGCGAAAATTCTGTTGATCCAGCGGAGCCGTCATCTGCCGGTTGGCCGAAATCACCGGACGTTCCCGCTGCGACCGGAGGAAATCCGTGTTGCCGTCGTCCGGCCGTCGCCGTGTCTCGTCGGCATACGGCCTTTGCATTGACTGTTCTCGCATCGCCGGTTCGCGCATCACTTCCGCAGATCGGCCGACTCCCGGTGATTGCGGATCGCGCTGTGAGCCGTGACTTCGCGGGTCGATGATGGGAATGCGGGAGTTGTCGGCGTACGACTGCGAATGACCGAATTCTTGCCCACGCGAGCGCGGCGCAAATTCGTCACGACTGTCGGCCACGGGACGCACACCACCGGGTTCAGGTCGTTGTGAATCGGCAAATCGCTCGCGTCCACCCGCCGACCATTCATCTGACGCCCGCCCCCGCCCATCGAATCCATTGCGGTTGCCGGGATAGTCGGCACCGAGTCCTTGATACCGTTCGTTTGCCGGAGTACGGCGGACGTCGGCGAGTTGCTGTTTCTCTTGCTCCATCTCAATCCGCATTCGCCGCAATTTGAGAATCTCCACAATCAACAGCGGATCTAACGACTCGAAGTCGGAGAGCAATCGATCGCGTTCCTCGGGAGTCGCATCGGCTAGTTCGTCGACAATGAGTTCCTCTGTGGCAGCATCGCGCCGCGACGTCTTGCCGTCGTCGCCGCTTTTGGAACTGCTGCGGCGAAATGGATTTCGCGTGGCGAGATTTTCATCCGCCTGTTTTGCATTGTCACCTGCGCTACCGAACAACGAATTGGAATTCGCGCGGTTAACCGTGTTGCAGCCGGTGGCAACAAATAGCGAGGCAATCAGTCCCCAGCACATAATGTGGGAGCGACCCATGATTGTCGTCCTTGGAGGGAACGAGTGAACGTGAATTGAGGGAGAGACGAGCGAAGCAGAAATGGCAGGACGCGACCGGACCAACGTTGTGGACGCCGATTCGGTCTGCGCAGAGTTGATTGCTGCGAAAACTACTGGAAAACGCAACATCTGGCAAGACGGCTTAATATTGCCGTGAAAACAAGTTTCCAATTCAACCATTGGCGTTGTCGGGATCGACTACCGGGAGCTCCCAGCGAACGCGTAATCCGGGGGCTACGCTCCGAAAACTCCGCTTCGACCCCAGCCACCCGCCGAATATTCGTTTCGGTCGCATTTCATCGCCGAATCAGCCTGCGACCGTCTACTGAAAAACAGAATCACGGGGGAGCGTTCATGCGTTTTCGTAACCCGTTTAATAAAAGCAAGTTACGGGGACCACCTGGCCCTGGCTGCGGATTGACCAAAAATCGGGTCGGAGTTATACTTCCGCCCCTTCCCATTGCGCTCACCTCTTCGTCAAGGACGACGTTTCATGAGCAACGCGGCAGCTACACGCGTCATCCCCCATGCGCACGTCGAACAATTGCGACAGGCGCGCGCCGTCTTGCGGTCCGAAGCCGGTGCGCTCGAGGAGATTGCCGGACAGCTCGACTCAAGATTCTGCGCAGCGGCCGACTTGCTCTTTGAATGCGCAGGCCATGTTGTTGTTTGCGGAATGGGCAAGGCCGGTTTGATTGGCCAGAAGATTACCGCGACGTTGTCATCAACCGGAACGCGGTCGATTTTCCTGCATCCGGCTGAAGCCGTTCATGGCGACCTTGGCTGTCTGCATCGCAACGATGTTTTCCTCGCACTTTCCAATAGCGGCGAAACCGACGAGTTATGCAAACTCATTCCGGTGATTCGGCAAATGCAGATTCCCGTCATCGCAGTGACTGCCCATGATTCAAGTACGCTGGGCAGCAGCGTTGATGTCGTTATCGAATTGGGCCGATTGCGCGAAGCAGGAGTCCACGGCTTAGCGCCAACAACCAGCACCACAGCAATGCTGGCAGTCGGCGATGCGCTCGCATTGGTTGTCAGTCAACGAAAACAGTTTTCGCCGCAGCAGTTCGCATTGTTTCATCCCGGCGGATCGCTGGGGTATCGCCTGAAGCAAGTCAGCGAAGTCATGCGGACGGTCGATGGTTTGCGCATCGAGTCGGAACAAATGACGATCCGCGATGTCTTTCGCAATCGGCGTCACTCCGGTCGACGAACGGGCGCCGTCATGCTCACCGGTACCGACGGGCGGCTTTCGGGTTTCTTCACCGACAGCGACTTCGCACGGCTGGTGGAGCAACGGCGTGAATCTCAACTCGATCGGCCCATCTCGGAAGTGATGACAATCAACCCCATTACCATCAGCCCGACGGCACGACTGAGCGAGGCTGTCGAGTTGCTTTCCATCAAGAGGGTGAGTGAACTTCCCGTCGTCGATTCCATCGGGAAACCGGTCGGTTTGATCGACATTACCGACGTCATCAGTTTGATGCCGTCCGAACAGAGTGACGAGCAATCGGCATGACAGGCGAATTCAACCAGGCAATCGCAGCGGACGGCGAACGGTCTGCTGCCCGTTAGTTTCGGCGTGGCACAGTTTCGGCATGGTACAGCACAACTAGTGAGTGGAATGGAACTTTCTCGGCGCGGATTCTTAACTGTTTCAACGGCCGTCGGGCTTTCGAGCCTGTACGGAGCGTACGCGCAGTTCGTCAATCCGCTGGTCACGCCGACGCTGAGCCTGTCTGCTGCGGGACATGACTTCGGTCCGATTCAGCGCCCCAAAGATAGTCGGGAGATTGCCGAACGCTGGCTGCCGTCGCAACCGTGGGCCGCGCGGGCAGATTACCAATTGCGGACGGGGGAAGCATTCGTTTATTTCAACGAATGGGAACCGACCGATTCCGACAAGGCGGTTCGTCTGAAGCCGTTCGCGTTGGTCTGGATGACCGAAGGCGATGACGGGGCCGAACCGATCCGGATTTCCTGTGACTCGGCCTATCTCCAGTTTCCTTCCGAATTCAAAATGCCCATCGCCAATCCGGGGCGTGTGATCGGCGGAGAATTGGAAGGCAAAGTCCGCATCCAGGGAAAGGACGGGCTGGACATCGTCGGCAAGAACTTCGTGTTCTCTGAATCGGCGATGCGAATCTGGAGCGATAACCACGTGCAATTTAAGCACGGTCCCCATCGTGGACACGCGATGCAACTACAGATGGAACTGATTCCCGATGAGACGGCCGGTCCGAATGACGCGGTGGCGGTTTCGGGAGTCAAAAGTGTGCGGCTGCGCAAAAACGTGGTCATGGACATGCAACTCGATGAGGAACTCCCATCCGCCAGGAAATCGGCAACGGAGCCGCTCGGTAAAGCGAAGCCATCGGCCCCAGTCAATATTCGCAGTAACGGCAGCTTCTCGTTTGTGACCGAGACCAACGTCGCAACGTTTGAGGACACTGTGCGAGTACGCAAGCCGGTCGGACCGGATGAATACGACGAGCTGGAATGCGACAAACTGACCCTGATCTTTGAGCCGGGCGACGACGATGCTGAAACTCAGCCCGATCCGGATTCCGTGCGGTTTGAAGGCATATCCGGGAATCTCACATTCCAACGATTACTGGCAGTTGGAAAGAAGGTCATTCTGGTCTCCAAGACCAACGACATGCGTTCGTACATGGATCAGTTGGAATACAATGCCACCGACGGTCTTGTCGTTCTTACCGACAAGAAACGCGTGCGTGTGTTTCAGGGTGAAAGTGAGTTGAACGCTCCGGAAGTCAGTTTGCTGCAAGATGAAGAGGGTGCGGCGAAGTCGGTGTGGTGCCGCGGCGCGGGCCAACTGACATTCCACGACAAAAAATCCGGCGAGATTCAACTCCATGCCAAATGGGCAAAGCAGTTGCGGAAGTATCCCGATCCCCATTCGGATCTGGATGTGATCGAATTGGACCGAGATGCCATTGTCCGGCAGCCGCTTCAACAATCGGGACTCGCGGCCGATTTCATCAAGCTTTGGGTCGAGCCACATCAGAAAGATTCGAATGCTTCGCCAGCCTTAGCAAAACGGTCGAAAACGACGGAACAAGAGTCACAGCAAATACGCATCGATCGGATGCTCGCTCTAAAAAATGTGGTGATGATCAGTCCGGAAATGCACGCGGACACCGATCGTCTGGAAGTCTGGTTCGAGAAGGCCGATCTTCCGCCGCAGCCGGAAACAACGTCAGCACAAGATCGAACATACCAAGGTTCAACAGCCGCAGCCGAAACAGGCAATAACGTTGCTTTTACTCAGACGCATTCCGATGGCCCGGTGAAGAACGCGAGTGGCAGCGGTCCACAAGAGAATCCATTCCTGCCCGGACGGGAAGAAGAGTCTCGCGACAATAAAATTGCAACGGCCCCCGTCGCGAAAAAGAAAAAGGAGCCGGCGGTCATCGTCTGCGACTTAATCCGCGCACGGATTTTGCACGATGCGGATCGGCAACAGTCGCAGGTTGCGGAAATCTGGACGCACGGCAACGTCGAGGTCACACAACCGGGCAAGATTGGTGAGCCACCGCTGCGAATTTCCGGCGACCGCATGCACATGCAAAATCAATCGGAGGCCGACCAACTCGTCCACGTGTTTGGCGCACCGGCCCACATTCGCGATCGGCAAATGCACATTCAGGGCAGCAACGTTCACCTCGACCGCAACCGGAATCACGCATGGGTCGATGGTGAAGGGTTACTGCAACTGCCAGTGACCAGCGACCTGGATGGCAAACCGTTGAAAACTCCACAAGTCCTGGATGTCTGGTGGCGGGACAAGATGGCCTTTGACGGAGAAACCGCCAAGTTTCTCGGAGACGTGCTGGCGAATCTCGAACACAGCCGGATGCGCTGCCCAGAAATGGAAGTGCTGTTGACCGAACGCATTTCCTTTGCCGACGTCGATCGTGACAAGAGGAATGACGAGGACGACAAAGTCGATATCAAGTACGTGATTTGCAAAGGGGGCGTCGATGTCGAAAGCCGCGAGTACGTTGAAAAGCAACTGGCTCAAATTCGCCGCGCGCGGTTTCACGACCTGACGCTGAATCAGGAGACTGGCAAGCAGTTGGCCAACGGTCCGGGGTGGATTACCGTCTGGCGTAAAACAGAAGGCGACCGCGCCGGCCTTTCCTCGAATGCAACCGTTCGCGCCAACAAGCCGCTGCAAAACGACACAACCGAATGGGAGTATTCTCGCATCGACTTTGCGGGCAAGTCGGACGGAAATATGACGGAGCAATTCACCACTTTCAGCGATCGTGTTGAGGTTGTTCACGGCCCGGTCGATCAGCCGCTCGAAACCATCGACCCCGACGATCTCCCCGACAGCGGCGGCTGGATGCGCTGTGCCAAAATGCAACTGACGCAATTTAAGAAAACCGACACGACGCCCGCCTACATCAAAATGCTGGGAAGCGGCAACGCCGAACTGGAAGGCCGAATGCCGGGACGTGGCCGTTCCGAATCACGCGGCGAGAGTTTTCGTGCTCGCGCCGACACGATCAGCTTCGACGAATCCAAGGGACTCTATATCTTGCGATCTCGGGGAAACCGAACTGCAACCGTTTGGCGGCAGAAACAGCGCGGCGGCGAATACAGCAACCACGATGCAAAGCGAATCGAATTCATCCCCGCGCTGAATCAGTTGAAGTCCAACCGCGCCAGCGGCACAATCGGCATCGAGTAACGCGCGTCGCACGACAGACAATCGCGTTCCAAAAGCCCACGGGCCGCGCCCCGTGGGCTCGCACGCCGTCACGCATAATCCAGCGGATCGGACAGCCCAGCGGTTTCAAACCCCTGCAACCGCAATTGGCATGAATCGCAACGTCCGCACGAACGCCCCTGTTGATCCGGGTCGTAGCAGCTGACCGTCAAACTGTAATCGACTCCCAGCTCGATACCGCGGCGGATGATCTCCGCTTTTGTCAGCGACAGCAGTGGCGTATGAATCTTCCAGCCATCGTCGCCTTCGACGCCCACCTTGGTGGCAAGATTCGCCAGTTGCGTGAACGCGTCGATGAACTGGGGACGGCAGTCGGGGTAGCCACTGTAATCAATCGCGTTGACGCCGATAAACAGATCCGTGGACTGCAACGTCTCGGCCCAACCCATTGCGATCGACAGAAAAATCGTATTGCGTGCCGGCACGTATGTGATCGGAATCGACTGCTGCATTTCGGCTTCGTCGCGGTCTTTCGGCACATCAATGTCGTCGGTCAACGCCGAACCGCCGAACGCGCGCAGGTTTAAATCAAAGACAACATGGCGGCTTACCTCGCTAGCGGCGCAAACCCGCCCCGCGGCTTCCAACTCAAATCGATGGCGTTGCCCATAGTCGAACGAGAGCGCAAAGCACTCGAAACCCTGGCTGCGGGCAACTGCCAGAGTTGTCGCCGAGTCCAAACCACCGCTAACCAGCACGACCGCACGCTTCACCGATTCAGACATGACTCATCCTTGATCTCTTGTACTCCAGAACTCTGCTTGCCTTATGTTAGTAGCGATAATACTTCGGCCGGTATCCACCCTGATAGCCAAACAGATGCTGGTATCGGCTATATGGACCGCGGGTTGTGTCGAAGTAGTGACGCATCACCGGCAAGTTGAGCAGGTAGGGAGCAGCGGGCGCCGCTGGCGCGGATTCCCTCACCACAACCTTCTGCGGCCGAGCATTGCCAGTTAAAATCTCCATTGCCGCATCGTGACGGTACGAAGGGTTCGCGTTGAATTCCACTCGGCTGAAAGGAATCGAACGAAGAATTCGGCGGTATTCTGATGTGTGTTTCGGATGCGGTTTGATAATCGGCATACCCTCTTGGGCAGCCCCTTCTGCCTGTTCAGTTTCGTTACTGGATTCTTCCTGGACCGCCACCTGCAACTGAACTGCCGGTGTGCTTCGTGGCGTGATCACAATGCCCGTCGCGGCGTCGGTTCCATAAACGACTGGTGCAGTCGACCGATCGGCAGCGTCTGCTGCCGCAGTCAGAGTCATGCCCGATATCAGGCACACCGTTACGATTCGGCCGACGGCCGAGGCTTTGTGAAAATTCATTGTTGCAAACCTCGTTGGAGCGGTATTCGTGAAAATCGCGATGCTCGCAAATTGCCCAGCAACGCAAGTGGCTCATTCGGAGAAATACGTCGTCGCAGGTGCGCGTCCGACCGAATGACTCCGACAATTCAACTTAACGCAGCCGGCAGATCCGTGTCAATTTTCGCCCAATTTCGCGACGAACCGGGTCCGGTATCGCCTTGATTTGAAGTGATCGGATTGCCGATGTCGCGAATTGAATCACCTTCCCGACTCACTCGACCAACTCGCTTCTTGACGCTTGCACAGTAGGCGTGTTACAACTATGGGTACGCAGTAGAACGTGTCACCCAAGGGGTGGCGAGGTGCGCGCTTCCGGATTCTGTCATCCGGCCAAAGGCGGAATGGAAATCTAATGGCCAGTGTCACGATTCAGGTTATCGAAGGTCTCGAACGGGGCCAAGTTTACTCCGCCCTGGTTCCGCCCGTTTCCATCGGCCGTGAAGACGACAACCTCGTTCGACTGAATGACGAACGCGTCAGCCGGTTTCATGCCAAGTTGCAGGAAGATGGCGATCGAATCATTCTGACCGACCTCGACAGCACAAACGGAACCCGCGTCAACGGTCATCCCGTGCAAATGCGGGTCATGCAAATCGGCGATCAGGTTTCGGTCGGCCGTTGTCTGTTGATCTTTGGTAGCCGCGATCAAATTGCGGCCCGTCTCGAAGGACAGCCATCGCGCAACGTCGCCGGTTCCGATGCCGGCGCGAATCTCACCATCGAGGTCAGTGCGGAATCCTGGGAGAGCAGCGATCATCTTGAAGAGCCGATCGCTTTGGAAGAGCCCAGCGACTCCGCAGACGACGAGTCGTGCGACACCGATGCCAATTTGCTGGCCGAGCTATTCCCGGATGGTCCGCCAAGCCCACCGCGCGATTTGCGCCCGATACAGCGGGCTGAAGTTTCCGACATGCTCGCGTTCGTTCACGAGCAGATTCGGACGGTGTTGCAATCGGCTTCGGAAGAGCTGACCAACGAACGCGACGTCATGAAAGTGATGCGTGTCGCATGGCCGGCCTGGCAACGGCTGCTCAATCTCGAAATGGATCTGGCCGTCTACTTGAAAAAGATTGCCGACCCAGACGAGTAAGCCGCGCGGCGGTTGAGACACGTCGCTACGAAACCGATTCGCTGATGCCTCCGCCAATCCGATGTCGAGGCGTACCGGTATCCGCAAAGTAACACCGGTAACATCACAACGACACGCAGTCCGTCATCGACTGAAGTTCGACTCGGCCTAGCGTTTCGAGAACTGGAAGCTTTTGCGTGCCTTCTTGTATCCGTACTTCTTTCGCTCGACCATTCGGCCGTCGCGCGTCAGGAATCCGCCGTCGGCGAGCACGTGGTGCAGATCGGGATCCATCACTTGCAATGCGCGGGCGACGCCCAGAACAATTGCGCCGGTTTGACCGGTGGTCCCACCGCCATTGACGCGAACCCAGACATCCACCTTGCCCAATTGCTCGGTTGCTCGCAATGGAGCATTGACCATCTGACGATCACGTTCGACGCAGAAGAAATCTTCCAATGTTCGGCCATTGATGGTCAGCTTGCCGTCGCCGGCTTTGATTCGCACACGGGCGACCGACGTCTTTCGGCGACCCGTTCCCATAGCGACGCCGAATTTATCGACGCGACCGCGAATGACCGGTGCGACTTTTTCCACTTCCGCTTCCGCTTCGTCTTCCGATGCCGGCTCGCCGCTGCCAAGCGTCAACTCAGACGCCGCGTCGTCACCAGCCGCAGCTTCGTCAGCGGCAGGTTCCTCGGTTGCTGCAGACTCCTCGGTTGCTGCATCTGTTTCGGCTACAGCATCGACCGGTTTCGGTTCTGTTTCCGAAACCGGAGGAGTTGGCTCGTCGGCGGGAGTTGATTCGGGAGTCTCGTCTGCCATGGAAATCCATCCGGAAGCGTGTTTTGGCCAGCTCAAAGTAACGACGTTGTTCATCGTCGACTGAAAAGCGGGCCGAAT
>CAUZOL010000024.1:0-39395 GCA_963581435.1 Planctomycetota bacterium
CCCTGGTTCGCATGGCATGAATTGGCAGAATACCCTTGTTTTGCAGGGGCACTGCGCAAATCTTGTGCCAAAGCTAAGGAAGTCATCTGGGGAATGCGGGATTAGTCAATATCAAGCTGCAAATGCGTAAAACCAGAACATGTCAATTGTTGCGTCTGCCGCCGCTGGCGAAGAGAGAGAGACGTGCGGATTCTGAGCTATTTTTGCGCAGAGTTTTGGTGATTGCATGAACTGTGCGGCCTCTGAGCCAGTTTGCGCCGTTTCCGCTGGTTGACACGGTTCACCGTTGAACTAGAATGGAAGTGCATGCCGCTCATCCTTCCTGCTCGTCGCCGAGCGGGCAAACCGAGTGGGCACCGCCGAATGCCCTTTGCACCTGCAAATGGGGCGGGTTGCGCACGGCCTGAGGGCCGATTGAGCAACGAGGTGTTCACGGCGAGATTTGCCTCCTCCTTGTTTCCTCACCCCGCAGATTTCGCGCCGCGACGCCTCTTTGTCTATCGCGGTCGCGATGCATTCATTCGGCACCCTGTCCATCCGCCAATGGATGTCCATCCGCCAGTGTGTCCAACTTTTCCCGTGGAGGGAACGTCATGCCTAAAACGCAAGATCTCTTCGACGACAGCACAATGAGTTTCGGCGAGCACCTGGAGATTCTCCGCGTGCATTTGTGGAAGGCCATTGTCGGACTGGCAATCGCCGTTGCCGTTGCGTTGTTTGTCGGCGACAAGGTGATCAATATCGTCCGCGGGCCGATTGACCGCGCGCTGCAGGAATTTGGCCTCAGCACAGAGGACGACCTTGGCGGATTCGATTTCATCGATTGGCTGAAAGGGACGATCTTAGGCACCGGCAAGCCAACCGACGGAAGAACGATTACCGACGCCGCCGTCGATAGCCTCATCAAATTCCCAAACCTCAAGGAAGTCAGTCTGGTTTCCGCGAATCTTACGGCCGAGGGACTGCGAAAACTCCAAAAGACGCATCCGGAGTTGGAAATCAATTTCGATCCGCTGGTTGTTGTCGGCCTGGGACATTTGCAAAGCCGTGGGGCGCGATGCGAGTTGGACGACAACTTCGATGCCATCGCCCTTTCGCTGCGCGGGACCGAAGCCACCGCCGACGACCTGGAACTCGTGAAGAAACTGATCTCGTTGAAACGACTCGACCTGCAAGGTTTGGAGATCGAAGACGAGGCGCTGAATGTCCTCGAAAATCTGACTGCGCTGGAGTTTCTCAACCTGAGTGGCACCGGAATCACCGGCGCCGGGCTTGAGAAGTTGAAGAAACTCTCGTCGCTGAAACGGCTCGACATTCGGCGAACGACGGTGACTGATGAAAAACTGGGCGACTTGAAAAAACTGAAATCACTGGAGCATCTCGACCTGCGGAACACGGAAGTCACCGACACCGGCCTGAAACAGGTCGGCGAGTTGAAAAAACTGCAGGCGTTATTCCTCAGCGGCGGGAAGATCACCGACGAGGGCATGGTTCACCTGAAAGACTTGACGGAACTGAAACAGCTGGAGTTCAAAGAGACGGCCGTCACCAATGCCGGCTTGAAACACCTGGAATCGCTGAGCAAACTGGAAGTGCTGAACTTCACCAAAGGCCCAATCGCCAACGATCAGTTTGCCGGGGATCTCTCGCCCGAGATGATGGACGACTACACGATTAACGTGCAGATTCGCGCATTGCAACTGGCCGAAATACTGCACCAGATCGATCCGGAAACCTACCCCGCGCCGACGGCGGAATTTGAAGATCGCCCGGTCACCATGCCGTTGGCGGCATGGGAGTTCAAGGAGTTCCGAGAGACGGCCGTCAACGCCCGCAAACCGGTCACATTGAACGTGCAAGAGGCGTTTGTGACTTACTTGAAGGTCGCCTTTGTCGCCGGGTTGCTGTTGGCCAGCCCGTGGGTGTTTTATCAGTTGTGGCTGTTCGTCGCCACGGGACTCTATCCCCACGAGCGAAAGTACATTTACGTTTATCTGCCCTTGAGCCTGACGCTGTTCGTAGGCGGTGCGGTGTTCTGCTTTTACGCCGTCTTTCCGTTCGTGCTGCACTTCCTGTTGGGATTCAACGAGTGGCTCGGCGTGCAGCCGCAGATTCGTTTGTCGGAGTGGATCAGTTTCGCGATTATGCTGCCGTTGATGTTCGGGTTGGCATTCCAGTTGCCGCTGGTGATGCTGTTCCTGGAACGGATCTCGATCTTCGACGCGCCCACCTACCGCGAGAAGCGACGAATGGCGGTCCTGGTGATCGCAGTCCTCTCGATGTTCCTGACACCCGCCGACCCGATGAGCATGCTGCTGATGATGTTCCCGCTCGTCATCCTGTACGAGTTCGGCATCATGCTCTGTGCCTACTCGCCGGCCAAAAGTCCATTCGAGGCCGAAGCCGCATGACGGCGGTGAAGACTGCCCCATCGACAGTGGCGTTCCCGCGCAATCTCTATACATTACGGGATGAAGTTGCGGAGATAGGCGGCGCTTTGCCGTAACGATGCTTTGCGCAGCTCCAGCGTTGCTTCGTAGGCGCGGTCTTCCACTTCGACGCAGACCGGGCCGTCGTAGCCGGTATCGGTCAGGACCGAAAAGAACCGGCCCCACTCGACGTCGCCCAGACCGGGCAACTTCGGTGTGTGGTACTCGGCCGGGTGAGCCATGATGCCGACCTCGTCGAGACGGTCGTGATCGATGCGGACATCCTTCGCATGAATGTGAAACATACGGTCGGCGAAGTCACGCATCGGATCGACGTAATCCATCTGCTGCCAAACCATATGCGACGGATCGTAATTCAGACCGAAATGGTCGCTGGGAATGTCGTCAAACATCCGCCGCCAGATGGCCGGGCTGATCGCCAGATTTTTGCCGCCGGGCCATTCATCGCTGCCGAACAACATGGGGCAGTTTTCGATGCCGACTCGGACGTTCTGTTCCTCGGCATATTGAATCAACGGCCGCCAAGTTTCCAGAAACCGTGGCCAGTTCTCATCGACGGACCTGGTCCAGTCGCGACCGATAAATGTATTCATGCGATCAAGACCCAACAACGCCGTCGCGCGAATCACCCGTCGAATGTGTTCGACGGCTAACTCCGATTCCGCTTCGTCGGGAGATAACGGATTCGGATAATATCCCAACCCGCTAATCTCAACGCCCGCAGCGCGGCAGATGCCGTTAACTGTTTCGGCGGCCGCCGCGTCAAAATTGATGACATCAACATGCGTCACGCCGGCATAACGCCGCTCGGCTTGGCTGGGCGGCCAACACATCAATTCAACACAATCGTATCCTTCGGCGGCCGCGACTTCGACAACTTCCGTGAGCGACAATTCGGAGAGGATCGCGCTAACAAAACCGAGTTGCATGGTGTGGGCTCCTTGATCGAAATCAACGGTACGTACTTCACATCGACCAGCCCGCTGCGCAAGCCAAGGGACAGAGGCGCTTCGCATGCTTCCACCCTGGCTTGCGCTGCGGGCTGGTAGTGCAGTTCTCTACTTCAATTCCTTGATGCGGATGTTTCGCCAGCGGACTTGCTTGCCCACTTTGTTTTGGTCTTTGCCGACGCCGTGAACCTGCAGGGCGATGAGACCGCGGGGGGTGAGCGAGTCTTTGAGGTCGGCGGCGGGGACGCCGTTGAGCCAGGTTTTGATCGAGTCGCCATTGCAGACAATGCGAAACTTGTTCCACTCGTTCTGTTTGAACGCCTTACGAGCCGGCTCGTTCTTGGAGAGGTCGTTCAGCCAGCCGCGTCGTGCTTCATCGTAAATGCCGCCGGTATAGGCACGGGCAGAGGGATCGATTTCGACCTGATAACCGTGCACTCGGTCGGCGGGAAATTTTCGCTTCTTGCCGTTGATTTTGACCTCGGTTGGTTTCTCGTAAACCTGGCTGCGAATTTGCACGCCGGAATTGAGCAGCGGATCGACCTTAAACTCCAACTCCAACACGAAATCGCCGTACAGCTTTTCGGTACAGAGAAAGCTGTTGGATGTGTTGGGGACCGACGTGCCGATGATTTCGCCGTTGTCGATTTCGTACTTGGCTTTGCCACCGTGCTGAATCCAGCCGTCGAGGGTCTTGCCGTTGAAGAGGGGCCGAAATCCGTCGCCCGCCACAGCAGTCAATGCGATACAGAAAAAGAGGCCAAGGGTTCCGACGAGGGTCAACCACGATTTACGCATGAGTTTGTTCCTGTTTGTTTTGACTGTTTGTATTTGGGCTATGGAAATGCGTCGCATGTTTATCCTCTGCAAACGGGTGCCACTGGCGTGTCGCCAGTGCCTTCCGCGGCGCTGCACTGGCGACACGCCAGTGGCACCCAAGCACGGATCGAGGCAGAATCTCGCGCCCGGCGCTCCCAGAAATTAAACACAACAAAAAAGCCGGAGCGAATGCGGAATGATTTCGCGATTCGCCCCGGCTGATATTACGTACTTGCAAATTGCGTTTGGGTTAGACGCTCACGTTGATTTCAAAACCCTTACGCTGTTCGCGGCCCTGCATCTGGTTTGCTTCGCTGTCGCCGACAATCTGCTCGGTCTTGGGATTCCAGGTCAGCTTGCGATTGAGCCGCAAGGCGATGTTGGAAAGATGACAGGTCGTCAACGCCCGGTGATGGGTGAAGACATCGGAAATTGGCAGTTCGCGGGTCTTTACGCAGTCCATGAAGTTCTGCATGTGGCTGCCTGCCACTTTACCGCCGTAGACTTTCTCGATGGTATCGGCGGCCAACGGTTTGTCTTTGAGAGCCTCGACCGGTGCCCCGACAATTTTTCCGCGGTTAACGAAGAAGCGTCCCTTCGGTCCCTCGATCGATCCCTCAAACAAGATGCCGTTGTCGGTATCGTGCCGAATGCGCAACTCAATGTCATCGGGAAATTGACAACTGACCATGAACGCCGTGGCGGCGTTGTATTGCGTATCGTCGGTGGGGTTACCATTCTTGTACGGAACCGGATGCGTAACGGAAACCGGATCGACGGATAACGGTCCTTGTCCTTCACCGTTCTGACCCATGGCCCACTGGGCGATATCGACGTGATGGGCACCCCAGTCGGTCAGTTTGCCACCGGAGTATTCGTACCACCAACGGAATTCGTAGTGACAACGACGTTTGCGGTAATCGGTCGTGGGGGTCTGGCCTTGCCACATGTCCCAGTCGAGTCCTTCGGGAATCGGCTCGACCTTCAGTGGTCCGCTTGCTGGCGCACCGCCGATGGCACAGGTGACGCGTTTCAATTTGCCGATTCGGCCGTCGCGGACCATGGCAATCGCCTGCAGAAATCGTTGGCCCATTTCTGTTCGCTGCTGCGTGCCAACCTGAAAGACGCGTTTCGTCTCTTTCAGCACTTTGATAATCTGCTTGCCTTCGTCAATCGTCAGCGTCAACGGCTTTTCGCAGTAGACGTCTTTGCCGGCCTGCATGGCTTCGATGGCGATTTTCGAATGCCAGTGATCGGGGGTGACGATGGTGACGATATCGACATCTTTGCGATCGAGAATCTTGCGGTAATCAGCGACGACGTCGATGTTTTGTTCTTTGCCCTTCTTGCCTTGCGCTTTCAGGACGCGATCTTTTCCGCGTGCGGAATGCACCGAGTCCACATCGCAAACGGCGACGCAATCGGCGAACCGCATCGCTGCCGGTCCAACAGCACCCCAGCGGCTACCCGTTCCAATACAGCCCAACACGGGCCGTTCGTTGGAACTCTTGTAATTGAATGCGTTCGCGCTGGAGACCGGGAACCAGAACGGAGCGCTGCCAACGGCTGCCGCAGCAGCCGACGTTTTCAAAAAGTTACGACGATTCTGTTGATTGTTGCTCACTTCTGACTCCTTGTAAGTTTCATGCATATGGTTTTTGGAAGACGGATGAATTCGCCGAAAACGGCCGAGCGCGTTCCCGCTTGCCGAAGAGGCATGTCATCAGTCTAGCCATATTTCAAAGTCAATGTAAAACCTGCCAACGCGAAAACTAAGCCGGATGGCAAATTGTCGTTCCCAGTCGAAGTCGCAGGTTTTCGGCCGCAATTCAGATTACGGCTTGCTCTTCGCCGGCCACCAATCGTTGATGCGTTTGGATAGTTGGCGAACCAACTGCGGTCGTTTCGCTGCCACGTTCTTTCGTTCGTTTGGATCGGCGGTGATGTGAAACAGCTCGGTCGCCGCTTCCGGTTCGCGGCCTTTGTGTGGGACAATCAATTTCCACTCGCCCTCGATCACCCAGCGAAACCGCAGGCTGGCAACCGGGTCGGTCATGTGTTGAATGTCGTGTTCGAGGATCTCGCCGAAGATTGCATCGCGGTTGGCAACCGCAGAGGCATCGAGCAGGTTGATGCCCTGCATCTCTTTCGTCGGCTTGAGACCGGTCGCTGCCAACACGGTTGGCACCAGGTCGATTGAGTTGGCCAGATGCGTCGTATCCATCTTCGGTTTCACATGGCCCGGCCAGCGAACCATGATGGGGGTGCGTGTGCCACCTTCGTACTGCGACCGCTTTGAACGAGGCGCATACGCGCTGCGACCGGTTTGGTTGATCCAGCCGTTGTCGGTGACGAACAACACAATCGTGTTCTCCGCCAATCCGTTTTCGTCGAGATGACCCAGCAGATCACCGACGGTTTCATCGAACCACTCGCACATGGCCCAGTATTTTGCGATGGGCAGATGTGGCGTCTTGTCGCGGTACTTGTCCAGCAATCGTGCCGGCGGATTATGCGGCGTGTGCGGCAGGAATGGAGCATAATAGACGAAGAACGGCTTCTCTTGCTTGGTCGACGTCTCGATGAAATTGAAAATTGGATCGAGTCCCTTCCGACCGATCTGCAGTCCGTCGTCGCCGTGCCGACCTCCACGGCGGCGGTCGCCGTGCGTCATGCCGTGCGTGAAACCGCCGCGGCTGAAATTCCCTTCCCACCATTTGCCTGACTGATGCGACAGATAACCGAGTTCTTTGTGCAGAATGTCGGCCAATCGCGGGTCGTCGTCGATGTGTTTGATGTAATCGATTCGCTGTTGCAAATAGCGCGGATCGCGGCGCTGCACGCCTTTCGGTTTTCCTTTCAAATCATCCGGCGGCGGCGGATCGTTCCCCACGATGCCGTGCTGATGCGGATACAGCCCCGTAACAATCGTCGCCAGCGATGGTCGGCACAGGCTGTCGCAAACATAGCCGCGGGTGAACGTCAGCGATTCTGCCGCCAGCTTGTCGATGTGCGGCGTCCGGATCTGTTTGTGTCCCATGAACCCAAAATCGGTCCACGCCTGATCGTCGGAGATAATCAGAACGACGTTGGGTGGTGGATCGGCGGCGGCAGCCATCTCGGCAACCAGCGACAACCCCAGCAATATCAGCAACTGTCTACTCATAACATTAACCTTTCGGTGACGCGATTTGTTCAGAGTTCTATGTTTTTGCGATGGCCAATTGGCCTGCTCTCTTATCTCTTATGTCAGTTTTCGTAGCGATCCCGTGCGTTCTTCAGTCTCTCATCGCTTTGCTCGAACGCAGCGATGACGTCGTGATTCAGGTAAACAACCAGTCCGTAAATGGCAACTCCAATTGCGGTCGGAGCACAGTAACACGTCAACGTCGACAGAAAACCGATTCAATTTATCACGATGCCGAATATCCGCCCTCGAAACTTAAGATTCATAATGCCCGCGACGAGTCTGCTCGCGCCGATGCCGGCCATGGCCAGCCCGAGTACGATGAATATTGCGACCGGCGGCGCCCCTTGTGGCTCGACGGCAACCATCACTGGACCGCCAATACCGGCGACTAAACCGAGGACCAATTCCAGGCTTCCCTGAATGATCATCAGAATAGCCACGACCTTGACCTGCTACACGAATCCCGATTGACGACGCTACGAACCCGATCCCCCGCTGCCGCGAGCCGCGCCGGCGGCTCGTGCTTGACCCGATGGCGACATCCGAATCTCGCCATCGCACCGTGGGCAGTGAAACGAGCGATCGTCGATATCATCCGGAGCGGTAATTTCCGAAAAGCAATAAGGGCATTCAAACTCCGGCACGACAATACATCTCCGATCAAGATTCTCAACGCGTCAGACAACATTCAAATGTCACGTGGCGCAGCGCGATGGTTAAACTCCGTTCGCGCTGGACGCTTCACAAATGCAGTCACCGACTGCGGCCCTGCTGTCTGTACTTCTTCAGCAGCGAATTCAATCGTGCGACAGTCTCCGGTTGATCGAGGAACAGGTTGTTGCTCTCCGACGGGTCGTCGGCCAGATTGTACAATTGGCCGGTCGCTTCACCCGGTTTGGGTTTGATGACCCGCGGTGAACTGAAGCCGGCCGATCCGCGGCCGAGAATCAGTTTCCAGTCACCCTTCCGAATGGCGAACACGCCCGAAACCGAATGATGCACGGTCGCTTCGCGAATAGGCTGGTGGAGCGTTCGGCCCAACAGTGCAGGCAGAATATTGTAACTGTCTTCACCGGCA
Source organism: Planctomycetota bacterium (assembly GCA_963581435.1). Lineage (GTDB taxonomy): Bacteria > Planctomycetota > Planctomycetia > Planctomycetales > Planctomycetaceae > JABISG01. Next base: position 8,488 of record CAUZOL010000024.1, read on the forward strand.
TCGTCCGGCAAGTTGGTGCCGACGACTGCAGCGCAGGTCGCCAGAAAGTCTGTATGACAGATGGTCTCGTCGCTGGTTGTTCCTGCCTTGATGTTTCCAGGCCAACGGGCAATAAACGGCACGCGATGCCCGCCCTCCCAGATGTCGGCCTTCTGGCCGCGCAGGTGACGGTTGGCGCGGTGTCCGTACTTGGCAATGTCGTTGGGTTTCCAGTGGGCGCCGTTGTCGCTGGTGAAGATGATCAACGTTTCATCGGTCAGTTTGCGGTCATCGAGTTCCTTCAGAACCTGGCCGACACTCCAATCAACTTGCGCCGCGAAATCGCCGTACGGGCCGGCTTTGCTTTTGCCTTCAAACTCGGCCGTCGGCAACCAGGGGGTATGTGGGGCCGACAGCGGGAAGTAAAGAAAGAACGGTTTTTCCGTCGTTTTCTTCGCATGGTCGCGAATGAAGCCGACGGCTTGTTCCGTGATGCGCGGCAGGACATCGATGTGTCGAAAATCGGGCGAGATTGGACCGCCGCGCCAAAACCCACCGCCGCCATCGCGCCGCCCTTTGCTGCCGGCAACCTTTTCGGTCGGCAGTTGCAGCGGGTTCGCGTTCTTGACGAAGACGTAGGGTTCCATATCAAGCGAAGCGGGAATACCGAAGAAGTAATCGAAGCCGACATCGTTCGGGCCGGGCGTCAACGGTTTCGTGTAGTCGGTCTTCTCTTGGCTTCCCAAACCGAGATGCCATTTGCCGACGCAGCCGGTGTGATAGCCACGCGATTTCAATAACGAAGCGACCGTGGTGCGGCCGGTTTCGATGAGCGCCGGCGAGAAACCCCACAACACGCCTTTCTTCAGCCGAGACCGCCAGCTATAGCGGCCGGTCAGCACACCGTAGCGTGTCGGCGTGCAAACGGCCGACGGCGAGTGCGCGTCGGTCATCCGAATGCCTTCCTTCGCCAGCCGGTTAATATTCGGCGTCGGAACTTTCGATTCATTGTTGTAACAACCGGGATCACCGTACCCCATATCGTCGGCCATGATGAAAACGATGTTGGGGCGATTGCCGGCTGCGGCGATGGCCGATTGTGTGTCGATTCCTTGCGAAACGAGTGCCGCAACGACGATCACGGCGATTGACTGATACATGTGGTTCCTTTTCTTTCCTGCGGCGCGTGCGCTGCGATCAACTCGCTCTGACTTGGCGGGAAGGAACCGAACATGGTTCCAACTCCATTGTGTTCCCCGCAATTGCCACAGTCAATTCCCAACAGACAGTACCCAACGAAAACCAATTCAGTACTCGCGAGAACTCCGATATTTCTGACGCTGTCAAATTCAGCGAAACTGTCGTAACATCTTTATTTATGTCCACTCAAACCGTCGATTCCTTGCTGGCATCCCTGCAAACGAGCCGGCTGCTTACGTCGGATCAGTTGGAATCGGTCCGCGCCGAGTCTGCGCGGGCAACCTCGGCTGACGATCTCGGTCGCAGTCTGGTGGAACGTGGCTGGATTACCGCTTGGCAGCGGACGCAACTGAAACGCGGGCACACGGTCTTCTATCTCGAAAACGACCGCTATCTGCTCTGCGATCAAATTGGCCAGGGTGGCATGGGGGCCGTCTACAAGGCTCGGCATACGCGGATGAACCGTGTGGTCGCAATCAAGGTCATCGACCCCCGCAAGAATACTCACAAGAGATTGATCGACCGCTTCAAGCGGGAAGTGGATGTCTCCTCGCGTTTGCAACACGAGCACATTGTGCGTGCGCTCGATGTCGGCCAGCACGCCGACGTCACGTTTCTGGTACTCGAATTTGTTGAAGGTTCCGACCTCACCGATCTGGTCAAACGCGACGGCCCGATGTCGGCCGACGAAGCGGCGGCCATCTGTCTGCAGGCGGCTTCCGGATTGGCGTATGCACACACGCAAAACATTATTCACCGCGACATCAAGCCGCGCAACATTCTGTTATCGACAACCGGTTCGACGAAGATCCTCGACATGGGACTGGCACGGATTGTGGAAGACAATGCCGACGCGGATCAGACCGGCCTGACCGGCGACGGCGACATTATGGGAACCGTCGATTACATGGCTCCCGAACAAGCCCGCGATTCTCATGCGGCCGACGCCCGCTGCGACATTTATTCACTGGGGGCGACGTTGTACTTCCTGGTGAGCGGCCAACCACCGTTCCCCGGCGGAACGACAATCGAGAAGCTACATCGGCTGGCGGTCGAAGCGCCGCAACCGTTGGGACAACTGCGGCCCGATTGCCCCAAAGCACTCGCCGACATCGTCGATAAAATGATGGCCGGAAATCCACGCGAGCGGTTTCAGACGGCTGAAGAGGTCGTCCGTGCGCTCAAGCCGCTGGCAGCGGAAAACATTGCCGGCCGCCCTGTGCAGACCGCTGGCGTGCAAACGGCCGCCGAAACCCACCGTAATGCCGCCTACGAAGAGACTGTCGATATCGGAGCATCATTCGAGTTCGATGCGCTGGAACAGCCATCGTTGACGGCGATGGGGCGGCGCAGGAAATCGAACACAACAACATGGATCGTGATCGGAACGGCGTTGTGTCTCGCCATCGGCATTGGCCTGGCCGCCTGGCAACTTGTGGGTTCCGGAGCGAAAGGTCCGAACGAGGAATCAAAAACGAAATCCGTAGCCGCAGTGCCGGTCAATGCGAAACCACCAGCCGGTGTCCGCGTCGAGTTTTCGGGGCATTTCGGAATGGTCTGGTCGGTTGCTTGGTCGCCGAATGGCCAATACATCGCCACCGGCGGCGGCGACGGACAGGTCCGAATCTGGGATGCGGCCGAACAAAAAACGCTGACGACATACCGCGGGCATCACAGTTGCGTTTATGCATTGGCCTGGTCGGCCGACAGCCGGCTGATCGCGTCCGGCGATGTCTATGGAGAGGTCCACGTCTGGCGAGTGTTAAATGGAACTCGCATTCAATCAACGCAGAGATCGATCACCGGTAACGGAAAGAATGGCGGCATCGTATCGGAAGGGAAGCCGGGGATGGCTTTCTCTCCCGATGGAAAAGAAATTGCCTATGCGGAAGAGCCTCCGAGAAGAGTCGTGCGGTGGAGTATACCGGAAAACAAAATCATCTGGTCGGAAGAGCAAACTGCCTACCTCGTCAGATATTCTCCAGACGGCAAGAAACTTGTCACGGCGGGATTCGATGGACAACTGTCCGTGTGGGATCTCGAAAGCAATACGAAGTTGTTGAACCTTGCAGAAGACAAACTCATCAAGATTCCCGCTTTCCTTTCGGATGAATCACTCGCGGTGTCGTCCATGGGAAAAGTCGAGATTTGGAATCTTAAGACGAAAACGATTGAACGCAAATATCGTCCCCGGATCGCTTCGAATGATGACTTTGGATTCACTAAGATCAATTCGGCCAAGCTCCCCAACATGCAGTTCTCGGCATCCGCTCAGAGTGTTTCCATTCTTACAGTACAGGGGACGAAGATCCTGAATCTGGAGACTGGCGATGTCACGTCGCAACCGGCCACCGTTGAGGAGAACGTGCAGCGGTGGGCATTCTCACCCAATCTCGGACAACTGGCTCACGGTGATCCACACTACCTGCGACTGACACGAACGGCCGTTGGCGACCAGATTGGCCGGCTTGGTACGGCTCACATGACAACGGGATTCTTCCACCCTAAGACCACCGGCCAACGGTTTCTACAAGGATGGTAGTGAATCGGCCCCTGCGGCAGGTACCCGGTGCGCAGCAGATACGTGGCCCGTGTGTGGTCGCCTTCTTTGGTGGTCATCGAGCGGACGGGAACGACGTGCTGCATCATCTTGGCCAACTTCGGCAGATGCTCGGAGATTTTCACGCCCGGCACGGCCGTCTCAATCGGCTTGATCGGCCCGCCGTTCTTGTGTCCCGGTTTTAAGTCGAACGTATCCATCTGGCTCGGCCCGCCGGTCATCCAGAGCAGTATGCAGGCCCGTTTCCGTTTCGGATCGCTGGCCGTCCCTTCGGCCAATGCCTTAAGCCAACCGGATTGCGAATAGCCAACCAGCCCGAGAGCCGACAGCTTCATCAAGTCGCGGCGGGAGATTCCAGTGGGGAGTGCGGAGTTCGGAGTGCAGAATTGACGACGTGCGCGTTTGCTGCTCATTGTGAAGTCTCCCGTTTGGATGTCGCTTAATTCAGAATCGGTCAATTGCGAGAATCGTTATTCCTCATTCATCATTCTGAATTCCGCATTTCCTTTAGTGGTTGAACATGAACTCGCTGCTATTGAGTAGCGCCCAGAAGACGTCTCCCAGCGACTTCTTCGGGTCGCTCTTCTCGCCACCGCGTTCGACGTATTTCACGAGCCGCTCGGTTTCTTCCGGTCGCGGTCTGCGGCTCAATGTGAGGAAGTACAAGTTCTCGATTCGCTCGGCCGTGGTGAGACCGGGGAACTCGGCGACGGCAGCCAGCGATCGGCTTTGTGAGAGACTGGTGGCATTGGTGACGAGTTGGCCGTTCATCATGGCCAACGCCTGTAGAATCGTCGTTTGCCGTGCGGTTGTCGCGTCGGCGTCGTTGGCAAACGTTTCTAAAAACTCGCCGCGGGGGTCGTTGCCGCCGAATGCAAACGGGTTGCGGGCGTTAAACGGCCGGTACAAGCCGGTCGCCTGGGCCACGCTGTCGTAAATCTGTTCGCCGGTCAGCCCTTTGACGGCCATGCGGGCGAACAGTTGCAGAGAGTCGGTTTCTTTGTTCGTCTTCAGACTCGAGAGTTGGTACGTGCGGCTGGCCGTGATCGCCCGGATCAGAAATTTCAGGTCGAAGTTGTGCGCGGCGAATTCTTTGGCCAGCAGATCGAGCAATTCCGGATGGCTGGCCGGGTTCTCGGTGGTGAAGTCGTCGATCGGATCGACGATGCCGACGCCGAAGAAATGTCCCCACATGCGATTGACGGCAGTGCGCGCGAAGTAGGGATTCTCGGGTGAAGTGACCCACGTCGCCAGTGTCGTTCGCGGTCCGACGCGAAATCGCCACTGCGGCTCGCTGCCATCGAGATAGCCCGCCTGCACCACGGTTTCGGTGCCGGGAATGTTCAGTTCCCGCCGGTCGGACAGTTCACGCACGCGGCCGAAGATGCCCTGATTTCCCTGCCGCTCGATGCCGCCATAAAACGCGGCCAGACTCCAGAAATGTTCCTGCTTCCACGAGTCGAACGGATGGTCGTGACACTGTGCGCACTCGAGGCGGATTCCAAGAAAGATCCGCGACGTGGCGGCGGCCAGATTTTCCGGCGCGATCTGCTTGCCCTGAAAAAACGCCAACGGCGAGGGTTCGCCCAATCGTTCGTACGGGTTCCGGCGGTTGTTCTGTCCCGAGTCCAACGGCGTGGTGAGGATCTCTTTGACCAGCACATCGTACTGCGTATTGTCCGTCAATTGCTTCCGCAGCCAGGAGTCAAAACTGGGAACGAGGAACCGTACTTGAAAGTCGGCGTTGACCTCGGGCATCATCACGTTCCGCCAGAACGTGGTGAAGTGCGTGATGTAGCCGGGGTCTTCCAACAACCGATCGACGACCTGCCGACGTTTCTCCGGCGAAAGCGATTCGAGGAAATCCATTGCATCGGCGGCCGCCGGAATCTTGCCCGTCACATCGAGCGAAACACGCCGAAAGTATTCCGAATCACCCGCGCGCGGTGCGGGCGTAATCTGATTCACCTTCCACTGTTTCGCGATCAATTCATCAATCGCATCGGCCAGTTTCTGAACATCGTCGTTAGCCGGCTCACTCGCGGTTACCGGTTGCCGCGCTGCAAATCCCAACAGCAAACCAAAAAACAAACAGACAGGCGCCAACCGGCGAATTGAGTAAGAATTCATCAAAGCCTCTCCTGAAATCACACGGTTGGAATTCACAGAATTACTGATCGCTTTTCTTGGTATCCTTTCGCGTCGCCAACGGTTCGATGCTGGAATCCCAGCGGCGAACCAAGCCTGCGGAACTTTCTGTTGTATTTGTACTCAGGTCCCACAGTCGAACGGTCCGGTCACCGCCGCCGGAGAGGGCAAATCGGCCGTCCGGCGAAACAGCCACGCTGAGGATCTGTTGTTTGTGGCCTTGCAGGCGGTTCAGTATTTCGCCGGTTTCCAAATCCCACAGGATGAGCGTGTGATCATAGCTACCCGAGATGGCACGGCGACCGTCGGGAGTGAACGCAATGCAGCGGACCATTTCGCTGTGTCCGTCGAAACGACGCAGCAACTTACCGGTCTCCATTTCCCACAACTGCATCGTGTTGTCTTTCGAGCCGGTCAGCAGCCGCTGGCGGTCGGGGGAAATTGCCAAAGAGATGACTGACTGTGCGTGGCCGCTAAAGCGGCGCACGACTTCGCCGGTTTCGACGTTCAACAAAACGGCGTCTCGGTTGTCACAGATGGCGACATGGGTGTTGTCCAGGAACACGCTGCGAGTTGACGAGCCCGACCCCTTGTACTCGCGAATCAACTTGTCGGCTTCGAGATCCCAGACGTAGTTTTTTTGCCAAACGCGCCGGAGACGGCATAGCGACCATCGGGCGAAATGGCCACCGAACGCGGCTCCTTTTCGTGACCGCTGAATTCGCGGAGTTGTTCGCCGGTTTGAATATCCCAAATGCGAACAGTCAGGTCCTGGCTTCCGGAGATGGCTTGTTTGCCGTCTGGAGAAATTGCCAACGCGGTGACAGGCTTGGTATGACCCGCAAATCGACGGACCTCTTGGCCCGTCTCGACGTCGAGCATCTGAAATGAATTGTTCGGGCCGCGCGAGGTGAGAATATGACGTCCGTCCGGCAAATACGCCACTCCCAACGTCCACGGTCCGGCAGCCGGAAATTGCCTGATTTCGGCTCCACCACTCGTCGGCCAGAGCTTGACCAGTCCATCCAAACCGGCGCTGGCTATGAGCGAACCGTCAGGGGAATGAGTGACCTCGTGGGCATTCTTATCGTGGCCTTCGAACGTTGCCAACCGAACCATCTTCTCCAGGTTCCACAGGGAGACGCGGCCGGAAAACTCACTGACGGCCAATGAGTGTCCGTCGGGCAGAAACGAGACTTGAATGGCTCCTGAATCGAGCTTCAGAATATCACGGGGTTCCAACGTCTTCGCGTCCCAGAATCGGACAGTCTTATCCCAACCGGGAGCAGCAATCAAATTTCCGTCGAGGCTGAACTTAACCGATCCGATTGCATTGGCGTGGCCTTGGAATGTCGCCAGTGCTTCACCGTTTGCAACGTTCCACAACTTGACCTCACCCGCCGTTTGCCACTCATCCCAATTCCCGGTTGAACTTGCCAACGTCTTCCCATCAGGCGAAAAAGCAACACCAGTCACCCATAGCGGCTGCACAGGAAGAGTCCTGGTGACTTGCCTGGTATCAACGTCCCACAATTTCACGGTCTTGTCAGAGCTACCGGAGGCCAACTTCCTCCCATCGGGTGAAAAGACGAGCGACATAATCGTACCTTTATGGTCCGAAAGCGTCGCCAGCAGTGCGCCGGTCTGTATATTCCAGAACCGAATGGTCTGGTCAAAACCTCCTGTCGCCAAGGTCTTGCCGTCCGACGACAATGCGCCGCAGAGAATTCCCTGAGTATGCCCGGAAAGGATATGCACCGGCTTGCCAGTCTTCAAATCCCACACTTTGGCAACGTGATCCATGGCACCAGTTACCATTTTTCGCCCATCCGGAGAAAAGACGATGAATCGCGTCTGTGAGTCGTGGGCCGTCATGCTCACTAGAGGTGGGATCGACGGCTGCGTTGAACGCCACACTTTGATCGACTTGTCGTAGCTACCGCTGATCAGGGCGCTGGTATCGGGGGCGAAAGCAAGCGACGTGACGACGTCGGTGTGTCCCTTAAGAGTTGCCCGTTCCGCACCCGAATTGGGATTCCATAATTTGATCACGTTGTCGAATCCACCGCTGGCCAGTGTTTTTCCTCGTGGAGAGAATGCCAGACTCCAGACCATGCCGGTGTGACCGGACAACGTCGCCCGTTCTTTTCGGCTTTCGACGTCCCATAGTTTGACCGTCTGGTCTTCACTGCCGCTGGCGATTGTCTTGCCGTCGGGTGAGTAGGCGACGGCTCGAACGCTGCCCTTGTGTCCGGAAAGGGTTGCCAGTTCTTTGAGACTTTCGGTGTCCCAAATTCGGACGGTGCGATCGCCGCTGCCCGATGCCAGCAGTTTGCCGTCGGGTGAAAACGCGATTGAACGCACCGTGGCCGAATGGCCTTCGAGTTTGGCTTTCTCCGCACCGGATTCTATGTCCCACAGGCGGACGGTCTTGTCGTAGCCGCTGGAAGCGAGTCGATTTCCGTCGGGTGAAAACGCGACCGAGAAGACCCAGTTGGTGTGACCGCTGAGCGTTCTCAGTTCCTTGCCCGTTGCAACGTCCCACAACTTGATCAGCTTGTCATAACTGGCGGTTGCCAGGATTGTTCCATCGGGCGAAAACGCGATGTTCGCGACGACATCGTCATGAGCATCGAGAACTCGGGTGACTTCGCCCGTTTCCGCATCGCGAAGGCGGACGGTTTTGTCTTCATGTGCGGAAGCAACCGTTTTGCCGTCCGACGACCAGGCGACGGTGAGAATGGCCTCGGGATTGTCGTCGGCCTTGACGTCCTGTTCCAGTGTGGCGGTTTGCAGACCGGTGGTGACGTCCCACAAACGGACGATTCCGTCTTCGGAAGCCGTCGCCAGAGTCTTGCCGTCGGGTGTGAAGTCGGCCGTGTGCACAAGTGAAGTGTGACCGCGAAGCGTCGCCTGAACAGACCCGTCTTCGACGCGCCACAGCTTCGCAGTTCCGTCCCACCCCGTTGTTGCCAGCAATTTTCCGTCCGGAGAGAACACTGTCCGCTCCACCGTGGATGCGTGTCCCTGGAGCGTCGCCTTGACCGAACCGTCTGCCAGATTCCACAACCGGACCGAATTATCCCGACTGCCGGTTGCGATGGTCTGGCCGTCCGGGGAAAACGTGGCAGACAAGACTGCCTGAGTGTGACCCTTCAATGTCTTGACTTGTTTGCGCGTCTCAATGTCCCACAGATTGACTTGTCCCATCAGGTTCTCTTTCCACTGTCCACCACCGACCGCCAACAGTTTTCCGTCGGGCGAGAAATTCACGTCGTGTAGACGGAACATATCGCCTTCCAGCACAGTGATGAATTTCCCCGTCGGCATTTCCCACAGTTTGACCTGCCCGCGGAGGATTCCTTTAGCATCCGGTTTGCCTTCGGCAATCGTTGCGATCAATTTGTTGTCTGGGGAAACCGCGAAACGGGAACCTCCCGGCCAGCCAAGTTCCAACTCGGCAACGACCTCAAATGATTCAGCATCCAGAATCTTGATAATGGAATCCCAACGGCCGTATATCAGCCAGCGACCATCGGGTGAAAACCCAACTGACGGGATGCCCATCGGTTCCTTGATGTTTGCAAGTTCCTTGGGCGTCTCGATGTCGAACACGCGCACTCTTCCGGGCTGAGGCCTTCCGCTATAACTGACAGCAAGCCGCTTGCCGTCGGGCGAAACCGCCAGCCGCCAATTCCTGCCCGGCTCATCCAGATAGCTCTGCGGCTTTGCCTCGAAATCGGTCGGTTCCGGCAACGTCAGCCGAGGTTGTCGAACGACTGGCTTGGCAGTTGCTCCTGTGGTTTGCGCGGCATCGGCAGGGGTGGCGTCGTTCGCCTTGTCCTCTTTATCTGAATCCGCAACGAGATCTGTGGCAGCTGCGACCGCCGGTTCTTCCTGTTCGGTCGGTTGTTCTTCGCCGAGGGTTGGCAACAGCGGCAGCAAACCGGCACCAACTACCAACACGGCAATTCGCCCCACGCTCGAGAGACGGCGGGGGGTTGTTCCTTCCAGAATCATTGTCAGCCTTCGTTTCAGAAATTCGACACGAGCCAATCCGCTTGCCACCGGGGGAAGCGCGGGCCGTGAGTCGGCGAGAAAATCGACCGTCGCCAATATGGCCTTTGCATAAGGCGTCCCGCCGCCGGAGAGACGCCAGACCACCCAGGCGTCGCAGCAGGCTTCTTCGTTCATCTGGATTTCTCGACGAGCCAACCAGACGACCGGATGCCACCAATACAGACAGCTTGCCAGCAATTCCAACCCGCGCACCCAATGGTCGCCGCGGCGCATGTGGGCTAACTCATGCAGTAGAATCGACTCCAACTCCGGCTGCTCCAGCCGCTGTACCAATTCTTCCGGAAGGATGAGCTTGGGCTTTCGGCCAATTGCCCACAACATTGGCGAGAGGGTCGCTGGCACGATCAGGACCTGCGGCGCCCGCTTCAGTCCCATTTGTTTCGCCAATCGGTCCACTTTTGTAGTCAGCCAGGCGGGTGCCGGCGATGCCACACACAGCAGCTTTTGAAATCGCCTCACGCGAACGACTGTCGTGAGAACAACGACAATCGAGCCCACAATCCAGACGGCAATTAGACAGACCGCCAGCAGTTTCAGCAGCGCAGCGTATCCCGCTGAAGACGCAGTCGCCGGTTCGGTTGCTTCGCTCGGCAATTCTTCCGGCGGAGGCCCCGAAACCGGCCCCGCCCTGCTGTCACTGATATCCTGCTCTTCACTCCCAATCATCACAGCCACATCTGCGGCATCGGCAAACACCGTGTCGTCGCTCTGATCGACGGCGGCGGATGTTTCGTCTGGGGCAGCCGGTTCATCAAACTCCACTGCGATGAGCGGCAAGCCGTCCGCATCGAGTTCCCCGTCTGAAACGAGCAGTTCCTGCGGCGGAAACGGTTTTTCATTGACGGTCGCCAACGTCACCGGTGTGAAGACAGCGTCTTCGACGGGCATTGCTTCGACGGGTACTGGTGTGTCCACGATGTCAGCGTCGTCAGCAGCATCTGCGACAACCACGCTCGCGGGCAGGATTTCAACAGGAACCGAGACCACCGGCGGTGTCACCAGTTTCAGCAGGACGACCAGCCACAGACCGTGAATCAAAGCCGGTCGATGACAAAACCGACTTACCACCAACACCAGCAAACCAAGGACGGTCGCCATCACGGCGTTACTCAAAGCAATCTCAAGCAGCCAGGACATGTCAGTCTTCCTCTGAAAAGGAACATCCGCCGAGAATTCGGCCAGATGATATGGTCTACTTCTTTAGATTCAGCGATCCTTCTTTTTTGTCTTCTTTTTCTCGTCAAACTTCCGCTCGTCAAACTTTTCGATCAGCATCTGCAGCGATTCGCGGTCTTGGGACGTCAGGTCGTGGGCCTCGACCAGATGCTGCAACAACGGGGTCAACGAACCGTCGCACAGGCTCTCGGCCACCGCGCTCAGCCGCCGTCCGATCAATTCCTGTCGATCGACGAGCGGCCGAAACCAATTCGCCGATCCGCGACGCTCTCTTTCAACGAACCCTTTGCCTTCTAACCTTTCCAACAGTTTCTGAACGGTGGAAAAGTTCGAAGCGGTGCCGTTCGGGTAGAGTTCATCGGTCAGATGCCGGATTGTTGCCATGTCTTTTGACCAAAGCACCTCGAGTACAGCTTGCTCGGCTTCGGTCGCGTCGTATGGGTTGCGAACCATCAAATCCCTTCTTTCGAGACAGTGTGTCTTGCTAAGTTACCCGCACGCGGAGCGGTTGTCAAGACAATACGTCTCGTGAAACGAAAATAGTCAATCGTGACGGAATCGCACTCGCCTGTTTTGTGTCGTCCGCCGTCTGAGTTCATTCGTCGACCCAAATGGATTACCATGCGTTGCGGCGAAAAGACACAAGGCCGCAGGTGTGACGATGACGAACGATATGCTCCAACCGCGGAATCAATCTCCGGCCTCCGACGGTGTCGGGTCGCCGTGTGACAACATAATGTCGGCCGGAACTGAAATGGCGCAATCCCGGTCGGCCGACGTTTCAGCAGCAACCGACGAACCGCAGCACGACCCTTGTCCCACTCCGCTTGCGTGGGAGCAGGTGCTCGATGCGTTTCGCTCGGATGCCGAACTCTGGGAATTTCAGCAGGGCGGGACAACGGTACGTGGGCGAACGTGGGGCGACGGGCCGCCCGTTTACTTGCTGCCCGGTTTGGGCGGCACACACGAACTCTACGCATTGTTAGTGTGGCTGCTTCGTGAAGAATTCCGCTGCGTTGTGTATGACGATTTTCTGTTGGAGCGGGGGTATCGACAGAGCACCGCAACACTTGTGGATAATCTGTTTGCCGTCGCCGACCGGCACGGGGATCAGCAATTTCAAATCTTCGCTCCAGCGTTCGCAGGCGTGACGGCGCTCTCGGCCATGTTGGCTGAACCGGATCGCATTCTGGCCGCGGCAATTCAAGGCGGTTACGCGCATCGGCAATTGTCGCTGACGGAAAGACTACTCATCGGTGTCGGCCGTCGATTGCGGCGTCCTCTGGCGTCGGTTCCATTTTGGAAAACATTGCAAACGCAGAATCACCTCCCCTGGTTTCCGCCGATCGATCAGGGCCGCTGGTCGTTTTTCCTCGACGACACCGGTCAATTGCCTGCCTCCGCGATAGCTGAGCGGGCAGCCGTGCTGAAAGAGTCTGACGTCCGAGATCGGCTCGACGAAGTCTCGCAACCCGTGCTGTTGATTCGCACCGAAGGAGAAGGGCAACTTGCCGCCGGTTGCCAGGAATTGCTGGCCGAGCGAATCGCGAATACTCAAGTCGAACGTCTGCATTCGAGCGGCCAATTGCCGTACTTGACGCACCCGCATCGGCTGGCGAAACTCTTGAAGACGTTTTACCCACCGGCCGCAGCCAGTGGGCTTTGAGAACACAATTCATTGTAAACCTATCATTGTAAACTGAGCCATTATGTCAGACGAACTTCCCCAGCCGTTGGATGTGATCGCAGTCGGTGCGCATCCGGATGATGTCGAGATCGCCTGTGGCGGCACACTGTGCAAATTGGTGCGGCAGGGTTATCGCGTCGGCATTGTCGATTTGACAGATGGCGAACCGACGCCCGCCAGTCCGGGACCTGACGTCCGAATGGCGGAAGCGAAAAAGGCCGCCGAGATTCTCGGCGTGCAGGTGCGCGAAACCCTCGACCTGCCGAATCGCCGCTTGTTCGACGATTTCGAAGCCCGGGTCGCGTTGGCAAAAGTCTTTCGCCGGTATCGGCCATCGGTGGTGCTCGGCATCGCCGGAAAAACGCCGATGGCTTCACCCGACCATTGGCAGGCGATGCAGATCACCGATGCCGCCGTGTTCTATTCGCGGTTATGCAAGTGGGACGAAACGTTCGACAATTTGCCGGTCCATACGATTTCCAAACAGGTTTGGTATCCGCTCGGCTTTCAATCGCTGGCAGTGCCGGAGGGTGGAGGAAGTTTCGTTGTCGATATTTCCGAAACGCTGGAAGCCAAGCTCGAAGCCATTCGCGCTTACCAGACACAGTTTCCGCCAGGAAAAGAACGCGTGTTTCGATTGGTGGAAGGACAGAACACACTTTACGGCACAAGCGCCGGTTTTGTTGCCGGCGAACTATTCATCACCGCGACAACACTTGGTGCCGACGACCTGGTAAAAACCGTTCTGCCGGGGGACTCGCTGACGGCCCCACGCAGTTGAAAAGACGAAGCCACTCGCCCCGTTGACCCACTCCGGCACATTCTTGCGGTTACCGATTCAACACGAACGCTTGTGAATGTATAGGGAAATCGTCTAAAAAGTAGAGCGTTCAAAACGACAAATGCGCGTTGGACTTTCGTCGATTCTAAACATTGCATTCAAAGCAGTGCATTCAACAGGCTCAGGCCAACAGTACAGCAGGAACCATGTCCCGATTTTCGTGCGGCTCGCTGAGCATCACCGGCAACTTCCGCGACAACAACGAAGATTGTTGCGTGGTCGATCCGCAGCAGCGTTATTTTCTCGTTGCCGACGGCATGGGAGGTCAGGCCGCGGGCGAAAAAGCCAGCGCGATGGCCACGGAACTCGTCTCAAAGAAAATCGAAGAACTGATCGACTTCGACAACAGCCCATCGGAAACCGTCATTCAATCGCTGGACGACGCGGTGGCCTTTGCCAATCAAGAAATCATCCAGCTCAGCGAGGACGACGCCAATTTCCACAACATGGGAACGACGTTGACGTTTATCGTTGTCGTTGGTGGGAAGTTATACATCGGCGGAATTGGAGATAGCCGCGTCTACCGTTTGCGCGGCGACGCACTGGATCAGCAGACGACCGATCACTCGCTGACGCAGGCACTTGTCGATGCCGGGACGATTTCCGCCGTCGATGCCGAAACGCATCGCTATCGAAATGTGCTGTATCGGTACCTTGGCACGAAGGAAGGATCGACCGGCACCGAGCCGACACAGATTCTTCCCAAAGAGGGCGACCGCTACCTGCTGTGTTCCGATGGAGTGACGGACGGCCTGCAGGACGACGCACTGCAGCGATTAGTGCAGGAGGTAAACGATCCTCAGCAGGCCGCCGAGGCGATCGTCAAAGCGGCACAAGACGGCGGCTCACGCGACAACATCACCTGCGTCGTGCTGCACGTCATTTAGCGGTCGATGGTTCTGCCGAGTACCATTTCCTCCCGACTCACCTAGTTGCGGAGCAGATTTTCACCCGCGTCACAATCCGTACATGTCGAACGACAAGACCACCAATAACGGCAATTGGGGTTGTCAGGCAACGTTTTGCGGTGAAAATTGAGGGAAACGGATGCACGATCCGGTTGCTGGGTGTAAACTTCACGGCGGTCGTGTAACAATAGTGAGCGCTGGTGAGTTCTGCCGGTTGTGGCGATAATAGACTCTCCAGCCAGCTGGCAGGTATTGGGAATACTTTGGCAGTGTTCTCGACACATCGATTCATTGGAGATCGGTTCTATTCGGCCGATCTTGTTTCTCTTTTGCGGGGAACCGAAATAATGCGGCGATCAACTCAGAGTGGGCAGTGGGCAGTTAAGGTCCTATGCGGAGTGGCGGCGTTAGTCCTGCTCACGTCGGCAGCGAAAGCGCAGACGAAAGCGCCGCCGAAACCGGACTTCCCGAAACATGCCGACGTATTCAAGGGGTATGAAAAAGTCGTCTCCACCGCCGACGGCAAGAAAAGCCTCTACACAATCTGGACCCGCAAAAAAGACAGCCAGATGTATGCCGAACTTCCCGCGAGTTACACCTCGCAGAAGTATTTTCTGGCGTTGACTGTTTCCAGCGGAGAACGATTTGCCGGCCTGCAGGCGGGCGATCAGTATTTCTACTGGCGACGATTTGACAAACGCCTGGCAATGATCGCTCCCAATATCGACACCCGTTCCAACGGCGACGCGGAGTCGAAGGCATCGGTCAAGCGGTTATTCACCGATCGGGTCATGCTCGACGTTCCGATTGTGACTCTCGGCCCGGGCGGTGGTCCGGTGATCGATATGGACGCACTGCTCGTCGGTCAGGCCAGCACATTTTTCGGATCGAAGGTTCGCAGTTCCAACCGTGGATTGCACACCATCAAGAAGGCGAAAGCCTTTCCCGGAAACGTCGAGTTGGCTTTCGAACTGCCCACGTCATCCGGTCGACTGCAGACACTGCATTATTCCTTTAGCGTCATTGCCCCCAGCAGCAGCTACAAGCCCCGCAAGGCCGATGAACGGGTGGGTTACTTTACGACATCCTACACCGACCTGGGTAAATACTCCGACGACGACACTCGAATTCGTTTCGTCAACCGTTGGCACCTGGAAAAGGCCGATCCCAAACTGAAGATCAGCCCGCCGAAGAATCCCATTGTCTTCTACATCGAACACACCACGCCTATCCGCTATCGTCGTTGGGTGCGGGAAGGGCTGCTCTCGTGGAATGCCGCCTTTGAAAAAGTCGGCCTGTCCAACGCCATCGAGGTCTATTATCAGGACGCCAAGTCGGGCGCCCATATGGAGAAAGACCCCGAAGACGTCCGTTACAATTTCCTGCGTTGGTTGAATAACGACATTGGCACGGCCATCGGCCCGAGCCGCGTCAACCCAACAACTGGTCAGATTCTCGACGCCGACATCATCCTCACCGATGGCTGGATTCGGCATTACAATTTCCAATTCGAAGACCTGCTGCCCAGAATCGCGATGGAGAGCTTCGGCCCCGAGACCCTTTCGTGGCTGGCAACCCATCCCAACTGGGACCCGCGCGTTCGCCTGGCAGCACCGGCTCAGCGAAACTTCATTTCGGCCCAAATCGCCGCCCGGGCCAACCTGCCCTTCGGCGGACATGCTGCCACACAGGTCGATTCCAAGCTGATTGGCGATGACATTTACGATGGACTGATCGGCCGCACCAGCCAGGTCAACGGCATGTGTCTCGCCGCCGACGGAATGGCCTTCGACGTCGCCGTCATGCGGGCGCACCTCGAACTCATCAGTCAAGAACTGGCACAAGCAGAAGAAAAGGCGGACGACAAAAAAGACGGAGAGAAGAAAAAGGACGAGAAGAAGAAAGACGAGAAGCCCAAGAAACCCGAAGAAACCAAAATCGACGGAATGCCCGAATCGTTCGTCGGGCCGCTGCTTGCCCATTTGGTGGCGCACGAAGTCGGTCACACGCTCGGTCTGCGACACAACTTCAAGGGATCGAGTACTTACACGCTTGCAGAAATCAACAGCGACAAGTTGAAGGGCAAGAAGCCGCTGGCGAGTTCTGTGATGGACTACACTGCCGTCAACATGAATTTCAAGGGCGGAAAAGTCCAGGGCGATTACACCATGATCGGCATTGGTGGCTACGACTACTGGGCGATCGAATATGGTTATTCGTTCGCGAAGGATCTGAAGCCAATCCTCGACCGCGTGGCCGAACCGGAACTTCAATACGGAACCGACGAAGATACCTCCGGTCCCGACCCGCTCGCACGCCGTTACGATTTCTCGAAAAATCCTCTTGAATACGCCAACAATCAAACACGGTTGGCCAATTATCATCGCAAACAGATTGTCGATAAGTTCGTAAAAGACGGGCAAAGTTGGTCGCGAGCGCGACGCGGATACGACATGACGATCAACCTCCAGTTCCGAGCCGTCAGCATGATGGGCAACTGGATTGGCGGCGTTCACGTTTATCGCGACAAAAAGGGAGACAAGAACGGACGACCGCCGTTCGAAGTTGTCCCCGCCGAGAAGCAGCGTGCCGCTTTGAAATTCGTCATCGAGAACTCGCTCCGTGACGAAGCGTTCGGCCTGACGCCGGAATTGCTCAAGCACATGACGACAGACAAATGGTTTGACGGCGGCGGTTTTGCTCTCAGCGACTCAACCTGGCCGATTCACGACCGCATTATGGGCATGCAATCGTCAGCGCTCACAATGGTCATGAATCCAACCACACTCCGCCGCGTGTACGACAACGAATTGCGTGTCCCAGCGAATCAAGACATGATCACGCTGCCGGAAATTCTCGACACACTCGACGCCGCCATCTGGACGGAGTTCAACGAGGCACCGAAGAAGAAGTTCACTGCTCGTCAGCCGATGGTCTCCAGCCTGCGGCGCAACCTGCAGCGCGAGTATCTCACGCGGCTCATCGATCTGAGCATGCCGGGTGCCGGCAGCACGGCTGTCTACAAGCCGATTGCCGATCTAGCACGGATGGAACTGAAGGATTTGCGCGGCCGGCTGACCAAAACGCTCGAAGCGGGCGGCGACAAGATCGATCCGTACACGAAAGCGCACCTGGTCGATGCCGGTGAGCAAATCGCCCGCGCAATGGATGCCACCTACATTTACAACACCGACAAGATTGGTGGGCGCCGCTCCTTCAGCTCGTTTTTCCACGGACAGAAGACCGAAGCAGCACCGCAGAAGTAATTCACGCGACTGCAGCTTCAAACCGGAATGTCACGCTTCAAGACGCCCCGTCACCCGACGGGGCGTTTTTTGTGTATTGAACAATGTGTTTACCATTTAGCCGTCCCGCTTGCGGGCCGTATCTTATCATATGGCGTTCCAAAGCCCCCGGGCTGCGCCCCGAGGGACCCAGCAACTCACATCCATAACGCTTTACGCGAGTCGGCCTCGGACGGTAGGATGGATGTTGTTGACAGACCATATTGCAGGGTTACCCGGATCGGTTGCGCGCGTTGATCAACGGCTGCGGATCGATCATCACTTGGGAAGAAGAAGATGGCAAAGACGTCACTGAATTTCGTACCGCGCCGAAACTGGATCGGTCGCCTGTTGCTCTTGGTGGCTCTCGTGCTGCCCACGATGGCTGTCGCGGCCGAAGGTGACGAAAAACCAGCGGGCGATGACGCTGGAAAGGTCAGTTTCTACCGTCAGGTCAGGCCCATCTTGCAGCGCAGTTGTTCCGGTTGTCATCAGCCGGCAAAACTCGGCGGCAAACTGTTGCTGACGTCATTCGAGGGACTGAAAAAAGGCGGTGAGAACGGCGAAAGCTTCGAGCCGGGCGATCCCGATGGCAGCACAATCATGCTGTATATCTCCGGCGAAGAACCGGAAATGCCTCTCAACGGCGATCCACTGCCACCCGAGCAGATCGATTTGATTGGACGCTGGATTAAGGAAGGTGCCAAGAACGACACTCCGCCCTCTGCCGTCGATTCAATCACCGCCGAGAACCCGCCCAAGTACGAAAACCCGCCGGTCGTCACCGCCTTGGCCTATTCGCCCGACAGCAAACTGCTCGCGGTTTCCGGGTTTCACGAAACCCTCGTGCATCAGGCAGATGGTAGCGGAATCGTCGGACGACTTGTTGGCCGTTCCCAAAGAATTGAATCGCTGTCGTTTTCACCCGACGGCAAGATGATCGGTGCCGTCGGCGGAACACCCGCTTTGTTTGGCGAAGTGCAGTTCTGGAATGTTGCTGATCGAAAACTGATCAGTTCCATCACTAAGACGCCCGACACACTGTTCGGCGGCTGCTTCAGCGACAAAGGCGATCTGTTCGCCTTCGGTGCAGCCGACAACCGCGCACGCGTGATTCAGGTGAAAGACGGCAAGCAGATCATGCGGCTTGATACACACAGCGACTGGGTTCTCAACACCACATTTTCCAAAAAGAACGATCACCTCATCAGCGTCAGCCGCGACATGTCGATGAAGCTGACCATCGTCGAGTCGGCACAGTTTGTGGATAACATCACCAGTATTACGCCGGGAGCGCTCAAAGGCGGACTGATGGCCGTCCAGCGTCACCCATTGAAGGAGCAAGTGCTGACCGGCGGATCGGACGGCCAACCGAACCTGTATAAAATCTTTCGTACCCGAAAACGGATCATCGGCGACAATTTCAATCACATTCGCAGCTACCAAAAACTGCCCGGCCGAATCTTCGATATGAAGTTCAGCAAGGATGGCAGCATGTTCGTCGCCGGATCGAGTTCGGCGATTTCCGGAGCGGCCCGGATTTACAAGACCGGCACATACGATGAGACGAAGACCAACAACGGTGGCGGCCTGGGAGAAACACGCGTCGAAACGAACAAGCGTTCCGCCGAGAAAATGCTGGTTCACGAACTGCAGGGAATTAACGCGCCGGTGTTTGCCGTCGCCTTCCGGCCCGATGGCGCACAGGTTGCCGTCGCCGGTTTCGACGGACACGTGCGGCTGTTCGACGTCGTTACCGGAAAACTCGTCAAAGATTTTATTGCGACTGATTTCGTCGGAACGACGACTGCCGCAAAGTAACGGCAACACGGAACCGTAACCGAAGGGATCGCACCCTTCTGCATGCGGAGCGAATCGATATAATCATTGCAACGGATGGTTGGACGTTTTCGAGACATTGATTCCGTCTGGAACCCAAGGGATATTGAACGATGAATCTGCGATTTTCTTCGGCTTTGACACTCGCTTGCACCGCTGTGGGCTTGTTGTACCTTCCCACCGCAACAACAGCCGCCGAGCCGGCCAAACCACAGATCACCAAACCACAGATCACCAAAT
This sequence comes from Planctomycetota bacterium, assembly GCA_963581435.1. Taxonomy (GTDB): domain Bacteria; phylum Planctomycetota; class Planctomycetia; order Planctomycetales; family Planctomycetaceae; genus JABISG01. The sequence goes on from CAUZOL010000024.1 coordinate 28,430, forward strand.
TGGAGATCATCCCGTCTTCTGTGGAATTGAAGGGGTCTCGTGATGAGCGGCGAATCCTCGTCATCGGCAGAACGGCCGACGGTGTCGCGCACGATTTGACGGCCGAGGCGGTCATCAAATCGGCTGCCGACGTCGTCATCATCGACAAGATGGGATTCGTTCTTCCCCGGAAAGTCGGTGAGACCAAACTGTCGGTGCAGGTGGCTGGACAGCAGGCCGAAGTGGCCGTTCGCGTCATCGATGTGGCGGAGAAGCCTGTGAGTTTCGTCCGGGAAATTATGCCGCTGATGAGCAAGGTCGGCTGTAACGCAGGAACGTGTCACGGTTCGCGTGTCGGCAAGGGGGGCTTCAAGTTATCGCTACGGGGCTATGATGCCTTATACGATTATCGGGCGCTGGTCGATGATTTGTCGGGCCGGCGTTTCAACCGTGCCCAGCCCAGCCAGAGCCTGATGCTGCTGAAACCAACGCAGGGAGTGCCGCACGAAGGGGGCTTCCTGTTCGACGAAGAGTCGCAAGCCTACAAGCTCATCGAGCAGTGGATTGCAGAGGGTTGCGTGTTCGATTCGGCCCCCAAAGTTGTCCGCCTGGAAGTGATGCCGGCCAAGCCGTTGTTGCAACGGGGTGGACAGTTTCAGTCGCAGATTGTCATTGCTCACTATGCCGACGGAATCAGCCGTGACGTTTCTCGCAACGCAATTTTTAAGACCAGCGATTTTGAGGTGGCCGAAATCGATAAGGCAGGCCGCATCGAAGCAATCCGCCGCGGCGAAGCCTCAATCATGGTTCGCTTTGAAGGGCGTTACTTCGCCAACCCCGTCACCGTACTGGGCGATCGCGAGAAATTTCGCTGGAACGACAGCCCCGATTACAACCTGATCGACACGCACGTCAACGCCAAACTCCGACGGATGAAAACTCTGCCCTCGGGACTCAGCACCGACGCCGAGTTTCTGCGTCGCATATCGCTCGACGTGGCCGGCATCACGCCGACCCCGGCCGAAGTCCGTGCCTTTCTTGCCGACCCGCGTGATTCGAGAACGAAGCGGACAGCGAAGATCAAACAGCTGATCGACAGCCCCGGTTACGTCGATTATTGGACGCTCAAATGGAGCGACCTGCTGATGAGTAATCGAAAGTTCATCAAAGAAAAGGGCGTGTGGGCGTTCCGCAACTGGATTCGCAGTTCGATTGCCTCGGGCAAACCTTACGACGAGTTCGCCCACGAGTTGATGACTGCCAGCGGCAGTACCTTCGAGAATCCTCCGGCGAATTACTTTCGCATCGCCCGCGAGCCCAAGTTGCTGATGGAGAACATGACCCAGGTGTTCCTAGGGACGCGGTTCATGTGTGCTCAGTGTCACGATCACCCGTTCGAGCGGTGGACACAGAACAATTATTACGAGCTGTCTGCCTTCTTTGCCGACGTCGGCCGTAAGCCGGGCATTACCGGCGGCGACGAAATCATTTACACGCTGAACGCGCCGGTGACGGTGACCAACGTCAGTACCGGGCAGGCGGTGGATGCTCTGTTCCCGTTTGAACACAACGGCATCGACAAATCGTTGACCGACCGCCGCAAGCAACTGGGACAGTGGTTGACATCGAAAGAGAACCCCTATTTTGCGAAGAGCCTCGTCAACCGCTACTGGAGTTATTTCATGGGACAGGGCATCATCGATCCCGTCGATGACATCCGCTCCAGCAATCCGCCCACGAACCCCGAATTGCTCGAAGCATTGACCGACGACTTCATCAACCACGGATTCGATCTGAAACGACTGGTTGAACTGATCGTCTCGTCGCACACCTACCAGCGCAGCTATCGTTCGAACGAGTGGAATGTGAACGACACGGTCAATTATTCGCACGCCTTGCCTCGACGATTGACTGCCGAGCAGCTGTACGACACGATCATTGCTGCGACCGGTTCACCGCGAAATATACCGGGGGTTCCTGCTGGTTTTCGGGCGGGTCAACTTCCCGATCCACAAATCGGACTGAAGTTTCTCGACATGTTCGGCCGTGCCCCGCGCGAATCTCCCTGTGAGTGCGAACGCAGTGCCAAGGTCAGCCTGGGACAGACATTGAATCTGGTCAACGGTCCCACCATCGCCAATTCGATCATTCATCCACAGGGATTGATCGCGAAGCTGGCGAGCGAAAAGGCCGACAACAAGAAGACAATCGAGTCGGTGTACCTTTCGGTCCTCTGCCGCTTCCCAACCGAAGACGAAATGAAGAACGGCGAACAGTTCTTCACCGAGGTCGGTTCCCCAAGTGAAGCGGCCCAGGATCTGATGTGGGCCCTCATCAACAGTTCGGCGTTTCTGTTCAACCGGTAACGGCGGCGAACACATGAGAGGGCTATTCGTGGCATGCCATGAAAAGCTCTCTCTCGCAATTCCAACGATGAGGCGAACGCCGGACGGAGCTGAATGACTGGCAGCGACTTCGACGCGGCAACGCCGCCGGCCGAACCGCCTTCGTCGGCACGTACCGTCGTTCTGATTTCGCTGTGCGCGGCAGCGGCCATCGCCTACGTTCAGCGAAATTGCATCGGTGTCGCCGAGAGTACAATTCGTACCGAACTCGGGATGACGAAGCAGCAGATGGGCTGGGCGCTCAGCGGCTTCTTTCTGACATACTCTTTGTTTCAGATTCCCACCGGCTGGTTGGGCGAACGCTTGGGGCCACGCAAGACCCTGTCGATCTATTCTGCTGTTTGGTCGGCCGCAACGGCCATTACCGGACTGGCGGGCATCGGTCTTGTTGCCGTGTGGCTGGTTCCGTTGGTGATGCGGATTCGCCCTGAAATCGACACAGTCGCTGCGTCATTGTTAGCCGCAATCTGGTGGTTGTACGCCGTTCGAATCTTGAGCGGAATCGGCCAAGCGGGATTGTTTCCCTGTTCGGCGATCGTCATCTCTCAGTGGTTTCCACAATCGCGGCGTGCTTCGGTCAGCGGTTGGTTGGGGACTTCCCAGCAGGTCGGCGCGATTATCGCGTCCGGATTAACCGGACTGCTGTTGGCGGTGATGGATTGGAGGATGTTGTTCGCGGTGTTCGCGTTGCCCGGGTTGATCTGGGCATGGTTTTTTTATGTCTGGTTTCGCAATCGCCCCGGAGAACACACGGCAGTCAACGACGCCGAACTCTCTTTGATTTCCCGTTCTGCCGACAGTTCAGTTTTGAGCGATTCGGATCAACAGGAGCGACCGGACGAAACAGAAGAAACACCAACACCCACTCCCTGGCTGGCGCTCCTGGCCAGTCCTCCCATGTGGTGCATCTGCGGGCAGCAGTTTTGCCGCGGGGCAGGGTACATGTTCTACGCCAGTTGGTTTCCCACGTTTCTACAGGAAACACGCAATGTTTCCGTCACCAAATCGGGCTTGTTGACGATGCTACCGTTGATCGCCAGTGGAATCGGTTCGGCTTTGGCGGGAAAACTTTCCGACCGCATCCTGTCGGCAACGGGAAATGTCAGGGCGGCGCGGCGGAATGTTGCAGTCGCCGGCATGCTCGGCTGCGCGCTTTTGATCTTCGCAGCGTATTTCGTTCAGGGGGCGAACACCGTCGTGCTGGTCATCAGCGGTGGCGCGTTCTGCGCAGCATTGGCCGGTCCTTCCGGCTACGCCACAACCATCGATATGGGCGGCAAGAACGTGGCGACAATCTTCGCGACAATGAACATGGCTGGCAACGCCGGTGCCGCCGTCTTTCCCATCGCCGTTCCCATGCTGCAGAAGTCAACGGGCAGTTGGGATCTCGTGCTGTTCGTGTTTGGCGGAGTTTACTTAATTGCCACCATCTTCTGGATGTTTCTGAATCCAGTCGGCACGTTCGCTGAACGATCGTTTTTGAGCCACCGAGACTGAGCAGGCACATCGCACGCCGGATGATCGGAACGTCTCATTCGTCGCCGCAGATTTGACCGTCGAATTCTTCGAAGATCATGCGCACATGCGGAACAAGCAGTGCGCGCAGTTCGGTATCATCGCTGGCTAACTGGCGGTCGTCGGAAATCTGCCCGGCGTTTGTGGCCATAATCAGTGCGGCCAACACGTGTTCTAAATCGACCGGCAGATCGCAGTCGTCTTCCAGTTCGGCGGCCACGTCGCACAACACGTCGTGCAACTCAGGCGAAGTCGTCACCTCGCCGGCTGGGCTGATATGAACGCCCGGCACAATCTGGAGCAGCGGTTCGTCACTCATCGCGCGTCACTTCGCCAATCGGGTTGACAATGTGGGTGACCGTGAACGCACGAAACATAGTGGCTGGACGCTACAGCTGTCGAGGGGAATTTCACGACAATCACGGGTGTTCAGTTTTGACGGCGGAATGTTAATTCAACTCGGTTCCAAACCGTCGTTCAACATTTTCATCATCAGGTCGCGTTTCGGATCACCCGCCAGATACAGCGTCTGTGTGGGGAAGGCAAACTCGATTCCGGCCTGCTCGAATTCTTCAAAAAGGCGCAGGTTGAATTGCTGGGCGTGTTCCATGTAGTCCCAGTAGTTCGGCGGCGCGTACCAGTAGATGACGAAGATATTCAGGCTGGTTGAACCGAGGTCGTTGAAGTACACGCGAGGTAACAATTCGTCGCCGTTAATGACCGGGTGAATTGGTTCGCGCATGTCGGGTGAGTCCAGAATGCGGCGAATAATCTCGACGGCTTCTTCAATCTTTTCCCGTGGCGTGTCGTAGGTAATGGTGACATTGATCGTCCGGCGAATTGTCGGTCGGCGGCCAATGTTCTCCACCGGGTCGTTGACGATGTTGGAATTGGGAATGGTCACCAGATGACCGGTCAGCGTGCGGACCTTGGTCGAGCGAAAACCGATCTCCTCGATGATGCCGTCGTAGCCGGCAAAGCAGATGCGTTCGCCAATCAGAAACGGCCGGTCGAGAATGATCGTCAGTGAACCGAACAAGTTTTTCAACGAATCCTGTGCAGCCAGCGAAACGGCCAAACCGGCGATCCCCAGCCCCGCCAACCACGCCCCAATGTCCTGCCCGAATACTGAATCGGCAATAAACAACACCGCGATGACGGTCAGAAACACGCGGAGTGTCTTGCGAATCAGCGGTACCAATTCATCGTCGAGCGGCGATTCTGTTTTCGCCGTGAAACGTTTCAGCACCACTTCCACCAGCGAGACCAAATTGAACACGTACCAGAAGACGGCAATGGAATAGATGAGCAGCAACGTCTTGAAGGTAAATGTTCTCAGCGGGGCGACCAGTTCAATGTTCGCCAACCCGACGGCCAAACCGACGCCCAACAGTGCCAGTTTTCCTGGTCCAATCAAATCGCTAAAAACATGCGCCCGCGCCGAATACCCACTCGCTTCGAGACGTTTGGAGATATTGCGCAAGATCGCCGAGCCGAGCATGCCCAGCACCAGACTCGCAAAGATCGCCCCCAGCAGAATCATCCAACTGTCGGCCGAGTTGTCGGTGAGTAACCCCTGAAAGTCGAAGTTGTCCAGCAGGGATTTCGTAGTGGCCGAATCGGTATCCGGTGGGGCCACTTTGTTTGCGGCCTGCTTTGCGTCGCCCGCAGCGGGAATCTGCGCCTGGCAGATACCGGCAGACATTAACAACCAGAAGCCGGCCGCAAGTACGGGGACAGAAATGAACCGCTTACCCATTGTCGTCGCCTCATTCCTCGTGCGCGAACGTTTGAATTGGTCTATGCATTACAGCGTTCCGCACTGCATCGCAGCTGGCGGTCAGAGAATGCGCTGCATGCGTTCCGGCTGGATGCCAACCTCGGTGACCTTCAAGCCGAATTTCTCGCCGACTTTGATCGCTTCGCCGCGGCCGTACAAGTGGTTATTGACGAAGAGATCCAGCAGACTCTCGCAGCCCTTGTTGAATGTGATCAAGCCGCCCGGTGTGATGGTGACCAGTTGCCCCAGCTCGATCTTTTTCTCAGCAAGTCGCACGCTGACCGTGACGGGCAGCCCGTGCATCTGTTGGTCGAGACCTGGAATTGGCGAAAGTTGACTTGCCGCAGCAGTCTCATTGCTGGATGACTGCGGCGCAGAGGATTGTTCGGCGGGCGCCGGAGCTTCCTCCTTGCTGGGGAATGGTGGACGATCGACGGCCGCAATCAGAATCAGTTTTGCGATGGGAGCAGCCGTCTCGGTGGTCGGGACATCCTCGCTCGCTTCCTCAGACGATTCGGCTTCTGTATCTGATTCAGCAACCTCAGGTTGGTCGGGCGTTTCCGCGGTCGAATCTGTTTCGTCGGTCGAATCTGTTTCGTCGGCCGACTCTGTTTCACCGGTCGATTCTGCTTCATCAGTCGATTCTGCTTCATCAGTCGGAGCAGATTCACCGGCCGCATCGTCTTCGTCATAAACGAGCAATTCCAGGACGGCGGCCCAAGCGGTTGGTTCGGAGTCGAGAACCTGCTGCTTTAAGTTTTCGCTGGCAACCGACGTAAATTCCCCCGCCTCAATCTCAGCGGGGAGCATGTTCATCGACCATTCGAGCGCAAGCGTCTGCAGACGCGAATTCTCGCTGTCGCCCGGTGCCGTATACCAATCCGGCAAAGGCATGCTTTCAGGAATCAGGCACAGCAGACCTTGCTGCCCAACTCCGAATGCGACCGTCAGACCGGGACCGTCCAGTGCGTCAATTGCTTTGTCCGGGCTCCACACCGAGGACTCACCGGTCTCGATCCGATACTTGCGGTCGAAACACTGGTTGAGCGACTCCGCAATCTCCGCCGAGTTCTCTTGGCAGGCGCCAATGATCGCCTCGATATGTGTTTCGTCGATCTGAGTCATTTACGGGGCAGTTTGGCGGATGAGGGACGAAAAGGCGGTGGCAATTGGCTAAACACACGTGCGCGCAGCGGTCGAACTCACCGATGAGTCGATACTGTATTAATCGACTTCTACAGTCCCGCCCTCCATGAAAAACCGTCACCACCTGCCTAACCGTCAGAGTTGGTGTCGTTTTCACGTTGCGACGAATGAAGATACGAGCGACATCAGAATTTTCGATGACACAAGTCATTTTGCAATAATATGTTACGTAATTAATGCCTTGCCAACATCGCAAGGCGATGCCGATCTTGATCCAACGAATTCGTCCTCCCCGGTTAGGCCATGCCCGGCCCGAAATCGTTGCGTACCCTGATTGAGTCGTTCCAAATGGTTGCATGGTGACGTTGAGCGCTTTACGATGTCTGCAGACTGATTCCCACTGCTCCCGCGATTTGCCCTCCCCGACCGTCCTGCCTTTTCGTTACTCACCAACCCGGTTTTGGCTGATTCTGTTCGTGCAGCACTGCAACGAGCGGACCCTGAAGCCCCCTAAGTCCCCACGATTGACAATCGCCCCTTTTTTGCAGAACACATTTACTGAACGAATCTCGGCGTTTCTTAACGATTACGGAGTAATCCGAGCCGAAATTCGACTGCAGCGGAATGATTTGAACAGCCTGGTAGAACCGGAAGAACCCGCATCGTCGTCGCAATCTTTGCCACGACAATTTTGGGAGCAAAGCGTATCACATACCCGATCGGCGGAATGGCCGATGTAGGAAGTACGCTCGATGCCAATCTCGCGGAGAACGGCAAACATTCAAGGCTGCTGGGAGTGACTTAACAACTCGCTGTCAGTCACCCAGTTGCAGCCGAGCAGGAATAGTTACAACCAGATTGACGTTGCCTGGAACCTTGCTGGCGCATGAATCGCCAAATTTGGCTTGGATTCTACCAAGGCATTTGAAGAACCGACATGAAGCATTTCTTCGAAAAGCGCGATCCGTGGGGCCATGGTATGGCTCTGTGGGTACTCATGGCCATGCTGTTTCTGGCTGTGCCGGCATGGTGGGCAGTCCAGCAGATTCATCTGGAGAACGACGTCGCCCAATGGCTTCCAGCCAGCGACGAGGGCGTCCGCGTTCTCAACTGGTATCACGATCAATTTCCGGGTGACGATCGGATTGTCATCTCCTGGGAGAACAGCTCCCTCGACGATCCACGTGTCGGACGATTGGCAGAGCGACTGCAGGGAATTCCCGATGCCAACGGAGTCGATCGCGGCGGTGTGCCATACGACGAACGCAACAACTTCTGACGTTGGAATTCGTGGTCAAGCGGGAAGTGTGAGACGGGATCCGGTCAGATTGGCGAGCATTCCCGAGTTTAAACAGCTGGTTCGAGAGGGGACTATCCACGATCGAGCCCACCGCCACGTTTCTCTTGACCCGAAGTCTGGATCACGAAACGACCGGGTTACTCCTGATTTATGAGATTTCTTGGGAATGGATGAAGAAGCACGCCGGAATCGAACGGGGCGCGAGTCAGGATGTGCAGACGTCGCTGGATCGAATCTACCGTGTCGAAGTTCCATTGCTGCCAATGGGGTCACCGCTGTCCTATTTATTGTAAAGTTGGCCCGAATGGCTGCGTGGGCACAGAGCGCGAGTAGCTGCCAGGTGGTTTCTGCTTGCATCGGTCGTCGGTAGGCGGCATGCTGGGGACAGTAACTTTCGTGCAGTATGCGTCCGCTGCCCCTCGGGTGTTCTCTGGATCGAATCTGGTTTGTTGGAAGCGTGACCCTTACATGAATCGCGTAGGCAGTATCACACCGTTGTGATGCGACGGGCAACTTCTTCAGGGAAATGCAAACCCATTCAACGAACGGCGGTCTGTCCCGTCACAGAAAGAGGAATGAGTCAACCGTGGGTTCCACTGACTTGATCGGATCGCTTCCCAAAGTCTTCGGACGGTACCATGTCGAAAAGGTGCTGGGTGAAGGTGGCATGGGGACAGTCTACCTCGCTCGCGACAGCCAACTCGACCGGCGCGTCGCCCTCAAAGTTCCGAAATTCGACGGCGATGAAGCAAAAATGAGAGGACGCTTCTACAGGGAAGCCCGAGCGGCCGCGACTCTACAGCATCGCAATATCTGCCCCGTCCATGATATTGGCGAAATCGACGACATTCCCTTCATCACGATGGCCTACATCAGCGGCAGACCGCTTTCGGCATACATTGATTCTGCCAAACAGCAGTCGGAGCGGAGCATTGCGATCATCGTCCGCAAGCTGGCGATTGCGCTCGGAATCGCTCATCAGGAAGGCGTCATCCATCGAGATCTGAAGCCGACCAATATCATGGTGGATAAGGAGAACGAGCCGGTCATCATGGACTTCGGACTCGCTCGCCAGATGAACAAGGACGAAGGAACTCGTCTGACGCAAAGCGGAAGCATATTGGGATCACCCGCCTACATGTCACTGGAACAGGTCAAAGGTGACATCCACCGCATCGGCCCTCCGAGTGACATCTATAGTCTGGGAGTCATCCTTTACGAACTGTGCACAGGAACTGTGCCGTTTGATGGCCCGATTACGGCCGTTCTCAGTCAAATCATTTCGCAGGAGGCCGAAAAGCCGTCGAAATTTCGAGCCGATCTTGATCCTCGGCTGGAAGCGATCTGCATGAAAATGATGGCTAAGCAGATCGAGGACCGCTACGGGTCGATGCAGGATGCCGCGAATGCACTCACTGTATTTCTGAAGGACAGAGTACCGAAAAAAGAAATCGCGACCTGTGCTATGTCCAATCCTGTCGAGTCTGACAATCACTTTCAAGGAGAAGGTGCCGACAGTGCGGAGATCGGTCGGCGGACGGCAGAACGACCCACGATCATCCCGTCGTCGAAGGAGACCGTTCCAGAGAAGCGTGCTGCCGTTCAGCCGCCGATGGCGCTTCTACGAAACGCGGCTAGCCAATGTCCTGGCTGGGCATGGAGCATTGTTGGTACAGTCGTCGCAGTGTTGCTGTTGTGGTGTGTCACGCTTATGTTCCGCGACAGTGGGCAGACGGAACAGACCGAGATGTCCGACAACGCGCAAGTTGCTGACAACCAGCGTAGCCTGACTAATCAAGTCGGCATGACTAATCAAGTCGGCATGACTAATCAAGTCGGCATGACTGATCTCGATACATCACCCACGACCACTCAGACGGACCAATCGACGCCGACACCTACTACGTCGAAACCTCGTGATTCATCTCCACCCGATCTGCCATCCGAACGTCTCCCAGTGTCGACAACTGAAAAGAAAAAGGAAGAGCCCAAGGTTGCCGCTAGCCCGACAGGAGAGCCAACTGGGACGATGTACTGGATCGCGAAATTGGATGAGCTGTCGAACGTGATTCGCAAAGGGCAAATTCGTGAAAATCAGATCGCTGAGGTAGAAGATGTGCTCAAGGTCTCGCCAGATGCCCAGCATCTGGTCATCGACTCTGGGGCTCGCAAGATGTATTGGGCATACGAGCGTAACGGCGGAGCGAATGGACCGGGACAGGTTCTACGAGCGAATTTGGACGGGTCGATGGTCGAAACAATTATTAACAAAGGACTGAGTTTTGCCACGTATGGGCTTCGGATTAACCCGAAACTTGGCTGGCTCTATGTCGCCGGTCACCAGTTTATGGTGCGAACACAGCTGGACGGCTCAAATGCGATACGGTTCGCGAGGCCACTCTATCCTGCTTTTGTGATTGATGTGAGTACGGATTCGTTGTACTGGAGCTCTGAAGGCAAGATCACTCGCTGCAATGCTGAGGGTACGCAGATTGAGACTCTTCCTGGAAGATTTACAAACCCCAGTATCCTGCTGGTGGATTCACAGAAGAACACGAGTGTGTGGCGAGACTTCAAAGCACACAAAGCGTTTAGATCTCGCATGGACGGTTCGGCGGCGACCGTCGTCGCCGAGTATCCACATAACGAAGACCAGCCACGTAAACTTATTTCGGATCCCGACGGCGGCAAACTCTATTGGGGATTCGCTGACAGAATTGAACTTCCCCAAACTTTGTGGACACTCCGTTAGTATTATACCGCCTGCTCAAACTGTTCCGGGCTCTGGTAGTCCAATGTTGAGTGCAGGCGTTCTCGGTTGTAGAACACTTCAATGTATTC
>CAUZOL010000025.1:0-38937 GCA_963581435.1 Planctomycetota bacterium
ATCCATCAAGTCGAACGCCCGCGGCTTCCGCAACTTTGCGAACTACCGCACCCGCATCCTGTTCTTCTGTGGAAAACTGAAACTCAAACCGTGCTGAAAACACCCATTAAAATCGGTGAAGAACCCAGCAGAAGGTCAAAAACCTCACCGTTTGTAAAGTTTCGTTTCTCAGTAAGGTGCCCAATCGCGGAGTTTTCGTTGGTGTGGTCCTCCCAACGTTTTCGATCTTGGTTGAATTGTTCTCGAAGGCTCTGTGGTACATCGTGATCCGAAAAAATGTCCTTCGCCAACGCACCAATGGAAATCCTATCGCGATCTTGTACAAGGAGTCGCACATTGAGAATAAATGAATCCACATCGTCCTCGGTCACTCCGTCTATTGAGATCCACTCACCATTTTGCATGCGAGCGTAGTCGAGTTTGTACTGCGGATTCGCCATTCGCTTCGCGAGCGACGAGCGATCAAGCCGGTCCACGCGTTGGTTGAATAAGTCTAAGGCTCGCATTTTCATATTGGATGCATTACGAGAATTCGCTTGCGCGAACTTCAAAGTTAACATTGCGCTGGGCGCAAGCCATCCCGATGGGAACCGTTCCCCTCCGGGCGGCGTAAAGCCTTACGTCCCGGGACGCAGCCGGTTTGACGCGCTTCACAATCCTACCCAATCTCCGGCAACGTAAACGGTTCGCGGTACCCCTTCGTCAGCAGCGCGTTGGCCTCTTCGTTGTCAATGAACTTCTCGGTCTTGGGATCGAAGTCAAGACGGCCGGTGGTTACGTTGGCGATGTCGCCGAGGTGGACCAGGGCGCAGGAGCGGTGGGCGACTTCGGCGGGGGCACGGGTGGGTTTGCGGGTGCGGACGGCGTCGAGGAAGTTGGCCATGTGTTCGGCGTAGCCGTAGCCGGCGCGGCCGCGAAGTTTCTTATCAGACGACGGCCCCGGTTTCCCTTTCGGCCCCAGGTACGTGCGGAACGCGCCGCGGCGTGAGAAAATCATGTAGCCTTCGGTGCCGTAAAAGGCGTTGCCGTTGTCGAAGCCGTGTAGACCGTAGGCGGTGAAGGGGTAGTTTTCGTAGATGATCAGCCGGCCGTCGGGATATTCATAGGTCACGTTGAGGTTGTCCGGGTATTCGCTGGCGTGTCCGTGCAGCAACATGCGTCCGCCGCGGGCGGTGATTTGCTTGGGCAGCGTTTTGACCCCCAGACCCCAGGTGGCCATGTCGAGATCGTGAATGCCGTCGTCGCCAATTTCGCCGTTGCCGTAGTCGCGGAACATCCGCCATGTGTAATGGAATCGATGACTGTTGAAGGCCCGCTTGGGTGCCGGCCCGAGCCAGCGGTCGTAATCGACACCGTTCGGCGGTGTGCCGTCGGGAACCGGGCGGAGAACGTTTCGCGTTTCGGCCGTCCAGGCGCGGGCGATTTTGACGTCGCCAATTAATCCCTCGGCCATCAAACGGGCGGCGTGTGCCGTCACCGGACTGCTGCGCATCTGGCTGCCCTGCTGCACAACCCGGCCGTACTTCTTCGCAGCCGCCTTGACGATGTGTCCTTCGTTGTAGACATGTGAAATTGGTTTTTCGATGTAGACGTCTTTACCCGCCTGCATCGCTCGAACGGCCATCGGCGCGTGCCAATGGTGCGGCGTGGCAATGATGACGGCATCGATGTTCTTGTCGGCGATGACATCTTCAAAACGCGACGTCCGCCGCGGCTTTGCCTTTTGGAAACCAGTGAGATGCCCGGAAATCTTGTCGATTTGTCTCGGGTCGATGTCGCACAGCCAGTTGATGGAGACCGCTTCGCGCCGGGTGGCCAGCCCTTTGACGTGATGGTTCATAATGCCGCCGCAACCGATGATGCCGAGATTGACCGTCTCGGGTTTTCCGCTGCCGAAAGCATTCGCCCCGCCCAGTGTTGTGACCGCGGCAGTGACCGCCGCCGCTTCAGTCGACTTCTGCAGGAATCGCCGCCGTGTGGTTTCTTGCGTCATCAGCTTGGCTCCCTCATTGTGAGAACAGTTAACCGGGGATGCATCCCCGTCATTATGTCACACGCACCACGCGGTGGAAATGCAGTTCGACTTCGCGGTCGAAGACGCGGCGCACGCCTTCGACAAGACATTCCGGCTCGTGATCGGATTCGCCCGTGCGTTTGATTTCTTCCAGCGGCGTGCCGGGAAAAACGTTGAACGTGCTTTGGTGAATTGTCTGATTGCCGGCATCGAGTTCCGGCACGATGAAATGAATCGTTGCACCGTAGGTCAGCATGCGGTGGCTGAAGGCATCTTCGTAGGGGCGAAACCCGGGGAATGACGGCAGCAGCCCGTGATGCAGGTTGATGATTCGCCCGCCGGCGAAACGCCAACAACTGGCCGGCGGGAGAATCCGCATGTAACGCGCCAGCACGATGTAATCGACCTGGAACTCGTCGCAGACTTCGACCATCTTTTCGTTGTCGGGATTGCCGCTGGCATCGCCAATCATCCGCCAATCGACGTCGAATTGTTCGGCGAGGCCGCGGCAATTATCGCGGTTGCCAATCATCACGGCCGGTTCGGCTTTCAGTCGGCCATCGCGAATTGCCCGCAGCACGGCCAGCGCCGGTTCGGGGCGATAGGTGGTGCAAATGGCCAACCGAGGCGGGCGGGCGAATTCATCGCGCGACCAGGTGCGAATCGACAGCCCCTTCAGTTGGCCGATTTCATTCATTCGCTGCCGCAAAACATCAACTGGTTCGTCATCGGCGGGCCATTCGGTTCGCAGCAGCATGGCGAATAGCCGTTCGGAATCGCGGTCGTACATCTGGATTTCGTGAATATTCGCGCCGGCTCCGGTGACGTAATGGATGATGGGATCGGCCAAACCGGTATGATCGGGGCCGACGGCGGTGATGATGACTTGCATGCTGGTTACTCAAATGCTTACGTTCAGGCGAAGATGTTTCTGTGTCGAACCAAAAGTTAACGAGTTGTGTCCGTCGTGTCAGCCGTGGGTAGGCAATGAAAAAACAGCCCTATTGCGGTCACTCACTAGCAGCCCCCGTCAATCTAAGCCTGAAGCGCAAGCGAAGGAGCATTCTGGAATCGCCCTGGATTCATCCTTCGCTTGCGCTTCAGGCTTAGATAAATGAGGAATTTCAGTCCTCTCTCAAATTTGAACACTGAATAGTATGCAACTTCAATACTTGCGCTGCGGGTTGGATTCATGAACGCAGAGAAATCATCAGCTGAAAATGTGCTGGTCGTTACGCGGTCGATTCGGATTCCGCGCGATGAGTTCACGTTCACTTTCATGCGCAGTTCCGGTCCGGGTGGGCAGAACGTTAATAAGGTGAACACGAAGGTGCGGCTGCGGTGGGATGTCGCGAAGTCGCCCAGCCTTTCGGAAGCCGTGCGGGAACGATTTCAGAAGACGTATTCGCGACGGATTACCACAGAGGGTGATCTGCTCATCACCAGCCAACGGTATCGCGATCAGGTGCGAAACATCGATGACTGTTTGGAGAAGTTGCGGGAGTTATTGGCCTCGGTTGCCGCCCCGCCGCGCCGACGTAAGAAGACGAAACCATCGCGTGGATCAAAAGAACGACGGTTGCAGGGGAAACGGGAACAATCGGAACGCAAACGCAGCCGCCGGAAACCGGGACGAGATGATTGATCGCGCGTGCCAGCAATTGAGAAACCCGGTTTTTTAAAAAAACCGGGTTTCTGTCCCGCTCGGGTTTCTGCCTCGCTGGCTCCAATCAACAGGGAAACGTTTGCCCGCCGCCATCGACGCGGATGACCTGGCCGTTGATGAATCGCGATTGCGGCAGACAGAGGAAACCGACGACGCCGGAGATTTCACGCGGCCGAGCATAGCGGTCGAGTGTTCCCTCCTGGACCATTTTGCTCTGATCGGTTTCGTGAATCCGCAGAAAACGTTCGGTGACTGTTCCACCGGGTGCGACGCAATTGACTTGCACGTTGGCTGGCCGCAGTTGGGCAGCCAGACAACGCGTCCATTCGTGGACGGCAGCTTTTGCGACGGCATAAATCGATCCGGTTTCGCGTCCGTAGCAGCCCGCAATGCTGCCAATGGTGATAATGCGACCGCTCTTGCGTTCGATCATCTCCGGTGCGATTTCGCGGCAACAGAGCATGGCGGTCAACAGGTTGCGGTCCATTACACTTTTTAAATCGTCGAGCGCAATGTTGAGGCAGTCATCATCTTCCGGTCGTCCCGCTTTGCCGACGGCTGTTCCGCCCGCACCGATGTCGCCACCGGCACAGCAGACCAGAATGTTGATCTGGCCCCAGTTGGCTCGGACTTCATTGGCCACGCGGCGGACTTCACCTTCTTCGGTCATGTCGCCCCAAACGGGCATCGTCTCGCCGTTGCCGCCTGCTGCAATATCTCGGGCGACTTGCTCCATCGATTCGCCTTCATCGAATGTCTTCGGGCTGTCGGGTCGCGTTCCATGCACGGCGACCCTCGCGCCCAGTTCGCAGAGTTCTTCGGCCATCACGCGTCCCAGACCACGCGACGAACCGGTGATCCAGGCAACTTGGCCGGCCAGGGGAGTTGTGTTTGGCATGGCAGTCTTTCTGTGTTTGGCAACAATCGGATGTCTTCAATCCGTAGAATAAACTACAAAGGGATTCGATTAAAGTCGTGACAGGGTGGGACGATGTTATCGGGTTGGGCCATCAACATCCCAACGATTGAGAGAACGCTGGCGTATTTTGAACTATGACCGATCAATTGTCTGAAACTCCCCCCGTGTTCTCCTGGCGAATGGTCTTTGCGCAGTTAGCCGCGCTGGCGGTTGGGCTGGCAATTGTTGTTGCGGGAGAGATCCCTCGGCTGAGGGCAGCAATCGATGGCGGCTCGCCTTTGAGTTGGTTTGCCGACATGAACGTTGAGACGACACCGTTTTTCCTGTTGCTGTTGGTGCTGCCGGGATTCTGGATTGTGCGTCGTCCGCTGTTGCGGAGGGGGGCTGGCGGAATCGGTCGTTTCTTTGTGGGACTTTTTCACACCGAAGGCGGTGTGCAGTCCGCTGGTCGGCACGAATGGTTGCTGGCAACATTTGTCGCGATTTCTTCGGTCGGCGCTAGCGCATGGGTGGCGCAGCGGCCGGTTGACAATCGCCCGGGAATTGTGTTTGGCGATCTGCCGCCCGCGTATCACGACGAGTTCAGTTATCTGTTTCAGGCGAAAACGTTTCTGGCCGGACATCTGTCGTTTCCCAGTCATGCCGATGCGCCTGAGTTGTTCGATCAGATGCACGTGCTGAATGACGACGGCCGATTTGCCAGCCGGTTCTTTCCCGGCACCGGTTTGTGGATGGCGCCTTTCGTTGCAATCGAACGGCCCTATTGGGGGCATTGGCTGGCGGGTGGGCTGACTGCGTTTTTCATGTTCTGGGCGGGCCGTGAATTGGGTGGGAACGGAGTTGGTTTTCTGGCGGGGCTGTTGACTGCGATGTCGCCCGGAATGGCGTTGTTCAGCAATCTGCTTTTGGCCCATCATCCCGGTCTGGTGGGATTGACGATGTTTCTGTTCGCTTTCCTGCGAATGATGCGCACGCCGCGTTGGAATTGGGCGTTCGCGGCGGGCTGCGGGCTGAGTTTCGCCATGCTCTGCCGTCCAATGACGGCGGCCGGATTTGGATTGCCGTTTGGAATTTGGTTTGCCTGGTGGTTGTTGCGGCGCGGCAGATCGAACAGTGAATCGATGGTGGCTTCTTCGCGGATTCGCTTGGCCGTTTTGTTGTCGTTTCCAATTGTCGGCGGGATGGCATTTCAACTGGTCAGCAATCACGCGATCACCGGTAGTGTCTGGGCGACACCGTATCAGCGATACACCGACATCTACACGCCGCGGCACATTTACGGATTCAACAATGTTCTTCGCGGTGAACGACGGCTGGGACCGAAGGTGATTGAGAACTACGACCGCTGGACCGAGAATCTGGCCCCACGAATGTGGGAACGGAATGCCGACGGCGATGTGGTGTTGAGTCTTCTGTCGCGGAATGTGTGGAATCGTCTGCAGGCGAGTTTGCAGTGGTCGCTGGCGATTGTGCCGCTGACGATGGGGGCCGTCTTTTTTCTCATCAACGGAGTTGGCCGATTGGACAAGCGTTGGTGGTTGATCGTGGCCGCAATTCTGGCGCTGCATCTGGCCCATGTGCCCTACTGGTACGAGGGGATTATGCAATGGCATTACGTTTTCGAGACCGGACCGCTCTGGCTGTTGCTGTTCGCCGGTGCGACGCAACAACTGCTGCAGCACTGGCGTGCAACACATCGTCCGCTGATGCCCGCATGGTTGGCGCTCTTTGTTGGTGTGGCCTGGCTGACAGCCTACACGTCGCCGGAACCATTCTGGAGTGTCGCCCGAATCGAGCCGAAGGTCATCGAGTTGACCTACTCCCGTCGAATGTATCATGACTTTCAAAAGATGATTGAGAGTCGCGTCGAGGAGCAGTCGGCACTCATTCTGGTCGAACACGACCCGACTCTTCGACACATCGACCACGTGACGAACGATCCTCGTCTTGATGCCGATGTCCTGATCGGACGGTTCCGCGAGGGTCGGACTGATCTGGCGGAAGTGCAAAGGCAGTTTCCGGAACGTGCGTTGTATGTGTTTCGCGCCAGCACCGGCAAATTGACACGATGGAAAAGTCCTGACTGACTCTGAACGTGCGGTCGTCAAACAAAACGGGTCAAACAAAACGGGTCAAACGAAAAAACGGGCCCGATTGCCAAAGCAATCAGGCCCGTCGTCTTCATTCTGCAATCAACCGCGACAGTCAAGCCGTCGCGAAAGACAGACTATGCGTCGGTCTTTTTCGGGGCAGGAGCGGGAGCTTTTTCAGCGGCGGGAGCCGGAGCGGCTTCTGCCGGAGGAGCTGGTGCCGCACCTTCTGTTCCGTGATCGCCTTCGTATGCCGCAGCCGAACCACAGCATGTGGGAGCGGGCTTACAGCAGGTCGGGGCGGGAGCGCAGCAAACCGGAGCGGGCTTGCAGCAAACGGGAGCGCAGCAGTCGTCATCGTCGTCGTGACCACAATCATCATCGTCGTAATCAACGCAGCAGCTGCTGCTGCCGCCGTGGCCGAAGAAGAGGAAGCCAGCTTCCGCTTCCTTCGACTGTGTGCTGAAACCAGCAACCATCAACACCATCCCGGTCAATGCAAGCAGACCAAAAAACTTTCGACTCATCGTACGTCTCCTCAAGGTGACATTGTGAAAGGAACCAAAACCGCAATTAGCAGCTAACCCACATTTCAATTCAGCAGTACGTTGCCGGCCAAACACCGCCGACGATCCGCAACTGTCGTTAAGATGCACAGCATGGGGTACATGGTGCGCAGCTGGACTAGAAGATACCAACTCGGACTGGGAAGTCAAACAAAAACGGGTAAAAATACCCGTTTGGGGTAAACGGGTTGTGTGTGTCGGATTTACGGATCAGGGGGTATGGGGTAGGCCAGGATTGTCGCCGTAATATCGTTCATCTCGGCTCCGGGTAGAAATGGGCTACAACTTGCCGTTCGATTCTGATTGCCATCACGTTAGAGTCTGGTGCTGCGCATCTCGGGAATTCGGCAGTCGGACTGCTATTCTGAAGAATGACAATCGCCCGAGGCTATCACCAGTTTGATCTTTCAAGTGACATGAAGAGCAAAAACACCGCAGCAAAGAAGCCAAATCCCGAAGCACTGCGAACGTGGCGCGTTGGTTCGACGGATCATTTGCTTGGGGCGTTTCCGTGGATCATGGGAATCGTCAACGCAACTCCCGATAGCTTCTCCGACGGGGGACGGTACCTCGACGAAGAGGCAGCCGTCGGTCACGCGCTTGCGCTGGTTGCCGATGGCGCCGACATTCTTGATATTGGAGGCGAATCGACGCGACCGGGTTCTCAACGTATTGAAGTCGAAGAAGAACTCCGGCGCGTGTTGCCCGTCGTTCGTGGTCTCGCGAAAGAAACCGACGTCTTGATCTCGATCGACACGACCAAAGCGGAAGTCGCCCGCCAGGCAATTGAGGCCGGCGCCGACATTGTGAACGACATTTCCGGTTTGCGTTTCGACGAACAAATGGCTGCCGTTTGCCGCGACAGCCAGGCCGCCGTCATCTGCATGCACATGCAGGGGACGCCGCAAACGATGCAGGAGAATCCCACCTACAAAGATGCGGCCGCGGATATTGCCACCTTCTTCGACGAACGGCTCGAAAGCCTCGAACGGGCGGGCATCGAACGCGAACGGATTGTTTTCGATCCGGGTGTTGGCTTCGGCAAGACGGCGGCGCACAACCTGGAGATTCTCTCGGCCATCGAGCAATTTCGCGCGCTTGGCCGTCCGGTGTTGATCGGCCATTCGCGAAAACGGTTCTTGAGCAAAGTCCTGAATCGCGATGTGGACGAGCGAACGAGCGGCACAATTGGCGTTGCGATTGCGTTAGCGGCGCAGCACACCGATATTATTCGCGTGCATGATGTTCGGGCCGTTTGTGATGCGATGATTGCATGGCAAGCCGTTGCCGCCCTCGTCGAGTAGCACCGCTGTTGTGAGGAAACGCGGCGCGTAAAGAAACCCGGTTTTTGACAAAACCGGGTTTCTGGTAGCGCTGATTCTCACAGGGTCGTCAAACGACTTTCGTGACACCCGGAACCGGAATCGCGTATTCGCCGTCTGCGTTCGGCAACGATTGCGGGTCGGCATCCCAGGTGAATCGCTTGGGCATGATGGATATCTCGGAATGGAGCGCCTTGTCCATGTCGATCACCTTGCCGGAATATGTTGCCATTCGGCCGAGGATGGCTGTCATGGTGCTCATGGCACCGTATTCGCCCTCGTTGTACTTTTCGTTGTTGCGAACGGCTGCGAACAGGTCGTCGTGTTCCACCTGATAGGGATCGCTCTTGTCGCCGTTGAATCGCCACTTCTCATCGCCGGCAATCAAACTGCCGCCGCTGACCGTCGCGACACCTTTGGCACCGTGAGCGTGTTCGCTGACGCTGTTCCAAACATTGCGAATGTGCCGACACTGGCTGAACATGCGAGTGCCATCTTCGTATTCATACTCGACGGCATGGTGGTCGAAGATTTCGCCGTAGCGTTTGTCTTTGCGGACTTCGCGACCGCCCATTCCACTGGCGCGAACGGGGAACCCGCCCTTGATCCAGTTGCCGACGTCGAGATTGTGAATGTGCTGCTCGACGATGTGATCGCCACAAAGCCAGTTGTAGTAGTACCAGTTGCGCATCTGGTATTCCATTTCGCTGGCGACCTGCTCGCGAGATCGGCGCGGTTCCCACACTCCGCCGCTGTTCCAATACACGCGAAGCGCCACGACGTCGCCGATCGCACCGTTCTGAATGCGATCGATTGTCTCGATGTACTTGGCCTGATGATGCCGTTGCAGACCAACGCCGACCTTGAGGTTTTTCTTTTTCGCCTCGCTGACCGCAGCGAGTACTTTGCGGATGCCCGGTGCATCGGTGGCGACCGGCTTTTCCATGAAAACGTGCTTGCCGGCATTGACTGCCGCCTCGAAGTGAATCGGTCGGAAACCGGGCGGCGTCGCCAGAATGACCAGATCGATGTCGCTGTCGATGACCTGCTGGTAGGCGTCGAATCCGCTGAAGCGTCGTTCGGGAACGACATTCACGCGGTCGGCACCCAGTGATTTTGTGGCGGCAGTAATCCGTTTCAGGCTGGCATCCAGTTGATCGTCAAATGCGTCGGCCATTGCGACCAGTTGCACGCGGCCCTTAGTGGAAAGTGCCTGCACCGCAGCCCGGCTGCCGCGACCGCCGCAACCAACCAAACCCACACGAATTGTTTCATCGCCACTGGCAAACGCGCCACTGGTCATTGCCAAATTGCCCAGCAAACCCGTGCCAACGGCGGCAACGGAAGACGTCTTCATGAAATCGCGGCGGGACGTGGAATTGTTGGTCTGCTTGGTCATTAGGGAACTCCAGTGTCAAAGTGATGAAATGTTTGGGACGTGTGATTTCATACAACGAAAGCCAACTGTCTACTTCTTTCCTGCCTCCTCCAATTTCTCCTTCACCTCGTTCGGATCCTTGAACAAGTCCAGCTTATCGGGAATCAAACGCAGCTTCATCTTTTCCTTTTCGGTCGGTTCAACCAGCGGGCGAACGACGCGGAAGCCGACGTGCAGGGCGTCGGTTAGAAACCAGATACTCTGTGGCAATTGCGGGTCTTGTACTTTCCAGTTGGGTGTTGAAGGCACACGGGCGGCGCTACGGAGTTTTTCGGGATCGTCATCCCAAGATCCGCCTCGTACGACGCGCTTGTAGCGAACCGTGAGTGACGGTACCGACAGCGGGTTTGAGATGGCACCCTTCGCATCTCGCTCGGCGTAGGTGTCGGGCAGGTATTGGTCGAGGCACCACTCGGCAACGTTGCCGTGAATGTCGTACAGGCCCCACGGGTTCGGTTTTTTCTTGCCCACCTTGGCGTAGACAAAATCGTTGTTCTCGATGTACCAGGCGTACTCGCCGAGTTTGCTGGCGTCGTCGCCGAACGAATAGGCGGTCGTTGTGCCGGCGCGGCAGGCGTATTCCCATTCGGCTTCGGTCGGCAGGCGATAGAAATGCCCAGTCTTCGCGCTCAGCCACTGGCAGTACATTTTCGCGGCGAGTTGTGTCATGCAGATGGCGGGGAAACCGTCGTGTCCCATATCAAACGTCATGTCGGTGTAGGGTTTGGTCGGACGCGTGACGGCATCGGCAATCTTGTCGCCATCGGTTGGCTTGAGACCCTGGATCTTACGGCGTTGAATGTCGAGGCTGAATCCCCAAATGTCGTACTCGTCCCAGGTCACTTCGTGCGTGCCCATCCAGAACGGCGCGATTTTGACTTTTCGCTGCGGCCCCTCATCTGCCTTGCGGCCCTCTTCGTTTTCGGCACTGCCCATCAAAAACTCGCCAGCGGGGATTGGCGTCAACCCAAAGGTGATGTCCGTCCCGGAGAGCACTTCGCGGTACGGCTTCATCTGTTTTTCGGTTTTCGCGTCGCCCGACTTATCGGCAGCAACGACGCTATTTGCCGCAATGAAGGCGAGAGAAAACAAAAGCGCTTGCGGGCGACCGGTCGGTCGAATTATGCTCAACATCTGGTGACAACTCCTGAGAACATCTCGCAAAGAACTGCGATGCGGACTCAAATTTTCAATTTGATGGTGACCGTCGCCTTGCTGATGATAGGCACGGGGCGGGTTTCGGCTGCGGAACAGCTCGAACGGTACGAGTTCCTGCAGATCCAAATGGGTGTGCCGTTCCGCATCACATTATATGCCGGAAACGACGCCGCCGCAAACAAGGCCGCCCGTGCAGCCTATGCTCGCATCAAACAACTCAACGGCGTTCTCAGCGACTACGACCCCGACAGTGAATTGATGCGATTGTGCCGATCGTCCGGTCCGCGTAAGCCGGTGAAAGTCGGCCGCGATCTGGAACGTGTTGTTTCTGCATCGCTGAAGTTGTCGGCGAAGACCGGCGGGGCGTTCGATGTCACAATTGGCCCGGTCGTCCGCCTGTGGCGCATCGCACGTCGCAAGAAGCAAATGCCCGCGCCGATGGCACTTGCCGACGCACTCGACCGAGTTGGTCATCGGCATGTTCGGCTCGACACGAAGCAGCACACAATCGAATTACGACACGAGGGCATGCGACTGGATTTGGGTGGCATCGCCAAAGGCTTCGCCGGCGACGAAGCACTGAAGGTACTCAAAGCGCACGGAGTCACCCGCGCACTCATCGACGGTAGCGGCGACATCGTCGCAGGCGACCCACCGCCCGGCAAAACAGGTTGGATCATCGAAGTCGCAGCGGTCACCCGAAAACCGACGGGCCGCGTTCCAAAGCCGACGGTTGGCATCCCGTCGGAACCCCAAACCGCCAAACCACTCCGCCTCATACTCTCTAACGCTGCGGTCGCCACATCGGGTGACGCCTATCAAAACGTCAAAATCGACGGCAAACGCTATTCACATATCATCAATCCAAAAACCGGTCTGGGCCTCACACGATCGAGTAGCGTAACGGTGATCGCCGAAAACGGCATGGCCGCCGACAGCCTGGCATCGGCAGTCAGTGTGCTGGGACCAGAGCGAGGATTGAAACTGATCGGAACCAGGAAAACCCGCGCCGCAATGGTCGTCATCTTGCACGACGGCCAACCGCGAAAACACGCAACCAAATCGCTAGCCCGTTTCATCACAACCGATTGAACGCCACATTACAGAAACCCGGTTTTTCAAAAAAACCGGGTTTCTCAATCTAATTACCAATCACGCTTGCGGTTTCGCAGCCCCCAATGACAGCGCCGCCCATGTAGGAAATCACCCAATGACCTTCAAACAAACTATGGCGACCCTCAAGAAAATGGGAACCGCCCAGAACGTCAAGATTTACAAGCGTCACGGGGCAGGGGACAACCTGTTCGGTGTCAGCTTCGCCAACTTGAAGTTGTTGAAAAAACAAATCAAAACCGATCACAAGTTGGCCGAGAAGTTATGGAGAACGGGCAACAGCGATGAGAGTACCGACGATTGGGAAAGTGTGCTGTTCAGATTCGGATTCAAGAGGAACGAGTGGATTCGTAATCATGATATGCGACACAACGAAGAATTTGTCGTTGAGTACACACCGAAATCGGTTGAATTGGTGAAAGAGGAACAGGCACGTCTCGAAGCTGAGAAGAAACGAATTGAAGACGAGAGGAATCACCAGAGAACCAAACTTTGGCGACTCCGCCAACTTCATCCTCACGAAGACATAAACAAATTGCTCACGATTTATTCGATCTGACAGCAGAGTAAGGGTAAATCAAGAAGGCACGTTCACGTTGAGCAGATTGAATTACGTAAGACAGCCCGCTTTCACGTTCACATCGTCTGCGCACCCCGGCGCAAATTCGATACCAATGGCGGAACCTTTTGCCTGTTACTAAAAAGGGTGCCTCTCCCTCTCGCCAAGGGTGTTTACTCTTGCCGTAACCTGTTTAACAGTAGGCAGTTCGGCAACGAACAATCTCGCACAATTCACAACGTAAAACATTGACCCGCCGCTCAAGAACGTAAGAGTAATTGAGGCGGGTTTCATTTTTCTACAATTGTTCTCAACGGGCATATTGAAAAGGAAACCCGATACAAAAACGGGACTGAAAGGTGCTTCAACACCATCCAGCCCCTGACCACAAATCCTTGAAATGACCAAGGAGTGATGGCTGTGAACAATTTTCATCCGGATGACGTTGCACAACAAGGCCGAGCGGTATCAGTGGGAGAAGCGAGTGAGATGCTGGCTGTGTCAGCTCAGACGGTAAGGAACTGGATAGACGCAGGAGTTTTGGACGCATGCCGCACTTTCGGTAATCATCGCCGCGTCTGTGTGCGTTCAATTCGGAGGTGGAATGGAGAAGACGAAGAACCGCAAGAAGAAAGACTGACGGTCTGTTACAGCCGAGTCAGCACCCAAGCTCAGAAAAAGGAAGGCAACCTTCACCGACAATCAGAACTGCTCTTGGAATACTGCGAGACGGAATTTCAAAATAGCAGAGAAAACATTCTTGAAATTTCTGAATCCGGGAGCGGATTAAATCAAAATCGGAAGGGCTTCCTTCGCTTGGTGGATCTGATATTGGATGGGAAAATTGGAAGAGTAGTGGTCTCTCACTCCGACAGATTGAATCGGGGAGGGAATCGACTCTTCTCTGTCTTATGCGAAAGAATGAATGTCGAACTCATCATCATCAACACCAAGGTTGATGTTTCGGATGAGGAGGAAATGGCCGCCGACATTATGAGCCTCGTTACCGTTTATGCGGCGAGAACGCACGGTAAGCGAGGAGGCCTTGCCAAGAAGATGATCGTCACAGATGAGGCAAAAAGTCTCATTCTGGAACTTCATCAACAGGGAGTCGCCCAAAAGGACATCCCCGCAAAGCTCACTGGGCAAACATGTCCCAAAACCCTGAAGCCCTACAGCATCCACAGCGTGCGAGAGACCATCCACGAGCAATTCAGACTTCAGCGGGCATTCCCAAGCCTCACTTCACCGATTCAACAATTCGTTGATCAGTTTTGTGTTCGTGAAGCGGGGGCCAGATGTTATTCAAAACCCTTTCACAAATATTATTCATCATGGGCTGAATCTCAGAATCTCCCCGCACCTTCAAGCCGCTCACTCACAACGAGTGTAAAGCGTCTCTTGAACATTCCTGTTCAGAGAAATGGTTCAGGCTACTTCTACTTCTTGGGCCTGAAACTCAAAGGGAATGACAGAGCATCAAGATCACATCTTGGGTAGGCTCTCTCTCAAAATCGCCCCTTTTCAATGTTTTTTCTTGCCATTCTTGTGGACCAAGTGTCTCGTTCTGTTCCATTTTAAGTTCTGTAGGAATTGACACGCGGGTTTCTCAATCAACGTCATCATCGGCCGCAATGCGATACGTCTCGTCGAGGCAAAAATAGCGCACACCGTCGCGAACTTCTTCGCTGGTCACTTCATATTCGCCCGGGGCAAGCGAAACCTGCAGTCCCGTACCAATTTCCCAAGCGGGCGTGTAGTACCGGAAGTTGCAGATTCTTTGTGAGTTGGTCCGCGTCGCTGACATCGTTGTCAATCCTTCGCTGCCATCGCATGGGGCGCCTCATCGTTGGCGGTGCAGCATTTCATCGGCTGTTCATCGCAGGGAGCTTCAACCGTGAATGACCGGATTTCGGTTCCTCACAGGAACTTACGCCGTCTGCGCTCGCGTTGACGGCTGGTCGGCCGGTAAAATCGGCAGATTCCGCAGCAAAGCCCATGGGCCGCGCCCCGTGGGAATCGATGATCTGAACATCAATCCGAGTCGCCCCATCGCCATGTCCTCCGCCGAATCGCCCCCACTACAGTTGTGCAGCTTCGAAAGCCGTCGTGCCGATCAGATGCAGTCGTTGATCAAGCGTCAGGGAGGAGTGGCGACTGTCGTACCCTCCATGCGCGAAGTACCGCTGGACGAGAATGGCACAGCGCTCGAATTCGCACAACGGTTGCTCGACGGACAAATCGACGTCGTAATCTTCATGACCGGCGTTGGCGCACGATGCCTGTTGGATGCCGCTGAGACGCAGTTCGACCGTCAGAAATTCCTGACGGCGCTCGATGCCTGCCGCATCGCGATTCGCGGCCCGAAACCGGCGGCCGTGTTGCGCGAATGGGGAGTGCATATCGATTGTCGCGCTGCCGAGCCTAACACCTGGCGCGAACTTCTCGACGTGATCGATAAGGAAATTACTGTGTCGGGGAAGACAGTCGCCGTGCAGGAGTACGGTGAGCCGAACGAAGAATTCTACGACGAGTTACGGCAACGCGGTGCGGACGTCTTGCCGGTGCCGGTCTACCGCTGGGCATTTCCAGAGAATCAACAGCCGCTAATCGATGCGATTGAGGCGACGATCGTCGGGCGGTTCGATGCGATTCTATTCACCAGTGCCTTTCAACTCACCAGCGTGTTGCACACTGCTGACGGAATCGGATGCCGCGACGAATGGATCGCTGCGGCAAACAATTGCGTCGTCGCGTCAATTGGTCCCACGGCCAGTGAAGCACTACGCCGCGGCGGTTTGACAATCGACGTTGAAGCCGACCCACCCAAAATGGGGCAACTCGTGCGCGCTGTTGTTGCGCAGGAGCGGAAAGCCGGACGGTAGGACCCCCAACAACTGGCGATTGATTCCTGTTGTTGTATGATGAAAGCGCCGGTATTGATTTACTGCGTCAGTTAATTCAATTGGAACCCGTGATCGGTATTACGAAATGCATTTGAGAAACGAACGAATCCGCAATCACCGACCGCGTTATATCCGCTACTCCGCAATTCTTGCCGTCGTCCCATTGGCGGCATTGTTGGTGGCGTGCAGCGCACCGGCCGACGATCCAGCGAAAGCGAAGACGCAGCCAACAACCGAGGCGGCTGACGATTTCGGCAAGCAGTTGCCGCGCGTTCCCGCAAACGAGCCACAGGCGGCGCTGAAGGCGTTCAAAATGCAACCGGGATTTCACGTCGAACTCGTGGCCGCTGAGCCATTGGTCCGCGATCCAGTGGCAATCGACTTCGACGCGAACGGGCGAATGTACGTCATCGAATTGCCGCCGTACAATCTGTACGCGTTGGAGAACTCGAAAGAGCGCGGTTCGATCCGTTTGCTTGAAGATAGCAACGACGATGGCCGTTACGACAAGAGCATCGTGTTTGCCGCCGATCTGAATTATCCCACCGCCCTCGCCTGCTGGGACGGCGGACTGTTTGTCGGCGATGCGCCGCATTTGTTGTATCTGAAAGACACCGACGGCGACGGCAAGGCCGATGAACGCAAAGTGGTGTTCAGCGGTTTTGGATCAGATAAGGCCGGCGAAGCACATTTGAATTCGATCCGCTGGGGAATGGACAATCGCTTTCATCTTTCGACAAGTCTCTCCGGCGGCAACGTGACGGTCGCGGGAGACAAGGCGGCCAAACCGGTTTCGGTGCGCGGCCGCGGTTTCGTTTTCGACCCGCGCGACCTCTCCAAGTTTGAATTGACATCGGGCGGCGGACAGCACGGCATGAGCATGGACAACTGGGGGCGGAAGTTCGTCTGCTCGAACAGCGTTCCGGCTCAAACACTGATGTACGACGACCGCTACGCTGCACGCAATCCGCATTTGCAGGCACCGGCAGCAGCGATTGATATCGCACCACAGGGAAAGTTCACAAAACTGTTTCGCATCAGCCCGCCCGAACCGTGGCGCGTGCTGCGGACACGTCTGCGACGGACCGGAAAATTTCGCGGTTCCGACGAAGGCGGCAAACCGTTCGGATTCTTCACCGGTGCAACCGGCGTAACCATTTATCGCGGCGATGCCTGGCCCGAAGCTTATCGCGGCAACTTGCTGGTGGGCGATGTGGCGAACAATCTTGTCTACCGCGCCCGATTGGAGCGGAACGGATTGCAGCTTGTGGCCCGCCGTGCGGATGACGGCGGAGAGTTTCTCGCATCCAGCGACATCTGGTTCCGACCGGTGCAATTCGTCAATGCACCCGACGGGACGATATATGTGTTGGACATGTATCGCGAGTTGATAGAGGGGGCGGCGTTTCTGCCGCCGGAATTCTTCAAACATCTCGATCCGGCTAGCGGAATCAATCACGGCCGAATTTACCGCATCGCGCCCGATCGGTTTCGACGTCGCAAGACGCCCCGTTTGGCCAAGTTGAGCACGGTGGAACTCGTCAAGCTGCTGGAGCATCCCAACGGCTGGCATCGAGATACGGCATCCCGGTTGTTGTACCAACGGCAGGACCGTGCGGCTATCGGTCTGCTGAAACTCGTCGCCGTCAATTCTGAATTCCCCGAAGGCCGCGCGACCGCAATGCATACCCTGGATGGGCTGGACGAATTGGATGAGGAGACATTACTGGAGGTGCTCGGTGATCCCTCAGATGACGTGCTGGCCCAAGCGATTCGGCTCGCCGAGAAATCTGCGGCAGAGTCTCCTGCGGTGCGCGCCCGATTGGTCGCATTGGCCGCCGCCAGCAGTTTGCCGGTCCGTTATCAGGTGGCGTTTTCGCTTGGCTCGTTTGGCGGCGCAGCGCGTAATTACGCGTTAGCGATACTTGTCCTACGTGACGCAAACGACCGGTGGATGCGACTGGCGATTCTTAGCTCACTTGAGAATGGAGCCGCCGATGTGTTCAGTCGTCTGCTGCCGGAAGCGGCGTTTCGCAAGTCAAAGCCGGGACGGGAAACTTTGGTGTCGTTGTCGCGGCAAATCGGCGCAGCCGGTCGCAACAGCGAAATCGCAGTCGTCTTGAAGTCGCTGGGAACACTTCCGGCAAGCGAGAAACCGTTGGTCGAAGCACTCGTGCAATCGCTGATCGAGAAACAGAAGGGAAAGACCCGCGAGCGAATTCTCGCCGCAGCCGGCGGGAAGGGAGCCGAGATCGTCGCGGCAATGTTGGCCGCAGCGCAAACCAAGGCAGTCGATGAGAAGGCAAGTGTCACCGAACGCGCGGAAGCGGTGCGGGTTCTACGTCTGGCGAAATTCACAGTGGTGCAACCGCTGTTTGTCGAATTGCTGGAGCTAAGACAACCGCAACCCGTGCAGGCGGCAACACTTGAAACAATAGCCGAGTTTGACGATGCAAAGGTGGCCGACGTGCTACTCGATGCGTGGTCGAGTCTCAGCCCCGGTTTGCGAACGCGAGCCGTCGAGACAATGCTTTCGCGCCCCAAATGGGTGACGGCATTTCTGAACGCCGTCGAAAAGGGCCGCGTCGGTCGTGGCGATGTCGAACCGTCTCGCGTTCAACTGCTCAAGCGTCATCCCGATAAGACAATCGCCACGCGAGTCGGCAAACTGTTCGCATCCAACGGACTATCAGCCCGCCAGGATGTCGTCAAACGGTATCAGCCCGCACTCACAATGAAGGGTGACATCGCACGCGGCAAGTTGGTCTTCAAGAAGAACTGCTCGGCGTGCCATCGGCTGGAAGATGTTGGCACGGCAATCGGTGCCGAGTTGAAGGGGATTCGACAGCGCGGCCTGCCGGCGGTATTGCTCAACGTTCTCGATCCGAACCGCGAAGTGAAGCCCAAGTTTCTGACATACGTCCTCGTGACCGTGGCGGGCCGTACCATCACGGGAATGATCACTGCCGAGAGCGCAAACGGAATCACCATTCGCCGCACCGATGGCACGACGGCCGATGTACAGCGCGTCGATATTGAAGAGTTAAAAAGTTCCGGCATCTCGTTCATGCCCGAAGGGTTGGAAAAGCAGGTTGATATCCAAGCGATGGCCGACCTGTTGTCGTATCTCGACTCGTTTCAATGACGGCTGAATGAAATCGGGGCGCGGGATCCTCACAAAATCACACACCGGCAATTGGAGCCTGAAGCGCAAGCGAAGGAGTGATGCTCCTTCGCTTGCGCTTCAGGCTTTGATGGAAAGATTGTTGACCCGCGCCCCCATTAATCTTCGGGCGATAGCCACTCAACCACGCCAATCACCGGGCGGTGATCGGAGAGCTTGAGTGGGGGCACATCTTGTGAGAGCAGCCGCAGCCGGTCATCGACGAGAACACGGCGATCGATAGCAGCAACGACCAGCGTCCGGCTCGTCGTCGCCACGTGTTTGCTGTCACACACCGTGTCCGTGGTTCTTGTGTTACGGCCGATTCTCGATCCATCTCTAACCCCGATAGTTCAGTCGGTCGTAGGCAATTGTAGGGGTTCGTAGTGACCGCATTCATGCAGTTCGATTGCTTCCTGACGCATCGCCCTTGTTGGATTAAAGAACGGGGCGATGAATCGAGTCACTACGAACCGTCACGGCCCGCAAGCGGGCTGGCTAAATGTTTGGTCAATCATTTTGGGGGCCTGCTTTGGCGATTGCTTTCAACACATCGGCCCCCTCTTGTAACGTCGTTTCTTCTGCCGCGTAGGAAATGCGAATGTGTGTGTCCTGCGAACTGAAGACGTTGCCGGGGATAATCAGCAGGTTGTTGCGGATCGCCTCGGCGACGAATTCGGTCCCCGTACCCCAGGGCGTTTTCATGAACAGATAAAACGCCCCACCAGCACCGGCGATTTCGAAATCGTTTTGTAACTCGGAAATCATGAAATCGCGTTTTTTTCGGTATTCAGCGACGCGGTCGGAAACATCGATATCCCACGCCGCAAGCCCCGCCCACTGAACGGGATGCGGTGCACAAACAAAGGTGAATTGCTGCAGTTTGATCATCTGTTGTATCACGTGTTCCGGTCCGTGGACGTAACCCAGACGCAATCCGGTCATCGAATGCGACTTGCTGAAGCCGTCGATGACGATTGTCTGGTCGTTCCAACGAGCGGGGCTGGCGAATTCCTCGTCGTAGCAGAACGATTTGTAAATCTCGTCACTAATAAGGGCAATGTCGCGTTCGGCCGCCAGTTCCGCCAGTCCGCGAAGTTCATCCGTACTGGCAACGTATCCCGTTGGATTCGACGGACTATTGCAGATGATGACTTTGGTACGGTCGGTGATGGCATCTCGCATTCGATCCACGTCGATACGGAAATCGGGGTACGTGTCGATCAGCACGACCTTGCCGCCCGCCATTGCTGTTAAGTGTTTATACATCACAAAGAACGGATCGAAGACGATCACCTCGTCGCCCGGGTTGACGAGTGTCGAGATTGCCAACATCAGCGCGCCGCTGGTGCCGCTGGAGACGAAAGCCTGCCGATCGTCGTGACTGTAAAGGTCATCCACGTGACCTTGGATCTTCTCGAGCAACGGGGGAATTCCCTGTGACGGGCTGTAGGCGTTCTTCCCTTCCTCGACCGCCTTGCAGAGCGCGTCCTTGATTGGCTGCGGTGTGTCGAAGTGTGGCTGGCCGATGCTGAGATTGATTGGCACCTGCATGTTGGCGGCCAGATCGAAAACTTTGCGAATGCCCGACGCATCAATGCGATGCATCCGATCGGCGATCCATTTTTCTGACATGGTGATTTCCAGGGTTTGATTCTGCTGATGACACGATTGATTGGGTGTGATTATAGAGCGGCTGCGATTATAGAATTAGCCCGCCGTGAATACACGGCGGGCCGGTGTGGAAGTTGATTTGGTGTGTGGTGAATCGAAGATCATTGAAGTGGAGTATCGACCGCCGGTGTATTCACCGGCGGCTAAGTATGGGCGACCTCGGAGAGTGGGGCGTCGCTGCGGCTGAGCAGTGCCAGCACGTGGGCGAGTGTGATCACGGCATCGCTGGTTGGGCAGGCTTCGTGAAGCCAGAGGTGTCCCGAATCTCCGCCACCAATGGACGCACTCTGTTCGCGCATTGCGCGGGACATCTCGGCCATCGTCGCACCGCCGTCAACCAACTGTCCACCGGATAGTTCGACGACGGGGTACACGGATTGGATCAATGATGTCTCGATGGCGGCGGTCTCGCCGGGGTGTTCTGTTAGCATCAATTGACAGAGCAATTGAGTCATTCGTTCGGCCGACACATGTTGGCCCCGTTCATCGACGAAGCCGCAGCGTTGACTGTCCTCGTCAATCAGCACGCCCAAATCGGCTTGCTGTTTTTGAACCGCCTGGCTCAAACGTTCGACATCAGCGTCGTCAGCATCGAGAGGATTGCGAACACGGTTCGGCACATCGACCAGATTGAGTTGGCACGGAAGCGTCTCGAAAATCCGCTCCAAAGTCCGACGGGTCAGGCGATTGGGACATGCGCAGGCAACGGTCAACGGACGCAATGCGTGAAAGTGCTTCCACAATCTGGCTTCATACGGAACTGCCGCCTGAAAGGTTCGGTAGGGACCGGCATGCCGTGTTGATCGGCTGAAGGGCTGCCGCAACTGCTCTTCAATTCGATTGAGATCAATTTCGCCGGCCGTTTCACAGCTTGACGCGCTCGCGGGTCGTTGTGACAACGGTGCCCCGTGACGCCCACAGAAATCAAGCCCCGTCCACGATGGGGGCGAGCCGGCACCGGTTACGAAAACCCCGGCATCGGCATCGAGGTGGTCCACCGAAAACCAGAAGCAGGGTTTGGTCGTCAGGCTGATGTCGATCACCTGACAACCCATTCGTCGCAGTGACGTCGCGACGCCGGTGACAATGTCAGGAGATGAGGGGCGTTCATCGTGCCCCACCACCACCGACGGTCGCCGTGGGCGGTGTCCCTGTTCGGCCGTTGCGGCACGACCGATGAGCGGCGACTCCTGCCACAGCAGCCGGGCCAGCGCGGCAGCCATCTGGCCGGCTTTGCTGCGCGTCAACTCGTTGATGTAAGCGCCACGCACACCTTCAGGGGTGAACAACGACGCGCGTTCCACCCGGTGTTCGGTCAACTGCAGCCGTTCGACTGTTGCCTTGGACAACTGACCGGTATCGCAGCGAAAAGGACACTCACGGCACGCGGGAAAGAACGCCGCCAGCCGAGATAAATGCACCGAGCGAGAAATCGGCCGCGTTTCACCGGGGCAAATGTATAGTTTTTCTTGAAGCTCGACGCCGACAGGCATGGCCGACTCGCTGTTGACTGGTCATCGACGGCTATCACCGCCACAATAGAAAACCCAAAGGGCCGGAACTGTACGGCAAGCGACCGACATGGGTCAATAACGGTTGCCGCCAACGGACGGATTGAGAATCGTTGTGTAGTAAGTGGAGGCGCGAACAGCGCCTTCCAGGAGAAGGACTGAAAAAGAATGCCGACATACGATTACGTTTGCAAATCCTGTGATCACAAATGGGAGTTGTTTCAGCAGATAACCGCGAACCCCAAGCGAAAATGCCCCGAATGCGGCAAGTTGAAGGCCAAACGCGTCATCGGGCCTGGAGCGGGCATCATCTTCAAGGGATCGGGATTCTACCAAACCGATTATCGCAGTTCGGCCTACAAGAAGGCGGCTGCAGCGGACAAGACGGCCCAGAAGAAGAGCCAGGAAAGTAGCGACAGCAAGTCGTCTTCATCGACCAAGAGTGAATCCAAGTCAAAATCGAAGTCGAAATCGAAGTCGTCCGATTGAAAACCGCGAACCTTCAGCCGGAAAGCCACACCGATGATACGCCGACAGACCTGTGGTGTGTGCGAAAAGGAGTTGCCAGAAGACGCTGCCGCGCAGGAGTTCTTCCCCTTCTGTAGCGAACGCTGTCGTAACGTCGATTTGTTCCGCTGGACCGAAGGCCGGTACGCCATTGTCGAGCCGCTCGACGAGGAAAACTTCCCAATGGGCGATGACGGACAGGTGTTGGAATAAAACCTGTCTCAGCCCCAAAGCCCACGGGCCGCGTCCCGTGGGATCTAATGAATCACCCGCCGCAGAACTGAATTGCGGTCAGCGCGTACACAATCGCCACGCGGACCAGTTCTTCCACCGGCACTTCTTCAAGCACTGTGTGCGCTCCCTTTGCGTTGGGGCCGTGCGTCACAGCGGGTATGCCGCCGCGGTGCACAAACGTGTTGCCGTCATCGACAAAAGGTTTCGCCCCGACCGTTAATGGCTGACCATCGACGGCGGAATACGCATCCTGAAACGCGGCGGCGAGCGGGTCGGTCTCGCTGATCTCGTACGCATCGCGGACGAACCGGAAGTCGCCTTCGATTTCGACGCCGCGTTGTTCCGCGATTTCCGCGAGGATTTCGTGAAATTGCTCTTTCGCGTGGCCGGCTGAAGTTCCCGGCAGCCATCGCCGTGTACCCGCCAATTCCAGTACGGTGGGAGACTGGTTATAGATTTCGCCCGCCTGGATCTGTCCGACAAACAGACTCTCGCGGCCAGCCAGCGGATGCGTCTTCTTTGCCAATTCCTCATCGAGTTTCTCAAATTGCAGGACGATATCCGCGCCGGCGCGGATCACATTCGGCTGTTGTAAACCGCCCAGCACTTCGTGCACCGGCTCACCCGGCCGGCTGACTTTCACCGACAACACAGCCAATCCACGCCCGATGACCGGCAGTCGGTCGCAGAGGTATTCCGGCAGCAACACGCCATCGCCGACAAAACCGGCGTCGATCAAGCGATCAACCTGGCTGCCATCTCCCCACGGCGCTTCGTGCAAGTCGTGCGCGGTCAGCAAGACGGAACCAGACGATAAGGTGCCACTATCGCGCAGCGCCCGCAGCGCTTCGATCATGGCAGCAATGCCCCCCTTCATGTCCGACGAACCGCTGCCGTACAGAACGCCCTCTTCGACTCGCGGAGGCACAAATGGCAGGTGCACCGTGTCGAGGTGGCCGTTGAATTGAATCGTCCGTCCGTTGTTCTTCGCGTGAAATCGCACGGCAACCGCTGGAGCCTCCGGCCATCCCGCCTCGGGCCGTTCAACGGTAAAACCGTCATCGGCAAGAATCTCCGCCATACGATCCGCGACCGCAGCACCGGAACATGTGGGGCTGGGAACTTCAATCAGTCGCATCGCCGTATCGAGCAACCGCTCGGTCTGCACGGCCGCGCGAACCTGTTCAACTATCGCATCATCAATCGGCATGCCGGTGTCTTTCGTTGTTGAGTTTTGAGCCTCGTTCAACGCCTACGGCGACGATTGGCTATCCGCCTCGAACCAATCGAGGGAAAAGCGGGCGAACCGGATTGTTTCGTAGGCGTTCTTGCTGCCCGCTTCGTACAGGCAGCCGACGTTGCCATCGGCAAGCACGGTCAGGCACGAATACGCCGACGGCCCTTCGTGCAACAGACGCGAGACCGGCCAGGTTTTACCTTCATCGCGACTCAAACGGACAGTCAGGCGATGCCGAGCCGAAGTTGATGCCGGGTTGGAAAATAGCAGCGGAACATTCGCCGTTTTTCCTCTGGCAGAATAGCGGATGAAACTGGCCTGACAGATGGGTTCGATCAATGTCGTATCGAATCGAAACGACTGCCACGAGATGCCGCCGTCGTGGCTGAGCGCGACCGCGCGTTTCTTGTCTTTCTTCTGCTCCTTGCCGTCGCGGCCCCAATAGTTGCGCATGTTGATCACCAGCGTGCCGTCGGCTAATTCCACGACCTGACATTCATCGGTGTGCCGCTCGACCGATCCGCCCAGTTTCCAACTCTTGCCGCCGTCGTCGCTGTAGAAAACGTGGGAAAGTTTGATGCCGCGGCCGTCGATTGTTTCGCGATGGTCGCATGGAATGACCAGCCGGCTTTTGTGTTTGCCGTTGGTCAATTGGATTCCAACTCCCGGCCCGGTCGCATACCAGCCCCAATCCGGTTTCTTAACGTCGGCCGTAATCGACTTGGGGGCCGACCATGTGAGGCCGTCATCGTCGCTGTAGGAAATGAGAACATCGTCGTTGTTGCGGCAGAAGGGCAAACAGATTCGCCCGGTCTTCTGGTCAACAACGGGGCAGGGATTGCCAATCGTCGTTTTCTTCACGCCTCCTTCCTCATAGACCAACTGCACCGGTCGCCACGTCTTTCCGCCGTCCGTCGAACGCCGCAGTAACATGTCGAGATCGCCGTGATCGGATCGGCCTGTCTTACGGCCTTCGCAGAACGCCAGCAGCGTTCCTTTCTTTGAGGTGATGATCGCGGGAATTCGATAGGTGTGATAACCGCCCTCGCCAGCGACGAAGACATCGGTCACAACCGGCTGCGGTTCAGCCGCACCGGTAATTTCGCAGAAAAGTATCAAGCCGAAGAGGGCCAGCCAACCGGCATTTCGCAAACAAGAACAGCGCATGAAGGGTTCTCCGAGACAAGGGAATGGGCGATGGCTCGCGATTCATTTTTAAAACTCAGGTCGGTTCCTGCAGTTTCCAGCATACCATTGCGGTTCCGCATGTCGTAGCGACCTCCGTAATTCAATCATGGCCACGACCGGTTTTTTGTGGGGAAGCACATATTTCCTTCGAACCGACCGAAACCTGTGGGGCGTTGAGTTGTTCAATGTTGGTCAGGTGCGGTGATCGAATTCGACTGCGGGCCGGCTACCTGAGTTGATTGAGTGTCGATATAAGTGGGTGCGGCAAATCGTCGGCCACCCGTTGGCGACATAAACAACGAAACGAAACGAAACGAGGGAGAGAAACGATGCAGAAGCTAATGTTGGGACTCGCTGCGGCGGCAGTGGCCGGTTTGGTGATTGGGACGGCATTCGCGCAGGATGCTGCGGACAAAAAAGACCCGCCACGCAACCGCGACCGGCAAGCACGCCCCGATCAACCTGACGACCGTTCTGACAGAGGTGGCAGACGTCCAGAAGGTCGTCCTGCTAGAACCGGCAGAGGCGACAGACCGGATGGTCCCCCGCGAGATGGCTTCCGCCCCAACCCACCACCGCTGATGGTTGCCCTCGACGCCGACAAAGACGGTCAGATTTCCGCGAAAGAAATCGAGAATGCCGCCGCCGCGCTCAAGAGTCTCGATAAGAACAAGGACGGCAAGCTGACGCAGGACGAAATACGCCCCGATTTTGGTCGTGGTGGACGCCCCGGTGAAGCGGGACGTGGTCGGCCCGGCGAAAATGGACGTCCGGGTGATGCGGGGCGTGGTCGACCAGGACAACCGGGACAGGGCGGACCTGGCGGTGGTATTTCGGTCGAGAGGCTTCTGCAGAACGACAAGAACAAAGACGGCAAGCTGACCAAAGACGAACTGCCCGAGAGACTGCAACGCGTGTTGCAGTACGCAGACGCGAACAAAGACGGCGCGCTAGACAAGGATGAACTGAAGAAGTTGGTTGAGCGGATCAAGAGAAGTCAGGGTGGTCGCCCGGAAGGCCGACGACCCGGCGCAGATGGCGGTCGGCGTCCCGGACAAGAGGGTGGCCGACGGCCAAATGGGGACGGTAACCGGCGTCCGGAACGACCGCGGAACGAGTAACGCTGTGACGGTTGACGGTTGACGGTTGAGCCGTTCGGCTCAACAAAGTTGCACAATCGCAAATAGCCGGCGAGCTTGCTCGTCGGCTATTTGCATTGATGGGTTGGCAATCTCAAACCTGTGACAGCAATTCGTGGGTCGCGACGAGTTCGCGGGTCAGGCCATCGACGAGATCGCTGCCCTGTTCGCCGGGAAGAACCTGCCACGTGTAAGTTTCGACTTCCAGGTGCGGCGCGTACTGCAGGGCGGCAACCGCCGTCAGCCCCTCTCGCAATTCGGCACGTGTTGTTCCCAGCGGTCCCAGCGATTCCGCATCGACGGGGACGTGGAAATGAATGCGCCAAACGTCGGCGTTTAGAAACTCTTCGTCGGGTTCCAACGCCAGCTCCGAACTCAGATCGACATACCGTAGCACACGCCCGTCAGACCTTCTCGCCATCGTCTGATGCAGATAACGTGGCTCCACATATTGCGCTAGCGCACGGCGTCCCTCTTCGTTTTCAGCCGGATTGTCGAGTTCGACGGCACAGGTAATGTGAACCTTGTTGATCCGCACTCCGGCGTTGTTCAGCCGCTGAATCGATTCGCCGACATCCTCGAATTCCACCGCTTGATGGCATACATCGTAGCAGAGACCAAGGGTGCGACGAACGACGTCGCCCGCTCCACAGCCGTCGGCTTGTTGCCACAACCTTTCGAAGAACGCGATCGCTTCGTCGGTCGTTTCCAGCAAACAGAATGGCTCTGGCTCAATCGCCAGACGGATCAACTTGCCGGTTTCGTCGTAAAGACTGTCGAGTCGTCGGGCGAGTTCAATTAATTGCTCAACGGATCGATCAAAAAAATCGTCGGGGTGTGTGAATTCTTTGAATCCAAGCGGCACGGTCGAAATGCTGCCCTCGGTTCCTTCGGGCATCAAGGCTGACAAAATTCGCGCACAATCGTGGGTGTATTCCAGCCGCTCCGGTTTCGACCAATCGGGGATGTAGACGTTTTCTTTCACGCGTTCGCTGTGGAAATCGCCGTAGGGAAAGGCGTTGAGCGTGTAGCAGGTCAGCTTGCGCTGCTGCAGCCGCTCGGTGAATTCCGCCAGTGAGCGTTCGTTTTGTAACAATTCCGTTGTGACCGGGCGGGCCAGCCACAATCCCGCTGCAAGTGGCCGATCCAACTTTTTTTGCACAGCGACCGTGTATTGATCGAGACCGTTATCGATTTCCGCAATCGATTGCCCCGGATGGACGTTCGTGCAATAACTTAAAGGAAGCGTGCTCAAAGACATTACCGTCTGGTACTCCACAACGACTCAATGACGTAAGATTTAGGCGGTCAGCCGACAACTTGTAGTTCCAACGCCATGTCGCTGACAGATTGAACCATTATAATGGCGTGGCGGCACCCACGGGAACAAGGCGTGCTGTCGATATCAACGGATTTGTAATTCGTCGGGCGAATTGGAGAGAAACCTTGGGCGGCGACTCGGGTTTAATGCAGACAGGCCCCAATCCGCAATCGTCCGGACGCAACGTGATCGCAAGCGATACCAAGCAGTTTCCGCATCTTCGCGATCCCGATGTGCAGTTGATGATGCGTGTGAAGCAGGGCGACGACGATGCGTTTACGCAGTTGGTCTCGGCGTACCAGGACCGGCTGGTTTCCGTGTTTCACCACGTGTTAAATGAACAAGCACAGGCCGAAGATCTGGCGCAAGAGGTTTTTCTGCGGATTTATCGCGTGAAGTCGCGATACGTTCCCACGGCCAAGTTTTCGACCTGGCTGTTTCGCATCGCCAACAATCTGGCCAGCAATTCGCGACGAAGTAAGGGACGACGTAAGGAAGTCCCGCTCAGTGTTCGCGATTCTGGCCCGCTGGGACCGAGACCCGAAGAAAAACTCGTTGCCGACAAGTCGGCGTTGATGCCGACTCGGCAATTGGACAAACGCGAAATTCGTACCGTCGTTCGCGAAGCGCTCGACACACTGAACGAACGGCAGCGAATGGCGTTGTTACTGAATCGGTTTGAAGGAATGAGTTACGCCGACATCGCCGTGTCGATGGACATGACGCCGACGGCCGTCAAGTCGTTATTGTCCCGGGCGCGGGAGAATCTCAAAGAGCGATTGGAATCCTACGTCCGATAAACGGACATGTCGGTTGCCTGAAACTTTCGTCGAAAAAGACAATGCCCACAGAGTCCCCCCGAAATCCTGAGACGCGTGAAAACCTCGTTGCCTATCTCGACGGCGAGTTGGATGAGGCCGCAACGCAGGCGATTGAGCAGACACTGGCTGAGAATTCTGACGTCCGTGGTGAAGTGGAATCACTGGCCCGTACGTATGAAATGCTCGATGAGTTGCCGCGACCGGAGGTCTCCGAAGAATTCACGGCACGCACACTCTCAATGATTCAGGTGTCGGGTCATTCCGCAGCAGACAACGACGAGACGCAGCGTCGGCGAGTCGATAGCAAAATTCTCATCGCCGGCTGGGTTGTGGGTTTGGCACTTTCAGTGCTACTGGGGGTGCTGATTGGCGGACGTTTCAGTCGCGACGACTCGACCCGTTTGGTCGAAGAGTTTTCGGTTGTGAAGGATTTGGACATTTACACAGAGATCGGCAGCATCGAGTATCTGCAAAAACTCGAAACGGATGGTGTCTTGAATGACAACCAACAAACGCAAAAACCTTAATCGCTGCGGGCTGCTGCTTGGCGGCTGCCTGTTCGTTCCGGTTCTTGTCGCCCTGTTGCTTGGGGCGGGGAAGAGTGACGATGGCGGTTCGCGCCTGTCGCTGCATCGGCGGGAAATCGAGCAGATGACACCGGCGCAACGGGCGCAGCTCGATAGAAATTACCGCGCGTTCCTGGAGATGTCGCCTGAAACACAACAGCGCTACCGCGAATTGCATCAACAATTGCAGGTCGCAAAAAATGCCGAAGCGCTCCGCGTAACACTCGACCGTTATCGCAACTGGTTGAAGACTCTCTCTCCATTTCAGCGGGAGGAACTGCGGGCGATTAGTGATCTTGATGGACGCATCGAACGCGTGCGGCAATTGAAAGATCAACAGGCAACCCCCGAACCCCTATCGGAAGGCGCTCCGCGACTCGGTCGTGAGGATCTGGCAGCGATGATCGGTGTGATTGCCAAAGAGCTTTCGGTCCCGCCCGGTGAACTGAAAGGCAAGACGGAATGGCAGCGGTCGATGTTCGTATTGAATTCACTGGCTGAAAGCAAACGTGATCAAATTCGTTCTCGAAACTGGTCATCCATGTTCGATGACCGGCTGATGGCCAAAATGATTGCCGCGCTGCCAGCCGGCGAGTTTCGCAACGGGATTGCCGACGTTCGCCGGTTCAAAGACGTCGAACTCCGGATTGTTGCCGGCAATATTGTCGAGATTCTGGGATGCGATCTGGCGAAAAACCTGGAAGGTATCGCGCCGACGAAAATGGAAATGAACCGGGTTTCTCAGCGAATGACATCCGATGAACGCCGCTACTACAACGAGCTATCGTCGCAGGATGATAAAGAACAGTTTATTCACCGCCGTTTTCGCAGGCTGCGAATGTATGAGAGGCTGCAGCCCTATCCGGCATTGCGTCCGCTGTTCTTCCAACTGGCAGCGTTTCGCGGCGGTGAAGGTCCGCGCGGCAACTCGTTTCCTCGCCGCGGTGGACGCGACGCCGAACGAGGTGGCCCCAATGGGCAGCGGCCGTTTCCGCCACAAGGACCGCCGCGCGGTTTTCGTCCCGGTGATCGGAGAAGACCGAACGTCGAACGGCCGGTGAATCGCGAGTGACGCCTAAGAATTCAAAGTGATCAGTTTTCGCGGAAATGGCCACAAGAAACGCAAAAAACCACAAAGAGAAACAGTGCCAATTCATACCCATTTCCACGATGGTCAACTCATGTTCTTGGCAGGGATGGGGCTGCTATTCTCGTGTGTTTTTGGGATTCTTGCGGCCAATCTCACCGCCTTGCCTTTGATGACCTGTTGAAATCTGCTCACTCTCAGTAACAAGTTGCGGCCCGTTCGTTTGACGCGACGCACCCCCTCGGATGCGCCGCGGCATCTCTCCCAGGCCGATGCAACTTCAGGGTTGGCAGCGTAATGCCGGTTGATCAGGTCGTTTTGAATCCATAGTAGTTTGCTGAATGCCCTTTGCGTGCGGACTTCCACATCGTGATCCAACCCCAAACTGGCAATTGTCGCCAGCAGTGCGTCGGCAACAAATCCCATCAGTGCGTTCATCTGAACCAGGGGAACGTCGAGTGCTTTGCTGCCGGCCTTGGGTGTGTGCATCTTGCCGACCATGTCGAGATACGCAACCATTTTTCCGTTATAGGGCTTCGTAACCAGCGTGACCAAGTACCGCCCCAAATGCTGCTTGCGAAACTCAATCAACTCGTGATCCTGCTCGAGCGCGTCAACGCTGTCGGGCAAGGGACCTTCGTAGCCCGACTGGCGGGGGACAAAATGCCGTTTGGTGGCATCGTAGGAAAACAGCTTGTCGTAGACGGCATCGACCAGTTGCGGCACGACTGGTCCCAAATGCTCGGCCGCACCGTGGACCGCCGCAATGTCCTCTTCGCCGAATCCCATGAAACCGGCGAGATAGCCAAAGCGATATTCCGGGTCGGTTTCGAGACGGCCTTCGTCAATGTGTTCCATTTTTAATGTTCCTTTTGATGTGAATCTTTGTGAACTGCAGGTGCAAATATTCCGAGATCGGGCTAGACGGCAGTTCGACATGCCGTCAAAATTGGAGTATGTCATCCGGTTTCTGGTACTATACTTCGTCACTTCTGGATGTCAATGTCCAGTTTTGGTTTTTAGAGGTGGTTTTTATGTTTTCTCAAACGGTCGAATACGCTTTACGGGCGGTCGCCTGCCTGTCGATGAACCGGGAATCCCCACAGACGACCGAAGAAATTGCCGGGGTGACTCGGGTTCCCAAAGCGTATTTGTCCAAGGTTTTGCAGTGCTTGCGTCAAGGCGGCATCGTCAAGTCGTATCGGGGGATCGGCGGTGGGATTGCATTGGCCCACGATCCGGAGGATTTGACCATTCTGCAAGTTGTCAACGCCGTCGATCCGATCGGTCGCATTC
The DNA here is from genome assembly GCA_963581435.1 of Planctomycetota bacterium. Taxonomy (GTDB): domain Bacteria; phylum Planctomycetota; class Planctomycetia; order Planctomycetales; family Planctomycetaceae; genus JABISG01. Next base: position 31,496 of record CAUZOL010000025.1, read on the forward strand.
GCGAATGCCCGCTCGGGCTGGCCGCGCATGGAGTGAAACTATGTCCACTGCATCGTCGGCTCGACAATGCATTGGCGTCGGTTGAAGAGGCGTTTGCCGCAACCACATTGGCTGAGGTATTGGCCGAGACCGGCGACAGCGTGTCGCTTTGCGAGTTTCCTGTATCGACTGATATTGAGCCAGCAGCGAGTTAAGACCCATCGGTTGCTTGGATTGCGTCGATTTCCGCTCGGCCGATGCGACCGTTGTGCAGTGCCGAGGCTACGAGGACGGCATCGATTCCGGAACTCTGTAAATTCTCAAGGTCCGTCAAATCGCGGACCCCCCCACCGGTGATGAGTTGCAACTGCGGACATCCTTCCTGTAGACGTCGGCAGAGCGGCTGGGTGGGCACTCCTTCCCCGACGCCCACCTGTGCCAGATCAAGGACGATCATTTTCCGCACACCGACATCGACTGCCCGCATGCCGATCTCGAATGGGTCAGCCGTTTCCCATAGTGAAGTATCGCCCAGCGGCATGCCCTCTTGCAGATCGAGGCTGAACGTCACCTGTTGGTGATCGAATGTCTCGCAGAGTGACGCCAGTAGTTTCGGCCCCGGAATTGTCTCCAGCCCCGCAATCACGCTGCTCGCTCCGGTCGATAGAATCTCCTCGGCCTGCCGCAGGTTGGTTAGTCCCGCATCGACCATGATTTTGAAGCCATCGCGTATCAAGGACCGATAGATCGATTGATTCGGGCGTTGGTGCAGGATGGCATCGAGATCGGCGACATACAGTTCCGACAGCCCCAAGTTGCGGCGAAACGCACGCGCAACGTCCATCGCATCGGCCGTTGTCGCCAGGCAGCTTTCAACCGGACGGTACGTATCGCGTTGGCCGGCCACACCACGAACCACCACGCCGCCCAACAAGTCTAATACTGGAAGGATTTTCATGTTATCCTTGCTGGGTGAACTGAATTCGGAGGCCAGACACTGAGGTTTGAACGGTTCGATCTCCGCTTGCCCCCAAATTTGATTTTAGCTACAAGTCGCGACGTCAGGCCACCGACAGCGGGCTTTTGATGCTTCCATTGCACCGCATCAATTTGATCTGGCACGGTCAAGACGCCATCGAAGAGTAGCCGCAGGGCACCACCATATGAATCAGCAATCGGATGTCTCTGCATTCCCCTTGGAAGTCACGGGAGGGGATGCCGTGTGTTGCGATCTTTGCGGATCGCACGAGCGGGAATTCCTTACGTCTGTTGCCGACGGCTCCTATTTCACCTGCGGCGGTTGCGGGTTGGTGTACAGCATTGCTGACGAAAATAGCCTCTCTGCTTTCTACGATCATTCCTATTATGCACCGGGAGCGCGGACGCGGTACGCAACTCGCGTTACTGCTGGGGCCGACGACAGCCCGCAGTGGTCGCGACGATGGCATCGCAAGACGGCCGAACGATTGGCTTCGTTTGAGTCGCATCGCCAGAGCGGTGCATTTCTCGAAATCGGCTGCTCGTTGGGCGACTTCCTCAATGTTGTTCAGCGCGCTGGATGGGATGCCGTTGGTGTAGAAATATCAGAGGCCGCCGCCAGCTATGCCCGTAACAAATGGGGGCTGGATGTGCGGACCGGCACGCTGGAAGCTGTCGTTCCAGAATTAAAGCCAGAAAGTTTCGACGTCATTTGGGCGGCTAATTTGCTTGAACATGTCGTTTCTCCAGGCGAATTTCTGGCCGATGTTGACAAGCTATTGCGGCCCGGCGGCGTGCTGATTGCCTCGACGTTGAATTTCGATAGCTGGGCGTTTCAGTTTTCCGGCGGCGAATGGGAATACCTGCATTCGGCAAAGGAACATCGTTACGTCTTCAGCCCGAAATTGCTGGAGCGTTACTGCGCGAACAGTAATCTGGAACTCGAGGAAATCGATACCACCGGGTTTCGTTGGATTTCCAAGACGCAGAAGAAGAGGTGGTATTCGTCACTGGTGCGGGTCTTCGAACAGGGAGTGTCGAATCTGGCACGCCTTGCGAATCAAGGACACCGCGTGCAGTTCATGGCGCGGAAACCGCACGTTGTTGCGGTCTCGCAATCGAACGACGAGCCAGCACCGATTTCTCGCGCTGCGTGAGATGCCGTGAAGCAAAAGCAGACGAACAACACATCGTAGGCGAGCCGCCGGCTTTAAGCCGGCTGGTACTTCCAAGCATGGCGTCCGATCAGGCAACCAATACCATCAGTGGGCTTACGCCCACCGCTCGCCGGTTAACCGTGATCGGCGACAATCGCAATGTGCTGCTGCATCGCAGAATTGGTGTTGGGGAAATCATTGCGAAAGTGCACGCCGCGACTCTCTGTTCTCGCTGATGCCGCAGCGATAATCAACCGGGCGGTCAGCAACATGTTTTGCAGTTCCCAGCCGTGTGGCTCGGAGAATTCCCGCTCGGAAACGTAGCGGTCCCAGAAGCCGACTTGCTGATCGGCTTTCTCCAGTCCTTCTGCATCGCGGGCAATTCCGACGTTTCGCCACATCAGGCTCGTCAACGAATTGAAAATGTCGAGCAGATCGAGTTCGTCATCATCGTGTGCGCCGCTGGACCAGTCGGAAATGAGCGGGATCGCCGAAAAACTGTCTGCCTCGTCGCTCGCCAATTGCGAGGCACATGTTCCAGCCCGTGACCCCAGGAACAATCCTTCCAGCAAACTGTTCGACCCCAGGCGATTTGCGCCGTGTAATCCCGAAGACGTTGCCTCGCCGGCTGCCCACAAACCGGGAAGCGTGGTCTGTCCGTGGGAATCAACCGACAGTCCGCCCACCATATAATGCGCGCCGGGCCGGACGGGAATCAGATCGCGGGCAATGTCGAGGCCGAACTCTGCACAGACTTTGGCAATATGCGGAAACCGATCGCCGATCAACTCTTCGTCGAGATGGGTCAGGTCGAGATAGACGCACGGATGCCGCGATTTATTCATCTGGCTTGTAATCGCTCGGCTGACAACGTCGCGCGGAGCCAACTCCATTGCGTCATCGTAGTCGCTCATAAAGCGATAGCCCGTGCTGTCGCGCAGGTACGCTCCTTCGCCGCGCACCGCCTCGGAAATGAGGTGACGTGAGCTTCCGGCGATGTACAAGACGGTGGGGTGAAACTGCACGAACTCCATGTCTCGCAGTTCGGCCCCTGCCCGAAACGAGAAGGCATGACCATCGGCCGTCGCGATGTCCGGATTCGTCGTCTCTCGATACAGTCGCCCTGCGCCGCCGGTTGCGAGAATCGTCTGCTTCGACCAGACAAACGTCTTGCCGTGACGCGGGTTCCAGACCAATGCACCGCGGCAAACGCCTTCGTGGGTGAGCAGATCGAGGACGAACGTCTCTTCCCAGATTTGAGCTGCTCCAGCAGTCTCGCGCTCGCGAACGCGCTGCATCATGGCCCGCATAATTTCTTTGCCGGTGGCATCGCCCAAGGCGTGGGCAACCCGCCGATGGCTGTGTCCGCCTTCCTGTGTGAGGGCGATTTCGCCTTGCTCCTTGTCGAACTGCGTGCCGTAACCGATCAACTCCTTGATCAGCGCAGGTGCTTCGCGGACGACCATTTCGACGAAGGAGGCATCGCACAGCCCCTTGCCGGCCGCGACAGTGTCGGCAATGTGGTTCGTGAAATCGTCGAGCGGATCGAGAACGCCGGCAATTCCTCCTTGGGCATACGCGCTGTTGGATTGCGACAGCACGTCCTTACTGAGAACAACCGTCTGCAGCGATGGATCGACCGCCATCGCAGCGCGGAGACCGGCAATGCCACCGCCAATAATCAGCACGTCGGTAAACGAGTGCGGAACTCGTTTGGGGTCGAACCGCGTCAAATAGCGGTGTTTGGGCGCGAGGCTGAGTGTTTTCATTTTGTTCGTTGTTCGATCGGACGACGCCGTCTTCCGCGTCAAATCGTCATCGCCATGAACCCACCATCGACGACGATGTTCTCACCCGTCAGAAAGCTGCCGGCCGTCGGCGAGGCCATCAGCAGAATTGCCCCCGCCAACTCTTCCGGCGAGCCAAATCGGTCGGCGGGCGTGTGCCGCATGATGCTCTCGATCCGGTCGGGTGTGAGAACCTTGCGATTCTGTTCGGCTGGGAAAAAGCCGGGCGAAAGCGCGTTCACGCGGATGTTCTGCGGTGCCCATTCGCGGGCCAGATTCTGTGTGAGATTGATGACGGCAGCCTTGGTCGCCGCATAGGTGTAGACGCGAGACAACGCGGTCACGCCGCTGAGCGAGGCGATGTTGATGATCGAACCGCCGGTTCCCGCATCGAGCATCTGCTTCCCGAACACCTGGCAGGCGAGACGGACACTGCGGAGATTCGTGTTCAGAATCCGCTCCCACTCTTCATCCTCGATCTCCAGGAACGGCGTTGCCGAATTAATGCCCGCACCGTTCACGAGGACATCGCAATTGCGGCCATCGGCTGTCAATTTCGAGGCAATCGCTTCCAGGTCGTCGCGCGAGGTCGAATCGGCGGCGACAAACTCCGCACTGCCACCGGCTGCGGCAATTCGAGACGCACACTCTTCACCACGTTCGGCATTTCGGCCGACAACGACCACGTGCGCCCCCGCGCCGGCCAGCGCGTCACTAAACGCCCCACCCAGCACGCCGGTGCCACCAATCACAACCGCCGTCTTGCCATCCAGCCCGAATAATTTCGACAGGTACTCAGCAGAACTCATTAAGAAGTTTCCATTCAGGTTGAGACGGTGAGGCGGTAGAGATCAGCTCGGAAAAAAACTTACCCAATAAACTCCAACTTCACCGGGTTGGGAATGATGCCCGCTTTGAAGCCGCGATCGAGCAACGTGGCGACCGCTTCGCGACCGCGTTCGCCGAAATCGAGCGTCCAGTCGTTCACGTACATGCCGACGAATTGGTCGGCTTTCGAGTGATCCAGATTGCGACCGTATTGCAAAGCGTATTCCAGCGCTTCCTCACGATGTTCGAGTCCGTAGCGAATGCTCTGCTTCAACAGCACCGTCACTTCGTCCATCGCGGTCGCGCCGAGGTCCTTGCGGATGGCGTTGGCACCCAATGGCAGTGGCAGTCCCGTTTCGTCGTGCCACCAGCAACCCAGATCGACAATCAATTTCAGCCCCTGGTCGGCATATGTCAATTGCCCCTCGTGAATGATCAGGCCGGCATCCACCTTGCCCGCTTCCACCAGGTTGAGAATCTCGTCGAACGAATGCATTTCGTGTTTGAAGTCGTCGCCGAGTAGTAGTTTCAGCGTAAGGAACGCGGTGGTCATTTCGCCGGGAATGGCAATTGTTTTGCCGCGCAGCCCGTCGATGCCAAGTGCTTCGCGAGCGACAACCATCGGACCGTAATTGTCGCCGATGCTTGCCCCGCAGGCGCACAACGCGTAATTGTCGGTCATGTAGGCGTAACCGTGCAGGCTGACGGCTGTCAGTTCGAGTTCGGCCTTCAGGGCGCGACGGTTCAGCGTTTCAATGTCCTGCAGCGTATGCGTGAAGACATAATTGCCCGTGTCAATTTTGTCGTTCGCCAACGCGTGGAACATGAAGGCGTCGTCGGGATCGGGGCTGTGCCCCACGTGAATTTGCGTTTTGACGTCTGACGTGGTCGTCATCGAACTGCACATCCTCTTAATTCAGGTGTCGTATTATAATTCGCGGGAGTGTCTTGTCCCAACGCTCCGCGTGGGAACGCACTTCTTCGACGCTCTGCGTCGCAACTGCTCGCTCAATGCTCTGTTTTCCGATGATTCTTCTTCGGGACGCGGCGCGTCGGTACGAGAAAGCAGCGAAAGTGCGGGGAATCGCCCCAGACTATCCGCGTCAACTCGGCTTGGCAAGCTTGGCCGATTGCCTCATCTCGGCCGCCACAAGCGTCCGTTGATCCATTCTAGACAGATCAACTAAGATGGACCACCGGCGAGTCGTTTCTTTCGCCGTTCGATCTTGCTGTGACCGTTTTGCGGAGCCGACGTCGAAGATGATCTTGCTTTCCGCCCAACGGCTGTCGCGGCAATTCGACACCGAACCGATTTTTCACGATGTTACGTTCGATGTGCGAAGCGGCGAGCGAATTAGTCTGGTCGGTCCCAATGGCACCGGTAAGACAACGCTGATGCGGATCATTGTCGGGTTGGATCACGCCGACGTGGGAGACCTCAATCGGCACACTTCGGCTGAAATCGCCTTGCTGGAACAGCGGGCCGAGTTTGCAGCCGACCGCACGTTAATCGACGAAGCCAAAGCCGGCTTGTCGCCTTTGTACGAGTTGCAGGCGAATGCCGCCGACGTCGCCGCCCTCATCGCTGACGAAGGCGACCCCGCACGATTGGAACGGTTAAACCAGCAGTACGATCATCTGCAGGAGGAGTTGCGTCGCCTCGGCGGTTACAACATCGATCATCGCGTCGATGAAGTGCTGACGGGGTTGGGATTCACGCCGGATCAATACGACCGCCCGCTGCAGCGGTTCAGCGGCGGAGAGCAGAGCCGGGCGTTGCTCGCGCGAATGCTGCTACAGAATCCGTCGCTGATGCTGCTGGATGAACCGACAAACCATCTCGACATCGCGGCCACCGAGTGGCTGGAGTCGTTCTTGTCTCGCTGCGATCAGGCGATGATCATTGTCAGCCACGACCGGTATTTTCTCGACCGGGTAACCCAGCGCACGCTGGAACTGCACGGCGGCCAGCTGAGCGATTACCCCGGGAATTTCACCGCCTATTGGAAGCTGCGCGAAGAACGAAACAAGGTGCTCCAGCGCGGCCACGAAAAACAGAACGAAGAAATCGCACGCACAGAGGATTTCATTCGACGGAACAAATCCGGACAAAAACATGCGCAGGCGGCCGACCGCGAGAAGAAACTCGAACGGATGCAGAATGACCGGATCGAATTGCAGCAGAGTTTCGGCGAAGTTTCGATGGATTTCGGAGAGGCGACGCGCACCGGCGATTGGGTGATCGACGCGGTGGAAGTTGGCAAGGGATTCGACACGCCGCTGTTTTCAGATTTCACATTGCGCGTCAATCGCGAAGATCGTGTTGGTATTCTGGGGCCAAACGGCAGCGGCAAAACGACGTTGCTGCGTACTTTGCTGGGGGAGATTTCGCCCGACAGCGGCACCGTCCGTCAAGGAACCGGCGTGAAAGTCGGTTACTTCGATCAGCAACTGGAATCGGTCGATCAGAACGTTGACGCCATCGAAGCGATTCGACCGCCAGACGCACCCGATATGAAGCCCGCCCAGTTGCGAAAACTGTTGGCGCGGTTTGGAGTTCGCGGCGATCTCGCCTTGCAGACGGTCGGCCATATGAGTGGCGGCGAGAAGTGCAAAGTCGCGTTGGCAAAGGTGGCCGCCCAAAACGTCAACCTGCTTGTTCTCGACGAACCGACGAATCATCTTGATCTATGGGCGCGCAATTCGTTGGAAG